>NZ_NFIO01000011.1:0-82266 GCF_002159425.1 Alistipes sp. An31A
CGTAAAAACGTTCTTTTAGGTGGCTATAGCAGTGAGGTTCCACCTCTTCCCATTCCGAACAGAGAAGTTAAGCTCACTTACGCCGATGGTACTGCGGTTATCCCGTGGGAGAGTAGGTAGCCGCCTCTTCAAGGTCAGACTCACAAGGTCTGACCTTTTTTTGTGCCCGTATGCGAGCGGGGCGCGGCTCTGGGGAGCGAGCAGAAGGAGCGGAAGTACTGCGAAGCAACCGGATGATGGCTGCAGGTTGGCCGATGAGTGGATGAAAGGAGTGGAGGCATGTATTGGCTGGTTTCATTTGGGGCTGTCAGATGCCGAAAGTTGTGGCGGGACGGCCTGGAGCGGATGGTAGAGGGCCCTCGCGGGGCCGGAAGGCTTGCCGGTGCGGGGCGCTGCTCCGCCCGGGTTCCCGTCAAGTCGTGACCGAATCAGTTTCTTTTTCGTATCTTTTCACTATCTTTGTCTTTTGCCCCGTGTGCGTTTCTTTTCGGCATACGGTCGGCCCGGATGAAGGTATGACGACTTTGACTTCGCGAGAAACGAACGATTTCGACCGTTTCGACCGCATCTACAAGGAGTATGCGGCCCGGATGGTCGTTTTTGCCCGCCGTTTTGTCTCCGACGAGTTCGCCGAGGACATCGTCCAGGATGTCTTTGTCCGCATCTGGCAGCAGGAGCGCTTCCTCATGCCCACGTCCGAGCTCCGCTCCTACCTCTACCGCAGCGTGCTGAACGGCTGCCGCAATGCAATTCGCCACGAGATGGTGGCCGACCGCTTTGCCCGGAATTCGCTCGCCGAACTGCGGCTGGGCGAGGTGGAGTATGAGCTGCGCGTGCTCGACGAGCCGCGCGATGAGCGCACCGAGCGGCTGCTCCGCTCCATCGAGGAGCTGCCGGACCGCTGCCGCGAGGTCTTCCGCCTCTCGTGGTACGACGAACTGCGGAGCGACGAAATCGCCGCGCGCCTCGGCATCTCGCGCCGCACGGTCGACGCCCAGCTCTACAAGGCGCTCCGGTTCCTGCGCGAACGGATGCGCGTGCTGCTCCTTTCGGCCCTCGCCCTCTCCCTTTTCTGCACGTTTCGATGAATTTTTTGTTGCCGGCGTAGGTAATTCGGCCGCACGGAGTGTTCTATGGGTAAAAACTGCAACCGATGAAGGAACTCTCCCCCGAGCTGGAATCCGCTCTTGTCGCCTATCTTGAAGGCGATTGCACGCCGCATGAGGCCGACCTGCTGAAGGCATGGCTCGCCGAGGATGCGGCGCATGCCGAGTTCCTCTACGGTATGAAGCACCTCTACGCCGAACGCAGCGCCGCGTCGGAGGCCGCCCGCGTCGATGTCGACGCCCTGCGGCGCAGGCTGCTCGAGCGTCACGAATTTGCCGGTGCGACCGCTTCGGCTCCCTCCATTAAATCGATGAAAACCAATCGTCCGCGCAGAGTGTGGCTCCGCGCCGCAGGCTATGCCGCAGCCGCTGCGGCGATGCTGGTCGTGGGGCTGGTCGTCGGGCGCGGATTCGACGCGCAGCGTTCGGCCGACACCTACAACACCATCCGTGTCGATGCCGGCAGCAAGTCGCAGCTGGTGCTCGCCGACGGTACCCACGTGACGATGAAGGCCTCGTCGAGCCTGCGCTATCCCGCCTCGTTCGGCTCGGGTGCGCGCGAGGTGTGGCTCGACGGCGAGGCCTATTTCGACGTCGAACACGACGCCGAGCACCCCTTCATCGTCCACTCGCGCCGTCAGTCGGTGCGCGTCCTCGGCACCACCTTCAACGTGCAGGCCTACTCCAACGAGGAGGTCAACACCGTGACGCTGCTGAGCGGCTCGGTGGGGCTCGACCTGCTCGACAACGAGGGACGTCTGCTCCGCACGCTCCGCCTGCACCCCAACGAGCAGTGCAGCTACGACACGAACGACGGCACCTACCGCCTCACGCCGCTCGACGCCTACGAGCGCCAGTGCTCGTGGGAGGACGGCGTCTACCGCTTCCGCGACGAGAGCCTCGACCACATTGCCGCCCGCCTGCAGAACTACTACGGCGTGCGCATCATCCTGGAGGACGAGTCGCTGGGCGACATCCGCTATACGGGAACCTTCTCGCTCACGGAGCGCCTCGACGAGGTCTTCTCGATTCTCAACTACGACCACCGTCTGCACATCGTGCGCGAGGGGAATACCTTCCGCATCTCGGCGCGGCGCCGGTAGCCCGGCACCGAAGCCCGAAGACCCGAACAACCAGCCAATTGACCGATAGAACAACCGACCGATAGAACAATAGAACAATAGAACGACCAACCGATAGACGAACCGACCGACTTACCTGCAAACCAACCAATCGACCCCGGCCCGGCCAACCGACCGGCCCCGCACCGAAAACCGCACCGAAAACCGCATGCCGCGCCCGCCGCGCGGCGACTACGAATAACCGAAACCGAGACGTTGAACCTTAAACCTTTTCTGCCTATGCTCCATTGACGGACCATTCTCCCCTTTTCCCTATCCATAAAAAAAGAGACGGAGCCGGACATGCTGCGAACATTCCCCGGCTCCCGAATCACTCACAATTCGTCCACACCCGCAGGCGCCTCTTCGACGGTGTCTCGCGGCGTGCGGGTATAAACTACTCACTTAAGAGCTGTTAAATTTATGAAAAAAAATCTGAATCTTGTCGTCCTGACGCTGCTTTTCCTGCTCGTGGGCGGCAAAATGACGGTTTCGGCGCAGACCGACGCCCTCTCGCGGCGGGTCAGCGTCTCTGTGGACGGCGGTACGCTCGACGACGCCGTCGTACAGATTGAGAAACAGACGTCGCTGATGTTCTTCTACAAGACGCAGGACATCGACCCCGACCACCGCGTGACGCTCCACGCTCGTCAGGAGCCTCTGTCGACCGTGCTCGACCGTCTGGTCGAGGGGACGAAGCTCGGCTGGGAGCTCTCGGGCAACCACATCATGCTCACGCCCCGCAAGGTGGATGACCAGCCCCGCGTGGTGACGGGCCGCGTGACCGACAAGGCCGGCGTTCCGGTCATCGGCGCGACGGTCATCGTCAAGGGTACGACCGTCGGTGCCAGCACCGGGGCCGACGGCTCCTATACGCTCCATGTTCCCGCTCCGGCCTCCGGCGCCGTGCTGCTGGCCAGCTACCTGGGCTACAACGACGCCGAGGCTGCCGTGGGCTCCCGCACGACGATTGACATCACGCTGAGCGAGTCGTCGCTCAACATGGACGCCGTCGTGGTGACGGCCCTCGGCATCAAGCGCTCCGAGAAGGCCCTCTCCTACAACGTGCAGCAGATTTCGTCGGACGACATCATCGGCAACAAGGATGTCAACTTCGTCAATGCGCTCAACGGCAAGGTGGCCGGTGTGAACATCAACGCCTCGTCGTCGGGTGTCGGCGGCGCCTCGAAGGTGGTCATGCGCGGTACGAAGGGCATCGACCAGTCGTCGAACGCCCTTTACGTCATCGACGGCGTGCCGATGTACAACCTCAGCGGTGAGGGCGGCACGGAGTTCGACTCGGCCGGTACGTCGGAGGCCGTGGCCGACATCAACCCCGAGGACATCGAGTCGGTGTCGGTGCTGACGGGTGCCGCCGCAGCGGCCCTCTACGGCAGCTACGCCTCGAACGGCGCCATCGTCATCACCACGAAGAAGGGTATGGCCGGCCGCACGACCGTCACCGTGACGAGCAACACCGAGGTGCTCTCGCCCTTCGTGATGCCCCGCTTCCAGAACCGCTACGGCACGGGCAACCTCTACGCCTCGGAGGGTCAGACGCTCATGAGCTGGGGCAGCCGCCTCCAGCCGCAGGACCGCACGGGCTACTCCCCCGCCTCGGACTACCTCCAGACGGGCGTCGTCGGCACCGAGACCGTCTCGCTCTCGACCGGTACGGACCACAACCAGACCTACCTCTCGGCTTCGGCCGTCAACTCGCGCGGCATCGTCCCCAACAACGGCTACGACCGCTACAACTTCACGGCGCGCAACACCACCTCGCTGCTCAAGGACCGCATGACCATCGATCTGAGCGCCTCCTACATCATGCAGAGCGACTGCAACATGATTAACCAGGGTACCTACGCCAACCCGCTGGTCTCGGCCTACCTCTTCCCGCGCGGCAACGACTGGAACCGTGCGCGGATGTTCGAGCGCTACGACCCCGAACGCCGCATCTACGTCCAGGACTGGGACGAATGGATTGGTGCGGGCAACCTCACGATGCAGAACCCCTACTGGATTAACTACCGCAACCTGCGCGAGAACGACCGCCGCCGCTACATGCTCAGCGCCAACATCTCCTACAAGATTCTCGACTGGCTCTCGGTATCGGGCCGCATCCGCATCGACAACTCGGTGAACAACTACACCGAGAAGTTCTACGCCACCTCGAACTCGACGCTCATCGAGGGTTCGAGCAACGGTCTGTACGGCATCACCAAGACCGAGGACCAGCAGACCTACGGCGACGTGCTGCTCAACATCAACAAGACCTTCGGCGAGGACTGGTCGCTGCAGGCCAACGTCGGTGCCATCATCTCGGACATCCGTCAGGACTCCTTCAAGAACCGCGGCCCCATCATGGAGTCGGGCATCGCCAACCTCTTCAACGTCTTCCAGCTCGACGACACGCGCGTGCGCCGCGAGCAGGCCGGCTGGCGCGAGCAGTACCAGTCGCTCTTCGCCTCGGCCGAAATCGGCTACAAGGGGACCTATTACCTCACGCTGACGGGCCGCAACGACTGGCCCTCGCAGCTGGCGGGACCCCAGTCGGTCAAGTCGTCGTTCTTCTACCCCTCGATTGGCGCCTCGGTGGTCCTCTCGCAGCTGATTCCCAACATGCCCGAGGAGCTCTCCTACGTCAAGCTGCGCGGTTCATGGGCCTCGGTGGGTATGCCCTTCGCACGCTTCCTGGCCAACCCCATCTACGTGTGGGACGCCGACAACAAGGTCTGGAAGACCGAGACCAACTACCCGTTCTACGACCTGAAGCCCGAGCGTACCGACTCGTGGGAGGTGGGTCTGACGATGCGCTTCCTCAAGCACTTCAACCTCGACGTCTCGTACTACAACACGAAGACCTACAACCAGACCTTCGACCCGCAGATTTCCGTTTCGTCGGGCTACTCGACCCTCTACGTGCAGACGGGTTCGGTGCGTAACCGCGGTGTCGAGCTGGCGCTGGGCTACAGCAACAAGTGGGGCAAGTTCTCGTGGAGCTCGAACTTCACCTTCAGCGCCAACCAGAACCGCATCCTCGAACTGGTCGACAACTACCGCCACCCCGAAACGGGCCAGCTCATCACCAAGGACCGGCTCGACGTGGGCGGTCTGAACCAGGCCCACTTCATCCTCAAGAAAGGGGGCTCGCTGGGTGACCTCTACTCGATTATCGACCTCAAGCGCGACGCCAACGGCCACATCTACGTCGACGAGAACAACCAAATCTACACCGTCTCGGACAACCTCGACGACATCAAGCTGGGCTCGGTCTTCCCGAAGGCCAACATGGCATGGCGCAACGACTTCAGCGTCGGCAACTTCCGCTTCGGCTTCATGGTTTCGGCGCGCATCGGCGGCATCGTCTACTCGGCCACGCAGGCCCAGCTCGACTACTACGGCGTGTCGGAGGCCTCGGCTGCGGCGCGAGACGCGGGCGGCGTGCGCATCAACGGCGGCTCGATGCTCCCGGCCTACAACTGGTACGAGGTGGTGGGCGGCAAGAACATCCCGCAGTACTACACCTACTCGGCGACGAACGTCCGCCTGCAGGAGGCCTCCATCGGCTACACCATCCCGCGCAAGAAGCTGGGCGACGTCTGCGAAATCACCCTCTCGCTCGTGGGCCGCAACCTGTGGATGCTCTACTGCAAGGCTCCGTTCGACCCCGAATCGGTGGCCACGACGGGCAACTACTACCAGGGCATCGACTACTTCATGATGCCTTCGACGCGCAACATCGGTTTCAACCTCCGGCTTAAATTCTAAAACGTCATGAACATGAACAAGATATCCATCCGCAAGGTCCTCTGCCTGCTGGCCCTCGCTCCGGCGGCGCTGCTCGGCGCCTGCACGGGCAGCTTCGAAGATATCAACACCGACCCCTATGCCGCGGGCAAGGACGACATGAACAACGACAACTACATCGTCTCGTCGATTCTGACCGGCATGCAGGGTTGGGTCATTCCGCTCGATGTCAACACGCACCAGTTCACCGACATCGTGCTGGGCGGCGCCCTGGGCGGCTACACGGCCGACTCGAACCCGGGTCTGTCGACGCGTATCGCCATCTTCAACCCGACCAACGACTGGACGCGCGTGATGCTCATCCGCGTGATTCCCGAAATCTATACGGCCTACAACAAGCTGAAGGTCAACTCGGACGACGAGGTGGCCCTGGCGCTGGCCAGCGTCATCCGCGTCTCGGCCGTGCACCGCGTGACGGACACCTACGGCCCGATTCCCTACTCGCAGATTGGCGCCGATAACGCCCTCACCTCGCCCTACGACTCGCAGGAGCAGGTCTACGACCGCCTCTTTGCCGAGCTCGACGCGGCGCTCGAGGTGCTGCGCGCCCACTCGGCCGAGAGCATCAAGGCCACCTCGGACAAGGTCTATGCGGGCAACCTCGTCAAGTGGGTCCGCTACGCCAACTCGCTCAAGCTGCGCATGGCCATGCGCCTGAGCTACGTGGCTCCGGAGAAGGCCGAAGCGAAGGTGCGCGAGGCGCTGAGCGAGGAGGCCGGCGGGGTCATCACCTCCAATGCCGACAACGCCCAGATTCCGACCCAGAACAACCCCTTCCGCGTGGTCATGTACGACTACAACGGCGGTGACTCGCGCATCTCGGCCGACATCACCTCCTACATGAACGGCTACAAGGACCCACGCCGGGCGAAGTACTTCACCGTGTCGACCTTCACGGGCGGCATCCAGAACGGCTACATCGGCCTGCGCTCGGGCATCAGCATCCCCACGCAGTCGCTTCTCTACTCGAACATGGTGGTCGACTACACCACGCCGCTCATGTGGATGAACGCCGCCGAGGTGGCCTTCCTCAAGGCCGAGGCTGCGCTGCGCGGCTGGTACGGCTCGACGGCCGACGCGCGGACGCTCTACGAGGAGGGCGTGCGCCTCTCGTTCGAGCAGTGGGGTCTGTCGGGTGACTGCGAGGCCTACCTTGCCGACGCTACGTCGCTGCCCGCCTCCTACGTCGACCCGCTGGGCAAGGAGAGCAACACGGGCGAGACGGGTGCCATCACCGTCAAGTGGGACGAGCGCGGCGACTTCGAGACCAACCTCGAGCAGATTATCACCCAGAAGTGGCTGGCCATCTTCCCCTCGGGCTTCGAGGCGTGGTGCGAGTTCCGCCGTACGGGCTATCCGCGCCTGATGCCGGCGACGAACAACCGCAGCGGCGGCGTGATTCCCCAGGGGGGCTATGCCAACCGCATGCCCTATCCCGTCGAGGAGTACCAGGAGAACAATGCGCACATCAACGAAGCACTCACGCTGCTCGACGGTCCCGACAACATGGCGACCCGCCTGTGGTGGGACTGCAAGGTCAAATAACCCCTCATCCATAGTCAAGTCATGAAACGAACTATCAAACACATAATCTGCGGTGCCGCGCTGCTGGCGGGTGCGCTCTCGGGCGTCTCGTGCAGCGAGTGGACCGAGAATGAGAAAATCGCGGTCAAGGACCCGGTTTTCGGGGAGTCGAACCCCGAACTCTACGCCCGTTACGTGGCCGAGCTGCGCGCCTGGAAGCAGAGCGAGCATCAGCGGACCATCGTCTGGTTCGACAACAGCAACAAGCAGCCGGCCAGCCGCGGGGGCTTCTTCTCGGACGTGCCCGACAGCGTCGACATCGTGGCGCTCAAGGCCTCCGGCCGACTGACGGCGAGCGAACTGGAGCAGGTCGCCTCGCTGCACGAGAAGGGGACCCGCGTCATTGGGGCCTTCGACTGCACGGCGCTGCTCGCCTCCGGTGAGGAGGGCGACGGAGCCGGCGAGAGCGCGGAGGGAACCTCCGACGCCACAACGCGCCTGCGCACGGCCCTCGAGACGCGCATGGCCGAGGTGGAGGCCGATGCACTGGACGGCTTCACGCTCTGCTACGAGCCGACCGACATCACCTTCGCCACCGACGAGGAGCGCACGGCGCAGCTGGCGCTCGACGCCGTGGTGGCCGAGGCGCTCAAGGGGTGGCGCCAGCGTCATCCCGAGGCTCTGCTCCTCTTCGAGGGCACGCCCCAGTACTTCTCCGACGTGGAGGCTGCGGCGCTCTGCGACTATCTGGTGGTCCGCTGCCTCGACGCCGAGTCGGTCTACGACTTCGGCATGCGCGCCCGCCGCATGTGCGGTGTTGAGGGGCTCCCCACCGACCGCTTCGTATGGCTCGTCTCGGCCGTACCCCCCGCCTCGACCGACACGACGGGCTATCTGCTCGACGAGTCGGGTGCCTCGGTGCGCGCGCTGGGCGCTCTGGCCGAGTGGATGCTCCGTCCCGAGGAGTTCGGCAAGGCCGCCGTGGGCATCATGGACGTGCAGTACGACTACTACAACTCGACGATGATTTATCGCTACACGAAGGAGGCCATCGAGACGCTCAACCCCTCCCCTAAAAACTAAAAGGCCATGAAAAGATTCCATACAGCTCTTCTGGCAGCCTGCGCGGTGCTTCTCTCGCTGACGGGCTGCAACAAGAAACCGGCCCCCTTCGGGGATTTCGACAACAAGGTCTACATCGACCAGAATACGAGCGTGACCACGCTGCTGGTCAAGCCGTCGGCCACGACCGACGAGCGTTCGTTCCACGCGGCGACCCCCAAACCGGTCGAGCGTGAGGTGAAACTTCTCTTCGAAGCCAACGAGTCGCTCGTGGCGGAGTATAACCGCTTCTACGGCGAGCAGGCAGAGATGCTTCCCGCAACCTACTTCGAGGTGACGGGCGGCGAGACCTCGATAGCCGCCGGCTCGACGCGTTCGGCCGACGTGACGGTGCGCTTCCACGACCTGGGGCAGCTCGACACGCGTTCGCTCCACGTGCTGCCCGTCACGCTGCGTTCGGCCGAGGGCATCGCCGTGCTGGAGAGCGCCCGCACGCTCTACTACGTGCTGCGCGGCGCCGCCATCATCAACGTGGTGGCCGACCTCGAGGACAGCAACTACATCGCCTTCGACAAGGTGCTCGACGGACAGAGCGCATCGTCGAAGGTGCTCAACGGACTGAACACCCTGACGATGGAGGCGCTCGTCCGCTGCCACGACTACGTGCTCGAACCGGGCATCAAGACCGTGATGGGCATCGAGGGCCACTGCCTGATTCGTATCAGCGACAACGGCCTGGCCCCCAACCAGCTGCAGGTGGTCCTGCCGACCTCCTACGGCGGAGGCACCAACTTCACGGAGGCCTCGACCTGCCTCATCCCGGCCAACGAGTGGACCCACATCGCCGTGACGTGCGACGTGGCCGCCGGCCGCGTGGTGGTCTACATCAACGGCGAGGTGTCGCTCGACAAGAGCGGCAACTCCTTCTCGGCCATCAACCTGGGCCAGCCCAAGAACGATGCGCAGGGCAAGGCGCACTACTTCAACATCGGCTACTCCTACGCCTCGGGCCGCGAGCTCCACGGAGAAATCTGCGAGTGCCGCATCTGGAACGTGGTGCGCACGCAGGAGGAGATTGCCTCGCACGTCTACGAGGTCGACCCCGCCAGCGAGGGGCTGGTGGCCTACTGGAAATTCGACGAGGGTACGGGCGACACCATCCGCGACCAGACGGGCAACGGCAACAACGGTACGGCCGACAGCCCGCTGAAGTGGACCGAGGTATCGCTGCCCGAAACCGCCCCCGATGCCAACTAATCTACTGACTTACAAAAACTGGAATTCGTTATGAACCACATGAAGAATATGCGATGGGGAGTTCTGGCTGCCATCTGCGCCACGGCGCTGGTGTCGTGCGCCGAGGATGACATCATCCCCAACGGAATCGACGAGGGGCGCATCGACCCCGTCGGCGAGTGTCTGTGCACGGTCTACAACCCGCAGGGTGCCGCCGGCGCCACGCTGCAGCTCTACACCGAGCCGGTGTCGGGCGAGGTGCAGGTGGTGCTGAGCTCGGCCGCGGGCCGTGCCGTCGACCTCAAGTTCACCTACGACCCCACGGTGCTCGAGGCCTACAACGAGGCCCATGCCACCTCCTTCGAGGCGGTTCCGGCCCAGGCCGTCGAGCTCGAGGCCGACGGAGCGCTGCTCGTAGGCCCCAAGAGCACCCGTTCGGAGCTGCTGCGCGTGAGCGTGCGGCCCGACGAGGCGATGAGCGAGGGGAAGAGCTACGCCCTGCCGCTGCGTCTGAGCAGCCCGACCGAGGGGGTGACCGTCTCCTCGACGGAGGGCTCCTACATCTTCTGGGTGCAGGTGCGCGGCGAGCACCCCTCGACGCAGAAGAGCACGGGCTTCATCACCGTATGCTACGTCGAGGTCAACGAGAACAACCCGCTCAACGCCCTGGAGTGGAGCTGCAAGGCGAGCGGCAAACCGCTCTTCGACATCGTCAACATCTTTGCGGCCAACATCAACTGGCTCGAGGAGGAGAAGCGCGTGGGCGTGGTGCTCAACCCCAACGTGCGCCACATCCTCGACAACCGTGATATCTACATCAAGCCGCTGCAGGATGCCGGCATGCGCGTGAGCCTGACGATTCTGGGCAACGGCGACGGCTCGGGCGTGGCCAACCTCTCGGATGCCGCGGCGCACCAGTTCGCCCAGGAGCTGAAGTCGATTGTCGAGACCTACGGGCTCGACGGCGTCGACTTCGACGACGAGTACTCGCAGTACGAGGCGCACCTCTCGCAGCTCTGGCCCGGGTGCGTGACCTACGGGCCCGGCCCCTATGCGCGCCTGCTCTACGAGGTGAAGATGGCGATGCCCGACAAGCTGGTGCAGCTCTATCAGATTGGCCAGGCCAACTACGGCTTCAAGTCGGCCGTCGAGGGGGTTCGCCCGGGCGACTTCATCGACTACGCCTACTGCGACTACGACGTGCTGATGCCGCCGCCGCATCTGGGCCTCTCGCGCAGCCAGTGGGGCGAGGCGTCGCTCGACATGACCTACGGCTCGGAGTCGAACCCCGCCAACCTGCGGACCAACCGCAGCAGCGGCAACGGCGTGCAGATGGTCTACAACCTCAAGCCGGGCAACAGCCAGTTCACGCCGCTGAACGACGTGGCCAAGTACATCTACGACGACGAGGCCGTATGGTCGGGCGTGCGTCACGAGAAGGACTGGAAGTAGCCGTTAAGGCACGCTCCGCCGCGGAGGCGGAGCCGTGCCGCGCGGAAAAGCAGATTAACACGAAAAGAATCGCAACATGATGAAAAAGATATTTTGGATGTTCGCCGCCGCTCTGGCCTGGACCGGATGCAGCGACGACAACGGAGCCGAGGCTCCGGTTCCCTCCGATACGCTGACGCTGTCGGTCGAGACGCTTGCCTTCGACGCATCGGGCGCGGCGCTCGAGGGGACGAACGAAGTGACCGTAACGAGCAGCGGCGAGTGGCGTCTGGGCGGCCGCCAGCTGTGGTGCCGTCCCTCGAGCGAGGAGGGTGTGAGCGGCCAGGCGGTGAGCTTTACCGTCGAGCCCAACATCGAGCCCGAGGCGCGCGAGGTGCTCTTCACCTTCATCTGCGGCGGCGAGGAGCGCCGTCTGACGGTCACGCAGCAGGCCGCCTCGGAGTTCACGCTCAACGGCGACCGCTACACCTTCACCCCCGAGGGCGGCGAGTTCCGCCTGCGGCTCGAGTCGTCGAGCGAGACCTCGGTGCGCTTCGTGGAGGAGGTCGACTGGATTCACCAGGTCGAGACGCGCGGGTCGCTCTCGTTCTTCTACTTCGAGGTCGACGCCAATGCGACGGGCCGCAACCGCGACGCGCAGCTGGTGGTCTCCAACAAGGAAGGTGACGAGCGCACGGTGACCGTGCACCAGGAGCGCAACCTGCTGCTCGAGGTGACCGAGTCGTCGTTCGAGGTGCCGGTCGAGGGTGCCGAGCTGCGTCTGCACGTGCGGAGCAACCTGCCCTTCCGCGTCGAGCCTTCGGGCGAGTGGATTGTGCTCCAGTCGGAGCCCCTCCAGTCGGAGGAGCTGCAGGAGCAGGAGCTCGTATTCACGGTACAGCCTGCCGAGGAGCCCTTCCGTTCGGGCTTCATCTACCTGCGCACCGACGAGGCGTCGCTTGGGGCCGAGATTGCCGTCGTGCAGGGCGAGCGTCCCCAGGGCATCGAATTCCCCGACGACGCCTTCCGCCAGCTGCTCATCGATGCGGGCTACATCACGGTGCTCGACGGTACGGAGTGCCTGCTTACGGAGACGGGCGAGGCTGCAACCCAGCTGCCGGACCTCTACCGCAAGAACATCTCCTCGCTCAAGGGCATCGAGGCCTTCAAGAACCTGAAGACGCTGGCCCCCAGCGGCATCGGCATGAATCCCATCAAGGAGCTCGACCTGAGCGGCAACCCCAACCTGACCGACATCAACAGGTACAGTTCGTCCAGCGGCTGGCGCTCCTACATCACGCCGGCGCCGCTCGAGGTCATCAACATCGGTGACGCGCCGATTACCGACGGACGGCTCGTATTCGAGGGCCTCTACTGCATGCCCGTTTACGCCGCATCGCTCACCGTTTCGGGCGCTTCGGTCAAGATTATCGAGTTCTCGTCGAAGTACTCCTCCTACGACAAGGCCGAGTGGCTCGACGTCACGGGATGCCCCAACATCCAGAGCATCACGCTCAACAGCTACTACATCAAGACGCTCTACGTGACGGCCGAGCAGAAGAGCGCCATCGACGGAGGCCGTATCACCATTACGGACCAGAACTACTACCAGAACCTCAAGGTCGAGGTTCGGTAGCGCCGCCCGCGCGTGAAGGCGCCCGCCCCGGGCTTCGGCCTGGCGGAGGTCGCCTCCCGCAGCGGAGCACCCTTCGGCCGGGCAGCCGCCCGGCCGGGAGACAGAGCGGAGCAGCGATTCTGCGGAATCGCCGCTCCGCTCTTTTTGTGCCCGGTCTTTGTCGGAATCTGCCGGTTCCGAGCATCGGTTCCGCCGTTTTTTCGTATCTTTGGAGTGCGAAGCGGCAGCGTGCCGCCCCGACCGAACATCGAATACCCGACCAACCTTCATATTCCATGCCTTCGGAACTTCACATCCCTCTGCGGCCCTCACTGCGGCCGCTTCTGTACATGCTTCTGCTCACCCTTCTGCTCGCGGCTGCGGGCTGCTCCTCGCCCGGCGCGGTTGTCACCTTCCGCGAGGCCGACGACCCCACGGCCGACACGCTGGCCGACTGGACGGCCGTCACCCCGGGGCTCAACGTCTCGTGGTGCTCCGTCGACGAACGCTACCCCCGCTCGGTTGCGCCGCAGCTTGACTCCTCCCGCTGCCGCCTTACGGCGTGGCGCGGCGAGCGCTGCTCGGCCCAGCTGCTGCTCTGGTCGCCCGACAGCGTGGGCGCCGTGCGCTGCACCATCGGCCGCTTCCGCGGCCGGGGCACATCGCTCCCGGCCAACGTCGCGCGGCTGCGCTTCGTGCGCTACGTGCTGACCGACGAGTTCGGCCCCGGATGCGGCTACCGCAACGACGGCGACTTTGCCGCGTCGCTCTCGCCCGACCTGCTCGACACGCTCGACCGCTTCGACCTGGAGAGCTGCACGACACGCCCCGTCTGGGTGACGCTCGACATCCCGGCCGGCGCCGTTCCGGGACTCTACCGCACGACGCTCACCGTCGAGGGGCAGGGGGTTGCCCGCCGGCGCCTGGAGCTCGACCTTCAGGTGCTCGACCGGCAGCTGCCGCCGTCCGAGGCGTGGCGCTTCCACCTCGACCTGTGGCAGCATCCCGCCGCCGTGGCCCGCGTCGAGGGGGTGGAGCTCTGGAGCGACGCCCACTTCAAGGCGCTGCGTCCGCTGGTGCGGATGCTGGCCGACGCGGGGCAGAAGGTGGTGACGGCGACGCTCAACCGCGACCCCTGGAACCACCAGTGCTACGACGCCTACGACCCGATGATTCTCTGGAGCCGCCGCGCCGACGGAACGTGGCACTACGACTATACGCGCTTCGACCGCTGGGTCACCCTCTGCCGCGAGGAGGGCATCGTCGGGGCCATCAACTGCTACTCGCTGCTGCCGTGGAACAACCTGCTCGAGTACCGCGACGAGGCGAAGGGAGCGTTGTGCGAGGTCGAGGCCGACCCGGCGACGCCCCGCTTCGAGGAGTACTGGACCCCCTTCCTCCACGACTTTACGGCCCATCTCGACGAGCGGGGATGGCTGGGACTCTGCAACGTGGCCATGGACGAACGCGACCCCGAGACCATGGAGCGGGCCGTGGCGCTGCTGCGCCGCGAAGCCCCCGAGCTGGGCATCGCCCTGGCCGACAACCACGCCAGCTACCGCCGCTATGAGGATTTGGAGGATGTCTGCGTGCAGATTGACTGCCGCGTGGAAGCGTCGGAGCTCGCCCGCCGCCGGAGCGAGGGGCTGGTGACCACCTTCTACGTCTGCTGCTCGTCGGCCTTCCCCAACACCTTCACCTTCTCCCGGCCGTGGGAGGCGCTCTACATGGGGTGGTTCGCCGCGGCGGCGGGCTACGACGGCATGCTGCGCTGGGCCTACAACTCGTGGCCGGCCGACCCGCAGCGCGATTCGCGCTTCACGGCCTGGCCTGCGGGCGACACCTTCATCGTCTACCCCGGGGCGCGCTCCTCGGTGCGTTTCGAGCAGCTGCGCGAGGGGATTGAGGACTACGAGAAAATCGACCTGCTGCGCCGCGAGCTGATGGCCGACCCCTCGGCCGAGGCCGCCGCATGCCTCGACGAGCTCAACCGCACGGTGGCGCAGTTCGCCGAGCCCGACCCCGCGCGCCCGTGGCCCGAGCTGCTCGCCCGGGCCCGAGCTCTGCTCGACAGCCTCGCCGCGCGGTAGCGGAGCCGGGGCCCTCTTCCCTTATGCGGACGCATGCCTCCCGAAAAGGCATGCGTCCGCTTTTTTGCGCCCGTCGGGGGATAAAAAACACCCTTTTCCAATAAATATAGGTGCCCCGATGTCCCCGTGCGGCGTGTAAACGGATTGTCACACGTTTCACATGCCGCTGCAACAAACTCTTCGGACTTTTGCATCCGGAAAAGAACTACTATGAGGATGCAGAAGAAAACCGCTATCGTACTTACCTTTGTCGCCCTGTTTTTCGCGGCCGTCCTCCAGGCTGCGCCGCTCCGGGGCCGCGTCATCGACCGCACGACCCGCGAACCGCTCATCGGAGCCACCATCCTGCTGAGCGGCACCACGCGCGGCACCACCTCCGACGCTTCGGGCGAATTCCAGCTCGAACTGCCCCGCGGCGAACACAGCCTCGAGATTTCCTACGTCTCCTACCTCCCCCAGCAGCTCGCCGTGCGCATTCCGGCGGGCGACGGGGTGCTGCTCGTCGAGCTCGAGCCCGATGCGCAGACCCTCACGGCCGTGACGGTGACCGCCCGCAAGAACCTCGAGTCGGAGCGCAGCCTCCAGACCGAGCGCATCGCCTCGAACGTCGCCATCGAGAACATGGGCGCCCGCGAGATGGAGCTCAAGGGTCTGGCCAACGTCAAGGAGGGCGTCAAGAAGATTTCGGGCATCTCCATCGCCTCGGCCGGACAGCTCATCGTCCGCGGCCTGGGCGACCGCTACAGCATCACCACGCTCAACGGCCAGCCCATCGCCTCGCCCAACCCCGACAACAAGCTCATTCCGCTCGACATATTCCCCGCCTCGGCCGTCCGCAACATCACCGTGAGCAAGGTCTACGAGGTGACCTCCTACGCCGACTACTCGGGTGCCCACATCGACATCGGGACGAAGGACCAGAACGGCGAGAACTTCTTCACGGCGGGCTTCTCGGTCGGCGGACGCTTCAACACGCTGGGACGCTCCTTCTACCGCATGGACCACCGCTCGCTCTTCACGCGCCCCGGGGTCGACGCGCGGGCGATGAGCTGCAGCCTTTCGGAGTACCGCGACTACGTCCGCACGAAGAACATCTTCGACACCGACTTCTCGGTTTCGCGCTCCACCTCGCTCCCCTCCTTCGGCGGCAACATCGCCTGGGGCCACAACTTCAAGGTGGGACGCCAGACGCTGAGCATCCTCGCCTCGGGCGGCATCGACAACGGCGCGCAGCGCATGGACGACGCCCAGACGCGTATCCTCGAGGGTACGGGCACCGTGACCGACGAGTATACCTACGACAGCTTCGCCTCGGAGCTCAAGATGGCGGCGCTGGCCAACGTGGGGATGACCCTGCGCGAGAGCGACCGCGTGGGCTACACCTTCTTCTATGCCCGCAACGCCGTCGACACCTACATGAGCCGCGAGGGTTTCGACGCCGAGGGGCACAACCTCGTGGGCAGCAACGACGTGCTCCACATCTACAAGCTGATGACCCATCAGCTCAACGGCCAGCACGACTTCGGCGAGCGGTGGCAGCTGCGCTGGAGCGGCTCCTACTCCTCGACCTCCTCGGACGAGCCCGACCGGCGCCAGGTGATGTTCCGCCGCCGCGACGACGGCTCGCTCACCCTCTTCAAGCTCAACCAGCAGGAGACGATGCGCTACTTCGGCGAGCTCGGCGAGCATGAGTGGAACGGCCACGTGGCGGCAGACTACCGCTTCGGCGCCCACAAGCTGACGGCCGGCGTCGCCTACAAGGACAAGTCGCGCGACTACCGCGGCACGCGCTTCTACTACGACCTCTCGGCGCTCGACCCCGAAATCGACGACATCTACGATACGAACGGCTACCTCTCGTTCGAGAATGTCCAGAACGGCTCGCTCACCATCAACCGCCAGCAGCAGCCCAAGGACAGCTACGAGGCGGGCAACCGGATTCTGGCCGGCTACCTCTCGCTGGACCTTCAGGCCACCGAGGCGCTGCTCATCAACGCCGGCGTGCGCTACGAGGTATCGAAACAGTGGGTCCGCTACTACGACGACCAGAGTCTGGCCAAGCGGCGCGACCTGGACAAGAACGACCTCTTCCCGGCGCTCAACCTCAAATATTCGCTCGGCGAGCGGCAGCAGCTGCGCCTCTCGCTCTCGCGGACCGTCACCCGCCCCTCGTTCATCGAGATGGCCCCGTTCCTCTACCAGGAGTCCTACGGCTCGATGCAGCTGCGCGGTAACGAGGCGCTGCAGAACGGCTACAACTACAACGTCGACCTGCGCTACGAGCTCTTCAACCGCGGGGGCGACATGCTCTCGGTGACGGGCTACTACAAGTTTCTCGACCAGCCCATCGAGCGGGTGCAGATGCTCTCGGGCGGCGCCGCGGTCCACACCTTCCGCAACGCCGACAACGGCATGGCGGCCGGCATCGAGGTCGAAATCCGCAAGGCGCTTCTGCCCGACCTGCGCATCGGCGTCAACGGCTCCTACATGTACACCAACGTCAAGCTGCCCGAAGGGGGCGCCTATACCAACAAGGAGCGCGCGCTGCAGGGCGCCTCGCCCTACCTCTTCAACGCCGACCTGACCTATGCCCCCGCGCTGAGCGGCGAGCGGCGCCTCTCGCTGGCCCTACTCTACAACCTGCTGGGGCCCCGCATCCATGCGGTCGGCATCTCGGGCCTTGGCGACGTTAAGCAGCGGACGATGCACACGCTCGACTTCGCCGCCTCGTACCGCTTCAACCGCCTCTTCGAGGTGAAGCTCCAGCTGGAGAACCTGCTCGACCAGTCCTACGTCTTCGACCAGGAGGTTCCCCAGGCCGGCACGACGGTCGAGGTGGAGCGCTACCGGCCGGGTCCGGGCTTCAAGGTGGGGCTCAGCATCCGCTTCTGAGCCTTCACGCCACACCACACGCAACAAACCACAGGGTATTATAAAATCACTAAAAACTTTTCGACAAGATGAAAACGAACTGGAAGATGATGAGCGCGGTCCTCGCGGCCGGTGCGATGCTCCTTGCAACCTCCTGCTCCGAGAGCAGCTCGGACGACGCAACGCCGGCACTCGGCGGTGAAATCGCCTCGGGGCAGACGCTCGTGGGCAACGTCACCTCGGATGCCTACCTGCTCAAGGACGGAACCTATAAACTGAGCGGCGGCCTGCACGTCAAGTCGGGCGCAACGCTCCACATCGCCGAAGGGGTCACCATCGAGGCCATCGACGATGCCGTGGTGGACTACATCCTCGTGGAGCAGGGCGGCAAAATCGACGCCCAGGGTACGGCTTCCAAGCCGATTGTGATGACCAGCGAGCTGAAGAAGCCCGGCGCCTGGGGCGGCATCCACATCTGCGGCCGCGCCCACACGAATGCCGGTGCCGGCGTCCTCTCGGAAATCGGCAACGCCCCCTACGGTGGCTCGGACGACGCCGACAATTCGGGTACGCTGCGCTACATCCGGCTCGAATATACCGGCTTCGCCTTCGACGAGGAGCATGAGGCCAACGGCGTCTCCTTCTACGGCGTGGGCAACGGCACGACGGTCGAGTACCTGCAGGCCTACAAGGGCTCGGACGACGGCTTCGAGTTCTTCGGCGGCTCGGTCGACGTGAAGCACATGGTATCGACCAGCTGCTCGGACGACTCGTTCGACTGGACCGAGGGATGGAACGGCCGCGGCCAGTTCCTGGTGGCCTATCAGGAGGGCGAGTCGACGCTCGGCTACGAGTGCGACTGCCTGATGGAGTGCGACAACAACGGCACGAACTTCAGCGCCACGCCGGTGGCACACCCCGTGCTGGCCAACCTGACGCTCGTGGGCAACGGCTCGACGGAGAGCACGCACGGCATTCGTCTGCGCGCCGGTACGCAGGTCGAGCTCTGCAATGCCCTCATCACGGGCAAGCCGGGCTGCATCACGCTCGAGACCACCGAGACCGAGCAGGCACTCAAGGAGGGAACTTCGAAGCTCACCCACATCGCCATGAGCTCGGAGCTGGTATCCGAGAAGGGCATCTATACCAACAGCGACTTCGAGGCCGCAACGGACAACAGCACCGACTACACCCCGGCGCTGACCAACCACTACGTGGGTACGGTGGCCGGCGGCGAGGCTCCGTCGGAGAGCTTCTTCACGGCAGCCAACTACAAGGGCGCCGTACCGGCCGACAACGACTGGACGGCCGGCTGGACCCTCTGAGCGGACCGACCCCCTTCGGCCGGGGCTCGTCTGCGGCGATGAATGCGGACGGCGCCTCTGCCGGAACGGAAAAACCGGAACTTCCCCTGCGGAAGTTCCGGTTTTCTCGTTTTGTTGTGCCGGAGCGCGGCGGTCGGCGGCGCCTTTTCGGTGCGGGCGGTCGAAGTGACGGCGGTCGGAGCGTCGAAGTGGCTTTCGGTGCTTTCGGCTCGGGCGGCCCTGTTGCCCGGTTTTTGTGTCGGTGTGATTCGGCCCGGAGGAGGGGGCCGCTTCCGGTCGGGGAGTGCTTCGTGCGCGGCTCAGTTGCCCGGTTTTTGTGTCGGTGTGGTTCAGCCCGGAGGAGGGGGCCGTTTCCGGTCGGGGAGCGCTTCGAGCGCGGCTCAGTCGTTCTTGAAGAGGTCCACCTCGCCGGTTTCGACCTTGCGGTACATGTCGGCCAGCTCGGCGATGACGGGCGAGACGAATTCGAGCGTGTCGGTGACGGCCGACTTGCCCCCCTCGCCCTTGATGCGGTAGAGCATGGCGGCGTAGAGGGCGCGGAAGCAGAGCTCCGTGTCGCTCATGCCGGGGTTCCCTATAATCTGGCGCAGCCGCGGCAGTTCGGGCTCGAGCCGTGCGAAGGTGGTGCGGTAGTGGGCCCCCACGGGGAGCTTGAGCAGCTGGAGGTGGAGGTTGTGCATGTCGGCGATGAGGTGGAGCGTATGCTCCAGGTGGCCCTTTTCGTCCTTGCCCTCCTGGTGGAGCAGGTTGACGATGTCCATGTACCAGAGCAGGAAGAGGTGCTTCTTCTCCTCGGGGATGTCCTTGCGCGGCTCGACGAGCTGCGAGAAGATGGCCTCGGGGCTGAACTGCAGCGCGCGCAGCAGGTCCTCGAGCTGCCACAGATAGAGGATGTATTCGGCGATGTTTTCGCGCCGTTTGGCTTGTGCTATATCCATTGTTCCACTTTTTTCAACCGTCCCGGCGGCCCGGTCCGTTCCCCGGCGGCCCGGTTTGTTTCTCCGGCTGCCTGGTCCGTTCCCCGGCTGCCCGGCTCGTTTTTCGGTCGCAGGTCTGTTTCCCCGGCTGCCCGGTTTGTTTCCCGACGGTGAGACGTTCTCCGGCCGCCCGGTTTGTTTCTCCGGCTGCCCGGTCCGTTCTCCGGCTGCCCGGCTCGTTTTTCGGTCGCAGGTCTGTTTCCCCGGCTGCCCGGTCCGTTTTCTGACCGTCCGGCTCCCCGGTCCTCCGGCTCCCCGGCCCTTCAGCCTCCCCCTGGTAGGTTACTTTTTCGAACTGACAATCCAGGTCGTGGGACCCGTGCGGTGCTTGAGGAAGTACTCCTGCGACTTGAGCAGGTTGCGCGACTGGAGCACCATGTTCTTCGTCTCGTTGAGAATCGTCAGATAGAGCATTGAGGCCTTGGTGTTCACCTTGGCTTCGTTGATGCGGCAGAGCTCCGACTTGATGGCCTCGGCGATGGACTCGAAGAGCTGGTCACGCAGCGTGAGCACCTCCTCGATATCCGAGAAGTCGCCCTCGCGCAGCATCTGGTTGATGCGGCGGTAGATTGACTCCACGTCGTCGTTGATGGACATCAGGTCCTTGGCCTGCGCCTTCGAGAGCCCCTCGTGGTTGTTGTCGATGTGCTCGAATGCCGGGCGCGTGATGTGCATCAGCGCCTTGGTCATCTCGTTGAGGTAGTCGACCACCTGGACGTAGTAGTGGGCCGTATTGACGTCGCCGCTCTGCAGCTGCTTGAGCGTGGGCAGCAGCGTGTACTTGCGTTCGCGCGACTGGTAGAAGAGGTCGTTCGACTCCTTGACCATGTTGCGCAGCTCCTTGCGGTTCTCCATCATCACGGCGATGAGCGTGCGGTCGTAGATTTTCGTGGCGCTCTCCATCGTGGTGCAGACCTCTTCGCGCAGGCTGTGGATGATGTCCTCGTTGGTGGTCTCCTTCCTGCTCTGCGTGGCGGTCTGCTTCTCCTTCTTGCGGAAGTTGCTGTGGTAGAGCATGTAGCCGCACAGCAGCGTGATGACCACGAAGGCCGTCGTGCCGCCGTAGACGAGCGCCAGCCCGACGATGAAGGCGATGAGGAATCCGCCGAGCGCCGTGACGAACCATCCAGCGACGACGGTCATCACGCCCGAGATGCGGTATACGGCACTCTCGCGGCCCCAGGCGCGGTCGGCCAGCGACGTTCCCATTGCCACCATGAAGCAGACGTAGGTGGTCGAGAGGGGGAGCTTGAGCGAGGTGGCCATGGCGATGAGCAGCGACGAGGTGGTGAGGTTCACCGTGGCGCGAATCATGTCGTAGGGGGCGCCGCTGTGTTCGACGTCCTCGTATTCGAAGCGGCGCGAGATGGCGTCGCGGACGCGCTGCGGAATGACGCGCGCGATGCCGGCGTTGATGTTGAGCGCCGCGCGGACAATCGTGCGCGAGAAGAGCGACGAGCCGTACTGCTCGGAGCCCTCGTCGCCCTGTGCCGAGAGCGAGATTTCGGTCTCGGTGACGTGCATCGACTTCTTCGAGGTCCAGAGCGTGAGAATCATGATGGCGCCCGCGGCGAGCAGCACCAGGAAGTTGGCCGGGACGTTCTCGTTGAGCGCACCCATGAGCATCTGGCTGTCGCCGGCGTGGCGGGCGATGCTGTAGGCGTCGAATCCGGCCACGGGCACGCCGATGAAGTTGACCAGGTCGTTGCCGGCGAAGGCGAGCGCCAGCGAGAAGGTGCCGGCCAGAATCGTGATGCGCAGGATGTTGATTTTGAGCCGCTGGATGAAGAAGAGCAGCAGCGAGCAGCCCACCCAGCAGATAAACAGCGAGAGGAGCAGGTGCTGGTCGATGAAGCGGATGAAGGCGAGGCCTGCGAGCACCGTCTTGAGCCCCTTGAAGAGGGCGAAGTAGACGATGGCCGTCAGCGAGGCGCCGCACCAGAGCGAGCCGTAGCGGCGGAAGAGCGCCGTGTAGCGGAACGAGAAGATGGTGCGCGAGATGTACATCACCACCGTGCCGCAGGTGAAGGCGATGACCACCGAGAGCAGAATCGCCGAGACGATACCCATGGCCCGCGACGTGTTGATGAATTCGCCCAGTGCGGAGGTCCCCAGCGCCGGGTCGTTCGAGATTTTGTAGATGGAGACGGCGATGGCCGAGCCCAGCAGACAGAAAATCAGCGAAACGGTGGTCGAGGTGGGCAGACCCCACGAGTTGTAGAGGTCGAGCAGGATGACGTTGGCGAACATGACGCCCAGATAGAGGGTCATCACCTCCTGGAAGGTGAATCGTCCGGGGTCGAACATGCCGCTGCGGGCCACCTCCATCATGCCGCTCGAGGTGAGGACTCCGATGATGATGCCGACGGAGGCCACCGTGAGAATCGTTTTCATCGAGGCGGCTTTCGACCCGATGGCGGAGTTGAGGAAGTTGACGGCGTCGTTCGTCACGCCGACAAAGAGGCCGGAGACAGCGAGAATCCCGAGAATGACGATGATGACGGTGTAGATTTCGCTCATGAGAGGTCCTTGATTGTTTGGACAAAATTACGCCAAATTTTTCGCCGAAACGACCTCTTCATGGATTGTTAACGTTAACTTAACGCTCGGCCGGCTCAACGAAAAGAGCCGCGACGCTGGTGCATCGCGGCTCTTCGTTGCAGAGGCGGAGCAGGCTCCGCCGCAGGGTCAATCCTCGTCGGTGTCGGTGTAGGCCTTCAGCAGCTTCTCCTGCACGTCGGCGGGCACCTGTTCGTAGGAGGCGAACTTCATCGAGTAGGTTGCCGAACCCGACGTGAGCGACGAGAGCGAGGTCGAGTAGCGGTAGAGCTCGGCCAGAGGCACCGATGCGTTCAGGCGGTCGAAGCCCTTGTCGGACTCCATGCCCAGAATCATGGCACGGCGGTTCTGCAGGTCGCTCATCACGGCGCCCATGTATTCGCTCGGCACGAGAATCTCGACGTTGTAGATGGGCTCCATGATTTTGGGCCCGGCGTTGCGGAAGGCCTCCTTGAAGGCGTTGCGCGCCGCCAGCTTGAACGAGATTTCGTTTGAGTCCACCGGGTGCATCTTGCCGTCGTAGATGACCACGCGGATGTCGCGGGCGTAGGAGCCCGTCAGCGGGCCCTCGTCCATCTTCTCCATGATACCCTTCAGGATGGCGGGCATGAAGCGCGCGTCGATGGCGCCGCCGACGATGGCCGAGTAGAACTGCAGCTTGCCGCCCCACGGGAGATCGTACTCCTCCTTGGTCTTGACGTTGACGGTCATCTCGCCCTTGCCGGGAATCTTGTAGTTCTTCGGTTCGGGCATCCCCTCGTAGTAGGGTTCGATAATCATGTGCACCTCGCCGAACTGGCCCGCGCCGCCCGACTGCTTCTTGTGGCGGTAGTCGGCCTGGGCGACCTTGGTGATGGTCTCGCGGTAGGGGATGCGCGGCGCGATGTAGTCGTAGGCAATCTTGTTGTCGGCGGCGATGCGCGTGCGCAGGATGTTCAGATGGTGCTCGCCCTGACCCTGGACGATGGTCTGCTTGAGCTCCTTGGAGTACTCGACCAGGATGGTGGGGTCCTCGTACTTGGCGTCGGCGAGCAGCTTGCCGAGCTTCTCCTCGTCGGCCTGCTCCTTGCACTTCACGGCGGCGCGGTAGCGCGGCTCGGGGAAGACAATCGGCTCGACGGTGACGGGTGCGGCGGCTGCCGCGAGGGTGTCGTTCGTGCGCGTGCCCTTGAGCTTGACCGTGCAGCCGATGTCGCCGGCCGAGAGCTCGGTCACCTTGATGCGGTTCTTGCCCGCCACGGCGAAGAGTTGCGAGAGCTTCTCCTTGTTGCCCGTGCGGGTGTTGACGAGCTCGCACCCCTCGGTGAGCTTGCCGCGGATGACGCGGAAGTAGCTGATTTCACCGATGTGCTGCTCAATCTGGCTCTTGAAGACGAAGGCCACGGCGGGCTGCGTCTCGTCGGCGGCGAGCTCCTCGCCCTCGGTCGTGAGGAACTTGGGGGCCTTGAGCGGGCCGGGGGCCACGTTGATGATGAACTCCATCAGACGCTTCGTGCCGATGTCGTAGCGGCCCGAGGTGCAGAAGATGGGCATCACCTCGCGGCGGGCCAGACCAATCTTCAAACCCGAGCGGATGTCGTCCTGCGTGAGCGTACCCTTGTCGAAGTAGAGCTCCATGAGCGCCTCGTCGTGCTCGGCGGCCATCTCGACGAGCTCCTTGTTGAGCATCTGAGCCTTTTCGAGCTCCTCGGCCGGGATTTCGAGCTCCTCGCGGTGTCCGTCGTGGTCCTTGAAGCGGTACATCTTCATCAGCAGCACGTCGATGAAGGCGTTGAACTCGGGACCCTGGTTCACGGGATACTGTACGATGACGGGTTTCACGCGCGAGGCGGCCTTGATGGATTCGTAGGCGGCTTCGAAGTTGGCCTTGTCGGCATCGAGCTGGTTGATGACGCCGATGACGGGCTTCTTGAGGATGCGGGCGTAGCGGGCCTGGATTTCGCTGCCGACCTCCCAGCCGTTCTGGGCATTGAAGAGGAATACGCCGACGTCGCCCACCTTGAAGGCCGAAAAGAGGCTGCCGCAGAAGTCGTCCGACCCGGGGCAGTCGATGATGTTGAGCTTGCGCTCCATGAATTCCGTAAAGAGGATGGTGGAGTAAATCGAGCGTTTGTATTCGTGCTCGATGTCCGTATTGTCCGAGAGCGTGTTGTTCGTCTCGATACTACCCCTGCGGTCGATGACCTTACCCTCATAAGCCATCGCTTCGGCAAGGGTAGTTTTACCCGAGCCGGGCGCGCCGATGAGAACGATGTTCTTGATTTCCTTTGCTGAATAGTTTTTCATATCCCGTGAAAGTTTTAAGGTTGTTTTCGGTTGCTGCCGCGCCGTCGTGCGCCGGTCCTCGGGTGAAGGCTTCCGTGCGTATCGCTGCCCTCGGTTTCGCTGCCGTGCGATGCGGTCCGGGCGGAGGCGGTGCGGGGCTTCGGCGACCGGGAATGTCGTTTTAGCCGACTATAAATATACAAAAAAATCGGGATAACCAAATACCGTCGGCGAAAAAAGGGGCTCCGCGACGCCGGAAAAGCCCCGGAAAAGCGCCGGAAAAGGGGTGGATGCGGGCCGAATACGGGGTCGAAGGAGGCGGAACGGGCCGCGGGCCGCGTGGCGGCGGGCGGAGAGGGCGAAGGGGCGGAGCGGAGTCGCGAAGGGTCGGGAGGAGGCGGAACACGGTCGGGACGGGGAGCGGGAGCGATGGGGGGCGAATGGGAACAGTGCGGGGCAGAGCGGGTCGTGGCCGCCTCGGCGCCCTCTCCGCTATTCCCCTTTTCTTCCGGTGCGGCGCACCGAGAGCGGCGCCGAGCCCGTCATGCGGCGGAAGAAGCGGGCGAAGAGCGATGGGGAGCCGAAGCCCAGCAGTTCGGCAATCTCCGTCACGCTCAGGTCGGTCGAGCGCAGCAGCACGTTGGCCTCGCGCAGGCGGAAGTTCGCAATCCAGTATCCGGGCGTGTGCTCCGTGGCGCGCGAGATGGCGCGGATGAGGTACTTCTCGGTGATGCAGAGCTCGGCGGCGTAGAACTTCGGGCTGTGCTGCTGGCGGAAGTTGCGGTGGAGCAGCGCAAAGAAGCCGTCGGCAATCTGCTCGCAGCGGGCGCCGCGCCGGCGCAGGGGCCGGTCGGCATAGAGGTGCGAGGTCTCGGCGACGAGGACGAACAGCAGCGCCTCGACCACCTCGCGGCGCGAGGGGAAGCCGTCGCGGGCAAGCTGCATGCGCAGGAAGTCGAAGAGCTCGCTCAGGCTCCGCCACGCCTGACGGTCGGGCGCGATGCAGGGGCTCTGCTCCATCGCCTCGCTGACCGAGGCCCGGAGCAGGAAGGGCTGCCCGGCCAGAAAGTCGAACGAGAAGCTGAGCATCCGCAGCCGGAGCTCCGCCGTGTGCGACTCCACGCGGATGCGGCGCGAAGGGGTGAGGCAGAGCAGCTGACCGCGCTCCAGCTCGTGGCCGATGCCGTCCACCTCGATGCGCATCGCGCCCTCCGTACAGAGCGCGATACGCAGCCCGTCGAAGCTGTCGCGCACGGTGCGTCCGCACGGAAAGAGCGCCTCGAAGGCGGCGGTCTCCTCCATGAGCGAACATTCGGCCGGCAGAATGGCGTTGCCGGGCTCTCTTTGTCTCTCGTTCATCGTCGCAGCGAGGGGGCATACTCCCCCTTTCGAGGACAAAGATAGCGAAAATCGGCCTCGAATGGCGAATAAAGGTGCGGAAAAAGTGAACCGATGCACGGCAACAAGCACCAATGCGCGGGAACTTTGCGCCGTCGAAAATGAATCATAACGCGAATCGATGAAACAGAACGCTACCGCACCCACACTTCCCGGACCCGCCGTGCGCAACTCCGAGGCCTACCTGCTGGTGGTCATCGGGGTGGTATCGGCCTTCGGCCCCTTTCTGACGGACTTCTATCTTCCGGCGCTTCCGGCGCTGGCCCGCTGGTTCGAGGCTCCGGCCTCGCTCGTGCAGCTGAGCCTCACGGTGAGCATGGTGGGGCTGGCCGTCGGTCAGCTCCTCTTCGGCCCCCTGAGCGACAAGTACGGCCGCAAGGCGCCGCTGCTGGGTTCGATGGTGCTCTTCGTAGCCGCCACGGTGGCCTGCATCCTCTCGCGCCGCATCGAGACCTTCCTCCTCTTCCGTCTGGTGCAGGGATTCGCCGGTGCGGGGGGCGTGGTCATCTCCAAGTCGGTGGCTTCGGACCTCTACGAGGGGCCGGCACTGACGCGCTTCTTCGTGATGCTGGCCTCGGTCCAGGGGCTGGCGCCCATCCTGGCGCCGGTGCTGGGCGGCCTGCTGCTCGAATATACCGACTGGCGGGGCATCTTCGGCGTGCTGACGGGGCTGGGCGTGGCCGTCTGCCTTGCACTGGCCGCCTTCCATGAGTCGCTGCCCGCCGCCCGCCGCTCGACGGACGGCATCGTGGCCACCTTCGGCCACTACCGCCCCGTGCTGCGCAACCGACCCTTCCTTTCGTGCGTCGCCGTGCAGGCGCTGGCCATGGGGGTGATGTTCACCTACATCTCCTCGTCGCCCTTCCTCTTCCAGCAGCATTACGGCGTCTCGTCGCTCTCCTACAGCCTGCTCTTCGGCGCCAACGCCTTTGCCATCATGCTGGGCAGCTTTGCGGTGACCCGCTTCAGCGGAGCCCGGCGGGCGATGGTGGCCGGTGCGCGCGCCTTCGTGGCGCTCGGCGTGGTGACGGGCGCCGTGCTGGCAGCCGATGCGCCGGTGTGGTGCGTCGAGGCAGCCTTCTTCGCGCTGCTCTTCTGCATGGGGCTGGTGTTGCCCACCTCCACGTCGCTCGCGCTGGAGTTCGAACGGGCCAACTCGGGCATTGCCTCGGCGCTGATTGGCTGCTCGATGTTCCTCGTCGGCGGCATCGTCTCGCCGCTGACGGGCTTCGGACCGATGCAGTGGACCACGGCGCTGCTCATCGTGCTCTGCGCCGCCGGCACGCTGCTCTGCGCCCGCCGCGTCCCCGAGAGCCGCGCCTGATTGCGGAGCCGGCTGCCGGCAGTCGGCTCCGGCAGCTTTGGCCGCCCGTCGGCCCGGAATCGAAAAAACGCCTGCAAATCCTTGCGAGGGTCTGCAGGCGTTCTGCTTTTCTTCTGTCCTCTGCGGTCGCACCGCTCCGGTATCGGGGCCTCCCGTCGGGCGGCGCTCCGAGGCGCAGGGGCTGCCTCCGCTTTGGCTGTTCAGGACAGCCGCTCCCGGTCTGTATTGCTCCGGAGCCTTCCGGGGCTAAGCCTCGGGCGAAGGGGCCTCGGCGGACGTCTGTTCGCCGAAGAGGCGCTGCAGCGTCCGGGCCAGCTGCTGCCCGGCCAGTTGCCGCTCCTGCTCGGTCGAGGTGCCGTCGCCCCGCTCGCCGACGATGACCCGAAGCTCCGACGCCTCGATGTCGAACGCCTCGGCCAGCGCGAAAAGGAGCGCTCCTTCGCGGCTTCCGACCTTGGGCAGCGGCTCCGCGTCGTCCGTGTCGTCCGGCTCCTCGGTGCCATCTGTCTCGTCCTCCTCGTCCGCAACCTCGGTGCCGGCCGCCTTGTCCGGTCCGTTCGGCTCCCCGGCTGCCTCCGCTTCGAAAGCCTCGGGTGCCGCCTCCTCGGCTCCGTATCCCTCCGTCGCCGCCTCTTCCGGTCCGGGCACCACACCGTCAGCCAGCGGCAGCCCCAGGTCGGGCCCCGTGGTCTGGTAGAGGTGCTCCT
This sequence comes from Alistipes sp. An31A, assembly GCF_002159425.1. Lineage (NCBI taxonomy): Bacteria > Pseudomonadati > Bacteroidota > Bacteroidia > Bacteroidales > Rikenellaceae > Alistipes > Alistipes sp. An31A. Next base: position 28,422 of record NZ_NFIO01000011.1, read on the forward strand.
CGCAGCCCGTGCGGTCGCGGGCGGTGACCACCTCGACCACCGTTTCGGGGCTCAGCGTCCCGTCGTGGAGCTGTGCGAAGCCCGCCAGCACCAGGTGGTGGGGCCGTTTGGCGCGCACGGCGCGGACGATGCAGGCGGCCGTCTCGGCGGCCGAACCGCCGGCCACGAAGACCGGAGCCTTCGTGCCGGTGAGGATGAAGGCCTTGGCCTCCTCGATGGTGGGGAAGATGAAGATGCGTCTCATGGCCTGAGGGTGCTGCGGCTGTGCGGCGGATTATTGGCCGACCACGGCCTCGAGCTCCTCGACCGTGATGGGAATCTTGCGGTCGCCCAGGATGCGGCTGCCGGTCTCGGTGACCAGAATGTCGTCCTCGATGCGGATGCCGCCGAAGTCGCGGTAGTCGTCAAGCGCCTCGTAGTTGACGATGCCGCGGTAGAGCCCCTCGGCGCGGCACTTGTCGATGAGCGCCGGGATGAAGTAGAGCCCCGGCTCGTCGGTCATCACCGTACCCGGCTCGATTCGCCACGCCGCACGGTAGATGCAGGTGGCCGACTTGGCGGCGCGCTCGGCAATCGACGAGAAGTCGAACGAACGCTCGCCCATCGCCTCGCAGTCGTGCACGTCCATGCCCAGACCGTGCCCCAGTCCGTGGGGCATGAACATCGTCATGGCACCCGAATCCAGCGCATCGGAGACCGTGCCGCGCAGCAGCCCGAGCCCCATGAGCCCCTCGGCCAGCACGGTGTAGGCGGCCTTGTGCACCTCGGTGTACATCATGTGGGGCTTGACGATGCGGGCCACGTGGTCGTGGGCCGCCAGCACGATGTTGTAGATGTCGCGCTGGCGCGGCGTGAAGCGTCCGCTGACGGGGTAGGTGCGCGTGTGGTCCGAGCAGTAGTTGTTGACCGTCTCGGCTCCGGCGTCGCAGAGCAGCAGGCGCCCCTCCTCCAGCACGCCGTCGGCGTTGAGGTTGTGGAGCGTCTCGCCGTGCTGCGAGACAATCGAGGGGAACGAGACGCCCGAGCCGTAGGACTTGGCCACCCCTTCGATGGCGCCGGCGATTTCGCGCTCGACCACACCCGGACGGCACATCTTCATGGCCAGCGTGTGCATGCGGTAGCCAATCTGGAAGGCGCGCTCCATCTCCTCAATCTCCTCGGCGCTCTTCTTCTCGCGCATTTCGGCGACGGCCATCATCAGCTCGACCGACTTGTAGTCGTGCAGCAGTTCGGGCTTGATGCCCAGCAGCGCCGAGAGCTGGAGCTTCGTCTCGCCGCGGTAGGGGGGCAGGTAGTGGACCCGGCGCCCCAGCGCGATGGCCTTGCGCAGCCGCGCCTCGAGCTCGGCCAGCGGATGGGTCTCGGTGATGCCCACGCGGGCCCCCAGCTCGTGCAGCGAGGGCTGCGGACCGGTCCAGATGATGTCCTCGACCGTGAAGTCGTCGCCGTAGAGCGCCTCGTCGCCCGAGTCGACGTCGATGATGCCGATGAGCGACGGCGTGTTGAGGCCGAAGAAGTAGAGGAACGACGAGTCCTGGCGGAAGTAGTATGCGTTGTTCGGATAGTTGTTCGGCGCGAGGGTGTTGCCCGGGAGCACGATGAGTCCCTGGCCGATTTTCTTGCGCAGCGTCAGACGGCGTGCGGCATAGGTCTTGGCTGAAAACATGGCTATTTGATGATTTATTCGTTGTGCGGGGTTCGGTTGCCCGCGCGGAGCGCGTCGGCTCCGGGGCGAACCCCACAAATGTACTAAAAATCCCGCGAGAATCCGCCTGCGGAGCTCTTTTTTTGCGGCAGCGGCCGCCGGACGGTTTTCGGGGGGGTGGGGCTGAGCTACCGCTTCCGCTTGCGGGCGAGCCCTTCGGGGAGCGGCAGGCGGATGCGCGAGAAGCTGACGACGGCGCCGGCCAGGGCGAAGCAGGCCGAGAGGAGCAGCGCCGTGTGGGTGCTGTTGCCGGGCACCAGGTGGAAGAGCAGCGCCATGAGCGCCGCGCCGGTGGTCTGGCCCACGAGGCGCGCTGTGGCGAGCATGCCGCTGGCGCTGCCGCTCCGCTGGGGCGGCGCCGAGGCGATGAGGATGCTGTTGTTGGGCGACTGGAAGAGGGCGAAGCCCGCGCCGCAGAGCATCAGCCGCCAGATAATCTCGCCCTGGGGCGGATTGTCGGGCAGGAAGGCGAGCAGCAGCAGTCCGGCGCACATGGCCGTGAGGCCCATGCCGCCGAGCAGCCCGGCGTGGATGCGCTCGACCAGATAGCCCGCCACGGGGGCCACGACCATGATGATGGCGGGCCAGGCGGTCATGAGCAGTCCCGTCTCCACCTCGTCGTAGCCGCAGGCGTGCTGCAGGTAGAAGGGGAGCGCCACCAGGGCGAGCATCTGGGCGATGAACGAGCAGATGGAGGTGAGCACCGAGACCGTGAAGATGGGGATGCGCAGCAGGTCGAAGGGGAGGATGGGGTAGGGCTCGCGCAGCTGCCGGCGGACGAAGAAGAAGCCGATGAGCAGCAGGGCGGCCACGCCGAAGGCAATCAGCCGCGGGTCGAGGCCGTGGGAGAATCCCTCGATGGAGGCGATGAGCAGTCCGAAGGTGAGGGCGTTGAGCACGCCGTCGCGCCAGTCGAAGCGGTGGTCGCGCACCAGCACGGGGTTCTGGGGCAGGTAGCGGCGGCTCAGCACGAAGGCGGTGACCCCCACCGGGATGTTGACGGCAAAGAGCCACGGCCACGAGGCGACCGAGAGAATCGCGGCGGCGAGCGTCGGTCCGGCGACGGCCGAGACGGCGACCACCGTGGCGTTGATGCCCATGCCGCGTCCGAGCTGGGCGCGGGGGTAGATGTTGCGGATGAGGGTGGTGTTGACCGAGGTGACGGCGGCGGCGCCGAAGCCCTGCAGCACGCGCGTCAGGACGAGCGTGGCGAAGGAGTAGGAGCAGGCGCAGCCCACCGAGGCGAGCGTGAAGAGGGCCAGACCGCCGAGGTAGATTTTGCGGTATCCGACCACGTCGCCCAGCGCCGAGAAGGAGAGCAGCGAGACCATGATGGCCAGCTGGTAGGCGTTGACAATCCAGATGGAGTCGGCCTCCGAGATGCCCAGCTCGCGGCCGATGGTGGGGAGTGCGACGTTGGCGATGGCGCCGTCGATGACCGAGAGCGAGACGCCGAAGGCGACGGCGACGATGGCCCACAGGCGGCGGGGCATCGGCAGCCCGTCCCACGCGGGGGCGGCGGAGGTTTTCAGGGGCGGAGTGTGCGTCATAGCAAAGACAAAGATACGAAAAGCGGGCGTACGTTCAAGCGAAAAAGGGGGGGGCGGGGTTGCAAATGCGCCAAAAGGGAAAATGCTGTCGGCGCAAATGGAGGGTGGAAAGAGGCGGGGATGGAGCGTGGAAAGGCGAGAAGGATGGAGCGGCGGCGCATGCAAAACGGGGAGGGTGGATGCGGAATGGAAGTATGGCGGGCGCAAAAACGGGGAGGAGGCACAGAATGGAGAGAAGGCGAGCGCAAAAACGGGAAGGGTGACAGGCCGAAAATGGAGGGGAGGGAGGCGTGAAAATGGAAGAGCGGACGCAAAAATGCGGGGCCGCGGCACGGGCGGGCGTGGGGCACAAAAAATGGAAGGGCCCGACCGCCGTCGGACCCTTCCGGTGAACTTTTATTAGGTATGGTTAGAAAAAACAGGTTGTTACTCGATTTGCCCCTCCCCAGTTTGCCCCCGTGTCGCTTATTCCCCGGGTGCCGCCCCTTTCCCGGTTTTGTACAGGCTCTTTTCTTGGGTTACTCCTGTGCCTCCCGGATTTCCCTTTGGCTCTTTCCGGATTCCCTTCGTGGCCTTCGGGGTATTCTCTGGCTCTTTCCCGCGTTTTTCCGGCTTCCGGGACCTGCGGGCCCCATCGACCCTCACTTTCACCAACCGGGCCCCCTTCGACCCTCATTCTCACAAACCCTTTCCGGGTTGGCGGCCTCCGGGCGGTCTTCTTCGGACGGCGGCTTCCGGTGCGGCCTTCTTCGGGCCGTCTCCTTCGGACTGCGTCGGTCCCCGGTGCGGTGGGGCTATTGCCAGTCGTTCCCGGCCCGGCGTCGTGAGCCTCGGTCCGAGATGGCATTTCCTGCGGCCAGCATGCAGAGCACGATGATGGAGAGGGTGTGGTTCGGCGCTTCGGGGAACATCAGCCGCGTGGCCACGTGGATGGCAAAGGCGGCAATGAGCAGGAAGAGCGAAACGATGCGGATTACTTTTTCGGGTTCCATGGTGTCGTGTCTGCTTTTGACATGACAAAGATACAAAGGAAATTCGAAAAACAAATAAAATTTATTGTTTTTCGATAATTTTTTTTCGAAAAGCCCGCTGCTCCTCCCTTTTGACGGAGGCCGGGGTGTGGGCAGCGGCGGTCCTGGTTGCGACGAAGGCGTGCGGCCGGGGAGGCTTTTGCGGCCGGATGGAAAGAGCAAGTGGCCGGGGGTGGCAGATGTTTGTGGTGGTTGCGGGTGGTTGCGGCTGGTGTGCCGGTCGCTGTGTCGAGAGATTGCAGCTGCTGTGTCGGAAGGTCGAAGCTTCCCCTGAGACGCGTCTCCCGGCCCACTTTACGGAGGTCCGAAAGGGTAGCCGGGGGCAGGTAGGCAATGCGGAAGATGGCCGGGGAGTTTGTCTGCCTCTGCCGGCCGGGAAAAAGCGAAGCGGCTCCGAGGGTCGCTTCACGTTCTGTTGTGTGGATTGTTGGTCGGATTTTCCTGCCGGGGTGTATGGGACCTCCTTCGCAGCGGAACGTCTGCTTCCGGGTGTTGGCATCGGGTGTCAATTCCGGAACCCGTCCCGGAACCGGCGGTTTCGCGGCTGGGTGGCGGCTTAGAGTGTTTACCTGGGGCCAGCTCCTTCCCGGTCGGGGCGTCCTCTGCTGCCCGTTTGCCGCCCCGGCTCCCCCCGGCCGCTTAGTTTGCCGCCTCGGCGGACTGCTCCGCGGGGACGAACTTGTAGAGCTGGTCGCCGCGGTGGATGAGCTCCCCGGTCTTGATGGAGCAGAGTTCGCCCTGTCGGACCGACTCGGCGGGCTTGCCGTCGCGGTCGTGCAGCTCGTCGAGCCGCTGCTCGGCCACCCCCGTGGTGGCCCCCATGAAGAAAATCTCCTCGCCGCGGGCCAGCGGAGCCGCCTCGACCAGCACCTCGGCCACCGAAATCTTCTTGTAGAAGTTGACCACCTTGCCCACGTAGACCTTGCGCCGCGTGGCCGACGAGCCGTAGTTGCGGCTGTGCTCGGCGATGGGACGCCCGGCGTAGTAGCCCTCCCAGAAGCCGCGGTTGAAGACCGTGGCGAGCCGCTCCTTGAGCGAGGCGGCCAGCTCGGGGGTGTACTCGCCCGCCTCCATGGCGCGCAGCGCCCGGTCGTAGCACTCCACCACGCGCTTGACATACTCGGCGCCGCGGGCGCGCCCCTCAATCTTGAGCACCCGCACGCCGGCCCCGACCATGCGGTCGAGGAAGTCAATCGTGCAGAGGTCCTTGGGCGAGAGGATGTAGCGGCCGTCGATGTCGAGCGCCTGGCCCGTCTCCCGGTCGGTGATGGTGTACTTGCGGCGGCAAATCTGGCGGCAGGCCCCCCGGTTGGCCGAGCACGAGGTCTCGTGCAGGCTCAGGTAGCACTTGCCCGAGATGGCCATGCAGAGGGCTCCGTGGGCGAACATCTCGATTTCGACCAGCTCGCCCTTCGGGCCGCGGATGTCGTTCTCGACGATTTGGCGGTGGATGGCGGCCACCTGTTCGAGCGAGAGCTCGCGGGCCAGCACCACCGTGTCGGCCCACTGGGCGAAGAAGCGGACCGCCTCGGAGTTCGAGATGTTGCTCTGGGTCGAGATGTGGACCTCGACCCCCACGCGCCGTGCGTAGAGGATTGCGGCGAAGTCGGTGGCGATGATGGCGTCGACCCCCTCGGCGCGGGCGCGGTCGATGACGGCGTGCACGTCGGCCATCTCATCCTCGTAGACCACCGTGTTGACCGTCAGGTAGGTCTTCACGCCGTGCTCGTGGGCCGTTTTGACGATGCGCCCCAGGTCGTCGAGCGTGAAGTTGGCTGCCGAGGCGGAGCGCATGTTGAGTTTTCCCACGCCGAAGTAGACCGAATCGGCCCCGGCGTGGATGGCGGCCATCAGCGACTCGTAGGAGCCGACCGGGGCCATGATTTCTATTTCGGAACGTTTCATCGTGTTGCTGTCGTTGTGTTTGGTTCGGGGAGCTTCCGGTTCGGGACGCCCCGACGCGGACTCCTGTTGTTCGGAGCGTGCCTCCGTGCCATCCCTGGCACCTTTCCGGCCCTCTCCGGCCCTCTTCGGCTGGGCTCGCTCGGACCTCTCCCCGGTTCTTCCCCGGCTGGCCTCTCCGGCCGGGTCCGCTCGAACCTCTCTCCGGTTCTCTCGGCCCTCCCCTCTTCGGCCGGCTACTTCTTGCGGCCCATCAGGCTCTCGGCGAATTCGCGCATGCGCTGTGTGCGTGAGGCGTCGACCGAAAGGGTGTCGAGCAGCGCGAGCGCCCGCTCGAACTTGAGCGAAATCTGCTGCTCGGTCAGCCGCGGCACGTCGAGCCGGTCGTAGACCTCCTTGACGCGGGCAATCTTCTCGGCATCGCTCAGCGAGGGGTCCTTGTAGGTCCGGCGGAGCGTCTCGCGCGTGGGCTCGTCGGCACGGCTCATCGCCGTAATCATCAGATAGGTCTGCTTCCCCTCGAGGATGTCGCCGCCGATGGCCTTGCCCAGCCGCTCGTCGCCGTAGCTGTCCAGCAGGTCGTCCTGCAGCTGGAAGGCGAGTCCCAGCTCGATGGCGAAGCGGTAGAGCGTGCGGCAGTCCTCCTTCGGTGCGCCGCCGAGGATGGCTCCGATGGTGACGGCACCGGCCAGCAGCACCGAGGTCTTGAGTTCAATCATGTGCATGTACTCCACCACCGAGACCTTCTGCTTCTGCTCGAAGTCCATGTCGTACTGCTGCCCCTCGCAGACCTGGAGCGCCATGGTGTTGAAGACCTTCAGAATGCGGGGCAGCAGCTCCGCGGGGCACTGCGCCAGCATGCGGTAGGCGCAGATAATCATCGCGTCGCCCGAGAGGATGGCCACGTTCTGTCCCCACTTGGCGTAGACCGAGGGCTTGCCGCGCCGGACGGGGGCGTTGTCCATGATGTCGTCGTGCAGCAGCGTGAAGTTGTGGAAAATCTCGACGGCGGCCGCAGCCGGAAGCGCCTGCGCCGTTTCGGAGGAGAACATGCCGCAGGCGAGCATCAGCAGCATCGGGCGGAGCCGTTTGCCGCCGCCCGCCAGCGAGTAGCCGATGGGGGCGTAGAGTTTTTCGGGCTCGGAGGCGAAATCGGTCTGAGCCAGATAGTTTTCGATGGTCGAAAGCAGCTGTTCGTTCGCAAGCATGGGAGTAAGACTTTAGGATACAAAATTACCCCAAAAGTAGGAAAAAACTTTGGAGTGGGCGAATTTTATTTTAACTTTGACCTAATAAAAATTCATTAAAAAAGGTCAATCCATGAAAAAGTTAGTAATCGGTGTAGATATCGGCGGAATCAATACGGCATTCGGACTGGTGGACGAAAACGGCGACCTCTACGCCGAATCGGTCATCTCAACCAAGAAGTACCCCTATTTCGACGACTACAAGGCCTACGTGGCCGACCTGTGCGACGCCATGCACGCCATGGCCGACAGCCTCTCGTTCGACTACGAGCTGGCGGGTATCGGCATCGGCGCCCCCAACGCCAACTACCACAAGGGGACCATCGAGACGCCGGCCAACCTCTGGAAGTTCCGCGAGGATGAGCCCAATCCCGACGAGTCGCGCCGCATCTTCCCGCTTGTCGAGGACATCGCGCGCTGCTTCGGCGGCGTGAAGACGCTCATGACCAACGACGCCAACGCGGCGACCATCGGCGAGATGGTCTACGGCAACGCCAAGGGGATGCGCGATTTCATCATGGTGACGCTGGGCACGGGTCTGGGTTCGGGTTTCGTGGCCAACGGCGAGATGATTTACGGCAGCGACGGCTTTGCGGGCGAGTTCGGCCACATCATCGTCGAGCGCAACGGCCGCCAGTGCGGCTGCGGACGTCGGGGCTGTCTGGAGACCTACGTCTCGGCCACGGGCATCAAGCGCACGGCCTTCGAGCTGATGGCGACGATGACCGCACCGAGCAAGCTGCGCGACATCGCCTTTGCCGATTTCGACGCCTCGATGATTTCGGCCGCCGCCGCGCAGGGTGACCCCGTGGCGCTCGAGGCCTTCCGCGTGACGGGCGAGATGCTGGGCCGGGCGCTGGCCGACATTGTGGCCATCACCTCTCCCGAGGCCATCTTCCTCTTCGGCGGACTGTCGAAGGCGGGCAAACTGCTCTTCGAGCCGACGCAGTGGTACATGGAGGAGAACATGCTCTCGATGTTCAAGAACAAGGTGAAGCTGCTGCCCAGCGGCATCCAGGGCAAGAACGCCGCCATCCTCGGCTCCTCGGCTCTGATTTGGCAGAGCATGCAGCAGTGAGGCAGATACGCTCTGTTGAAGCGCACCTCCGTGCGGAACAGGCCGCGCGGAGGTGTGCTTTGCGTTGAGGCCCGTCTGGCGTTGAGGTGCGTCCCGCGTTGAGGCTCGCCCCTCCCAAGGCGGGCTCTACGTTGAGAGCCTCCCCCGAGCTGCGGGTCGAACGAACCGAAGAGAGCAGTCGGAGCAAACCGGGAACCACGAAAAGAGCGGACCCGCCCCCATCGGGCGGGTCCGCTCTTTTTCTTTCCGTTGTGCCGGCCTCTATCGGCTTTCGGCTCGTTGTGTCGGCTGCATTGCCACTTGGGGCTTCATTGCCGGTGTATTCTTCCGGTCTTTGAGCCCTCCGGCTTGCGGCTGCCTTCCCGGCTGCCTTCCCGCCGGAGCGGGGGATTAGCGCATGGCGATTTCGGCCGAGCCAATCATGTAGCCGTCGCAGTAGAGCTGCACGAGGTAGGTGCCCGCCGCGAAGCCCGAACTGTCGAAGTAGATGCCCACCTCGAGGTCCTGGTTCTGGTAGTCGACCTCACGCATGGCCGAGTAGCTCAGCCGCTCGCCCTCGTACTCGAAGGTCGGCATCGCCTCGGTGGTCAGCACATAGCCGTCGGGCGAGGTGAGGCGCATGTAGACGGCCTTGTTGCCGGGTGTGGTCAGCTCGTTGGCCGTCAGCACGAAGTCCACGCGCACGCGCTCGGCGTTGCGGATGCGCGAAACCTCCTTGTTGCGGGCGTTGAGCCCCGTGAGGCGGATGCCGCGCGCCTTGATGACGGCACCGGCGCGCACCTTGTTGTCGAGCTCGGCGGCCTTCTCCTCGGCCATCTCGGCCCGCAGCGTGGCCGACGAAATCTCCTTGCGGTAGGAGATGTTCTCGGTGATGAGCTTCTGGTTGAGCGAGTTGAGCGAGTCTATCTGGTGCAGGTAGCCGCGCATGACCGTACGCAGCGTCCCCACCTCCTTCTCATACTGCTTGATTTTGGCCAGGCTCCAGCGGCGCTCCTTGCGCAGCTGGTTCATCAGCGAATCGGCGCGGCCCCGCTCGATGTCGAGGCTGGCCGAGATGGAGTCGTTGGCCACGTGCAGGTTGTCGTAATCCTCCATCAGACGGCCCAGGTCGTTCTGAATCGAGTCGCGGTCGGCGCGCAGCAGCTCGTTGTCGAGCATCTGCTGGCGGTGGATGCCGAAGTAGAGCGCCGAGATGGCGACCAGAATCACCGAGAGGATGATGATGACAATCCGATAGCCGCGGATGGACTTTCCGGAGTCGGGCCGGGGCGTGTAGTCCTCCTCGAACTCCGTGTTGTCGTAGTTATCGTACTCCTGTCTGTTCTCTTCCATGGTGTTGGTGTGTGGGTTTGATTTTTCTGCAAAGATACGTTTTTTGGCGAATTATCCTAACGCCGAATCTGCGGCCCGCTATTTTATCCGGCTTTTGAGCGGATATTTGAGCCCCTTGTAGCCCGAAAGGTAGGCGTTGATGCTGCCGATGCGCACGGGCGACTCGAGGTAGAGCGGGATTTTGTTCTCGTCGTCCGAAATCCAGATGGTGAAGACCGTGCCGTCGGTGAACGAGAACCCCTCGGAGGTGCCCAGCTGGCAGTCGAACTTCAGCGTGCGAAAGCGCCCCAGGTTGCGGATTTTCTTCTCCTCGCGCCCCAGGAAGCGGAAGTGGAGGTGGCGGACGGTGTCCTGCAGCACCATCTGCAGCGTGCGGGGCTCCCCGGCTCGGAACTGTTCGGCCTCGGCCGAGCGGAGGCTGAAGAAGAGCGAGATGGCATCCATGCTCTCGCGCGTGAGCGGGAGCACCTTTTCGCGAATGGGGCGCTGGCGGCTCTGCCAGCGGGTGTGGACGCGCATCTGCTCCCAGTCGTAGCGGTAGGTGCTGCGGAAGGTGTAGTCGCCCTCGTGCAGGTCGCTGCGGAAGTGTACCGGGCGCAGCGAGTCGGGGTCGACGTGGACCGTGTAGATGTCGACCAGATTGAAGAACCACCGGTAAGTGGGCAGCGTGCGCCCCTCGCCGATGACCTTGTAGCAGGGCTTCCCTTCGAACTCCTCCTCGGAGGTGGCAATCTGCACGGCGCCGATTTCGGTGTTGGGGAACATCTTGGCGCGGTAGCTGACGCGGTAGTCGAGCACCTCGCCGGGGTGGTAGAGCTGGGCGGCAAGGGGCGCGGCAAGCAGCAGCAGGAGCGCCGTGAGCAGCGTTTTGGTACGGGTCATCATGATGAGAAAACGGTTCTTGGTGGTAAATTATTACGAAATTCGTGAAAAATCAATCTCTTCGCGCCCCGAGTAGCGCTCCTTCAGGCGGCGCAGCCCCTCGTGGCCGGGGGCCGCGAGCGCGGGGTCGGATGCGAGCACCTCGCCGGCGGCGTCGCGCGAGCGGGTGAGTATCTGCACGTCGAGCGTCGGGTTGGCAATCTTCAGGTCAAAGGCCATGCCGCTCTGCTGCGTGCCGTTGATGTCGCCCGCGCCGCGCAGCTTGAGGTCGAGCTCCGCCAGACGGAATCCGTCGTTGGTCTGGCACATGGCGTCGAGCCGCGCCTGCGACTCGCGCGAGAGCTTGTCGCCCGACATGAGGATGCAGTAGGACTGCTCGCCGCCGCGCCCCACGCGGCCGCGCAGCTGGTGCAGCTGCGAGAGGCCGAAGCGCTCGGCCGACTCGATGACCATGACCGTGGCGTTGGGGACGTCGACCCCCACCTCGATGACCGACGTGGCCACCAGAATCTGCGCCTCGCCCTCCTTGAACTGGCGCATCGACTCCTCCTTGTCGGCGGGCTTCATCCGCCCGTGGCAGATGGCCGTGACGTACTGCGGCAGCGGGAAGTCGCGCGAGATGGCCTCGTAGCCGTCCGTGAGGTCCTTGTAGTCCATCGCCTCGGACTCCTTGATGAGGGGATAGACGACGTAGACCTGGCGCCCCTTGGCGATTTCGCGGCGCATGAAGCCGAAGAGCTTGAGCCGTGCGGCGTCGGTGTAGTGGAAGGTCTTGATGGGGCGGCGGCCCGGCGGCAGCTCGTCGATGACCGAGACGTCGAGGTCGCCGTAGAGGGTCATGGCCAGCGTGCGGGGGATGGGCGTGGCGGTCATCACCAGCACGTGGGGCGGCTGCGCGTTCTTGGTCCAGAGCCGTGCGCGCTGCTCGACGCCGAAGCGGTGCTGCTCGTCGATGACCACGAAGCCCAGGTTGGCGAAGCGCACCCGCTCCTCGATGAGGGCATGGGTGCCGATGAGGATGTGGACCTCGCCCGAGGCGATGCCCTCGAGCGCCTCGCGCCGTTCGCGGGCCTTCGAGGCGCCGGTGAGGATGGCCACCCGCACGCCGAGCCCCTCGACCATGCGGCCGATGGTGGCCGCGTGCTGGCGGGCCAGAATCTCGGTGGGGGCCATCATGCAGGCTTGGTAGCCGTTGTCGACGGCCAGCAGCATCGACATGAGCGCCACGAGCGTCTTGCCGCTCCCCACGTCGCCCTGCAGCAGGCGGTTCATCTGGAATCCGGTGGCCGTGTCCTGGCGGATTTCGCGGATGACGCGCTTCTGGGCGCCGGTGAGCGGGAAGGGGAGCTTCTCGCGGTAGAAGCGGTTGAAGGCGTCGCCCACCCGCGTGAAGAGGAAGCCGTTGTTGCGAGCGAGCCGCTCGCTGCGGCGCGCCAGGACGTTGAGCTGCACGCCCAGCAGCTCCTCAAACTTGAGGCGGTACTGCGCCTGGCGCAGCAGCTCGGGCGACTGCGGGAAGTGGATGTTGTAGTAGGCCTCGCGCAGCGGGATGAGGCCGTAGCGCGTGCGCAGCTCCTCGGGCAGCGTCTCCTCGATGTGGTCGGCGGCGCGCTCCCACGTGCTGCGCATGATGCGGTAGAGCCCCTTGGTCCCCACGGCGCCCTGCAGCCGCTCGGTGGTGGAGTAGATGCCCTGCATGCCGCTCTCGGGCTTGCGCGAGAGGGCCTGCTCCATCGTCTCGAGTTCGGGGTGAACCATCGAAAGTTCGTTGTGGTAGAAGCTCGGGCGGCCGAATACGAGGTATTCGCGCCCCACCTCGATGCGCTTTTCGACCCACTTGATGCCGGCGAACCAGACCAGCTCGGCCGACCCCGTGGGGTCCGAGACCGAGACCGTGAAGCGGCGCTTGCGCCCCTGTCCGGCGTAGCCGATGCCCGTCACGCGGGCGCGGAACTGCACGAGCGAGGGGCCCCCTTCGGTGATTTCACCGATGCGGTAGATGCGCGTGCGGTCGATGTAGCGGAAGGGGAAGTGGTTGAGCATGTCGCCCAGCGTGCGGATGCCGAGCTCCTTGTCGAGCAGCCGCGCGCGCGCCTCCCCCACGCCGGGGACGAATTTTATGTCGTTGTCCAGATAGTTCACTCCGCAAATATAATGCATGCCCCGTGCAAAAGCAAGACCGGAACGCCCCGTGTGCGGAGCGGCTCCGCGTGTGGGGTGTTCCGGTTGTCGGTCCGGCGGGGCGTCTGCCGGGGGATGACGGCCCGACCGTGTTTGTTTGGGAACGGTCCGGCTGCCGATTTGGCCGGCAGCTCCGGTTGGGTTCGTCGGTTGGGTTCGTCGTTGGGGCGGTTGTCGGTCCGGCGGGATGTCCGGCGGGGCGGCCGGTTGCCCGGTCGTGTCTGTTTTGGGGCGGCCCGGCCGGCACACAGCAAGAAACGGCCGGCGGTTTGGCCGGCCCTTGTTGGAAAAGGGTTTGGCTGTCGGTTCCGTGTTTGGCGCTCGGTTCCGTGTTTGGCGCTCGGTTCCGTGTTTGGCGCTCGGTCCCGTGTTTGGCGCTTGTCGGGAGCGGCCGGCGCTTCGGGGGGCGTTCGTCCCGGTGCCTGCGTCCGGCTGCCCGGGCGGGGCTATTGCTCCTCCTCGGTCATCGAGACGTTGACGTGCTCCTTGACAAAGAGCCCGGCATCCTCCGATGCAGCGTCACGCGGCACGAACTCCTCGTCGGTGAAGCCCATCCGGTACTCCCGTGCCTTGTACGAGCCGTTCTGGGGGCCGTCGATGTCGGTGAAGTTCAGCGTCAGGTTGTCCTTCTGACCGTTGTCGCGAAGGTCGAAGCTGCCGTCGGTGCCGCTCAGCACGCTCTTCAGCCCGTCCTTTCCCCGCACCTCGATGCCCTCGATGGGGTTGCCCTCGAGGTCGGTCACCCGGCCCTGGACGCGGTAGTCGACGTTGGGTGTTCCGTACATCGCAAGAATCTGTTCGTCCTCGTTGCAGGCCGTTCCGAATCCCAAAAGGGCCAGAGCGGCAAGTGCCCAGCTTCGTTTCATGGTCATACAGGTTTGGTTCCTTTCCAAAAGTAGTGAATAATAGAGGTTTTCGCAACTTTTGCTCCGATTTTCTTCCGCCGGCGGCGCCGCACTGTGCGGACGGTGTGGAAATCGGCCGAAAAAACGCTATCTTTGTCTTCGGAAAAAAAGAGGCGCAGCCATGATGAATCTTTCGGAATACCGGCGCCGTCCGACCTGCGAGGTGCGCATCGGACGGGTTGCCATCGGCGGCGGAAACCCCGTTGCCGTGCAGTCGATGACCAATACCGACACCAACGACACGCCGGCGAGCGTGGCCCAGATTGAGCGGATTGACCGCGCGGGCGGCAAGATTGTCCGTCTGACGGCCCAGGGGCGCCGCGAGGCGGAGAACCTGGGTGCCATCGCCGCGCAGCTGCGCGCCGACGGCTACGACACGGCGCTGGTGGCCGACGTCCACTTCGTTCCCGAGGTGGCCGCCATTGCGGCCCGCTACGTCGACAAGGTGCGCATCAACCCGGGCAACTACCGCTCGGAGCACGGCGAGTTCGAGGCGCTCATCGAGCAGTGCCGCCAGCGCGGCGTGGCGCTGCGCATCGGCGTCAACCACGGCTCGCTCGCCCGCCGCGTCTTCGACCGGTGGGGCGACACGCCGCAGGGGATGGTCGTCTCGGCGATGGAGCTCCTGCGCGTCTGCCGCGAGCGCAATTTCGACCAGGTGGTCGTCTCGATGAAGTCGAGCAACACGCGCGTGATGGTCCACGCCTACCGGCTGTTGGTCGAGGCGATGGATGCCGAGGGGATGCACTATCCGATTCATCTGGGTGTGACGGAGGCGGGCAACGGCCTCGAGGGGCGCATCAAGAGCGCCGTGGGCATCGGTGCACTGCTGGCCGACGGCATCGGCGACACGATTCGCGTCTCGCTGACCGAGGCCCCCGAGCACGAAATCCCCGTGGCGCAGCAGCTCGTCGAGCAGTTCGCCGCGCGTCCGGGCCGCTTCGAGGTGCTCCACCCCGAGCGCTATTCGCCCACCGAGTTCCGCCGCCGCAGCCGGGTGCAGGTGCCCGTCGTGCGGGGCGAGTCGATGGAGGGGTTCCGCATCCTCGAGTCGACCTCGGAAAACCCCACGGCCGAGCTCCGCGCGGCGATTCTCAACCTCGAGGAGGATTGCCCGGTGGTGCTCCGGCGGCACTACGACGAACCCACGCTCGAGCGGCTGGCCGTGCGTGCGGCGGCCGACCTGGGACCGCTCTTCCTCGACGGCCTGGCCGACGGCATCTGGCTCGACGCCCCGCGCTACACGGAGGAGGAGCTCCGCCGCGTCGAGCTGATGATTCTCCAGGCGGCGCGCCTCCGCTTCTCGCATACCGAATACATCGCCTGCCCCTCGTGCGGACGCACGCTCTACGACATCGAGCAGACGCTGGCCGCCATCAAGGCGCGCACGTCGCACCTGAAGAACCTCCGCATCGGGGTCATGGGGTGCATCGTCAACGGCCCGGGCGAGATGGCCGATGCCGACTACGGCTACGTGGGGGCCGCCCCGGGACGCATCACCCTCTACAAGGGGCGCACGGTCGTCGAGCGCAACATCCCGCAGGAGGAGGCGCTCGACCGTCTGGTGGCCCTTATCCGCGAAAACGGCGACTGGCGCGAGCCGGGCGAGTAACCCCGGCCACCCGGCCACCCGGGCTCTTGGGCCGCTGTTGCCGCCGGGTCCGACCGGCTGAAGCCCCGGCCCGCCGCTCCGCCCCGCCGAGGCCCCGCCTCCGGTTCCTGACCTGTTGAGGCCCCGGCCGCTCCGGCCGCTGTTGCCGCCGGGTCCAACCCGTTGAGGTTCCTGCCGCTCCCGGCCGCAGTTGCCGTCGGGCCCGACCCGCCGGGCTCCTGCCGCCGACCGCCGACCGCCGACCGCCGCCCCTCCGGTTCTGCCGCCGAGTTCTGCGGACCGCCGACCACTCGGCCCGGTCCCCGCCTCCAACCCCTTCCTTATCCTGTAAAATCCTGTAAAAATGTTTGACCGATGACCATTCTTCCTCTGGCCTATCTTCCCTCGGTGGAGTACATCGCGCATCTGCTGCGCGAGGAGTGCGTCATCGACCTGGGCGAACACTTCATCAAGCGCTCGGAGCGCAACCGCACGCGGATTCTGGCCACGGGGGGGCCCATGGAGCTCACCGTCCACGTCCGCAACGCCGACCGCCCGCGCCAGCCCATGCGCGAGGTGCGGCTCGACTACTCGAAGCGCTGGCCCCACCAGCACTGGCTCTCGCTCGTCTCGGCCTACCGCAGCTCGCCCTACTTCGACCACTACGCCGAGCGCTTCGAACCCCTCTACCGCGCGCCGGGCGACCTGCTTGCGGAGTTCAACCTTGCGCTGCTGCGCACGCTGCTCGAGGCGGCCAAGGCCCCCTGCCGGCTCCGCCTCTCGGAGCACTACGTCGAGGCGCAGCCGGGCGATGTCGACCTGAGGCCCAAACACAGAGAGGGCCCGGCCTTCGAGGCCGAGCCCTACATTCAGGTCTTTTCCGACCGGATGCCCTTCGTCGCCAACCTGTCGTTCATCGACCTGTTGTTTGCCGAAGGACCCCAAGCAGCGGCTGTTGCGGCGCGCAGTCGATTCTGAAGCGCAGCGAGTCGCTTTGTCCTCCCAGTGAAGCCTTCAGCCACACGGTTCCCTGGAGCGTCATCGTGTCGGTGACGTACTGACAGTCGGCATAGCGGCGCAGCGCCACCGTGTCGCCGTTGATGCGCAGCTGCGGCCTGCCCGCCGAGGAGTAGACCTTGAAGGCCTGCCGCTCGGTGTCGCGCAGCCGGTGGCGCTTGTCGGCCAGGTGGAGCGTCGTGTCGCGCTTGTTCCACATCGCACGGTAGAGGTAGTAGACATCCTTGCGCTCGCGGCGGTCCTGCGTCATCAGCCCCGAGCCGTTGACCCCGTAGGGGCGGCGCGCCGAGCCGTAGTCGAAGAGGTTGTTGACCCACACGCCCCAGAAGAGCGAATCCTGCTCCAGATTCTTGGCATAGGCCTCGTGGAAGCGGCTCTGCCGCTGCTCGGGTATCCAGTTCGTGCGCGATACGGGCGGCACGGCGTTGTACTGGTGTGCCGGGAAGCCCGGCTCGCCGTAGCAGACACCCGACGCGAGGTGCGACCAGTTGCGGCGCAGCAGGTCGCGCCATACGGCCACATCGTCGGGCGAACCCTTCTCCCAGCCAACCTCCTGCTGCCAGACAATCAGGTCGGTGATGAAGTTGAGGCTGCCGTCCTGGTTGCTGCAGGCCACCGTCGGACGGGTGGGGTCCATGCGGTGCGCCGCGTCGTTCAGACGGCGGATGTAGGGCGAGGGGTCATCCCCCTTGGCCTGTAACAGCGAGAAAATGCCCCACATGACCACCGAGGGGTGGTTGTAGTTCTGGGCGATAATCTCCTGCAGCTGCTGGAGGCCGTTCTCCTCGAACTGCGGGGTGGGGAAGTAGCCCATGTCGCCCAGGAAGGGGGCCCTCTGGAAGGGGATTTCGGCCCAGACCAGGATGCCGCGCTCGTCGCAGAGGTCGTAGAAGTACTGCGCGTGGGGCATCACCGCCGAGCGTACGGCGTTGGCCCCCAGGTCGCGGATGCAGGCCATGTCGGCGTCGTAGTCGGCGTCGGTCAGGGCGCCCCCCTCAAGCGCATTGTCGTGGTAGAGCGTCACGCCGTGGATGGCGCAGAAGCTGCCGTTGAGGGTGAAGCGCTCCTCGGGGGTGAAGCGCACCGAGCGGAAGCCCGTGCGGACGCTCACCTCGTCGAGCACCTGCTGCTCGCCCAGCCGCACGGTGAAGCGGTAGAGTGCCGCATGGTCGGGGCTCCACAGCTCGGGGTCGTCGACCGAGAAGGGTACCGATGCCGGGCGCCCGTCGAGGCGCACGCGCTGGCGGCGCGTGTAGACGCGCGTGCCGTCGGGAGCGGTGATGTCGAGCGTGAGCAGGCAGTTGGCCTCGCCCGACGAGGAGGTGAGGTGGATTTCGGCCTCGCCCTCGACCCGCTCGGGGGTCACCGACGTGGGCTTGACCAGCACGCCGTCCGAACCGAAGTAGAGGGGCGAGACGGCCGTGCGGTCGGTGACGATGAGCTCGGCGCCGCGGTAGATGCCGCCGTAGAGGTTGGCGTCGGTCGAGACGGGCAGCACGTCCGAGCGGCTGTTGTTGCTCACGATGACCAGCAGCGCGTTCTTGTCTCCGCAGCGCAGCTTGTCGGTGATTTCGAAGGTGAAGGCCGCCGCCCCGCCGCGGTGTTCGCCCACGTAGTTGCCGTTGACGAAGAGCGTGGCGACGTTCTGCACGCCGTAGAACTTCACGAAGACGCGCTTGCCGCGCCATTCGGCGGGGATGCGCACCTCGTTCTGGTAGTTGGCCGTGGTTTCGAGGAAGAGGCCGACGGCTTCGGTGTCGGTGTTCCAGGTATGGGGCAGTGTGACGTAGCGGGCGTTGTCGCTCGTGTTCTCCGACTTGAAGAAGAAGCGCCACCCCTCGTTCAGCGGGTAGACTTTACGGGCCTGCGCCGTGATGCAGAGCAGCACGAGCAGCAGGGTTGCTGCGACTCTTTTCATGGTTTCTCGAAGGCTGTTTGGCGCAAATATACGAAATTTCGGCAAAAGTTGTCCCGGCGTTTTCCTCGGGGGCGGAATGCAGAGAGGCCCGGACCGTTGCGGTCCGGGCCTCTCGGGTCGGTAAAAAGACAGGAGACTCGAATTGGATGAAGATAACGATGTGTTTGTGGCGTATTCGTTTTGTGAGATGAGTCTCCTGTCAGGGGGGCTACTTCTGGGCGACAGCTACCTTGACGGTACCCGTGCGCTTCTCGCCGTAGGCGTAGGTGAAGGTGACGTCAATCGAGACGGTCTCGGTGACGGCCATCGACGTGTCGGTCGAACCCTTGACCGTCAGCAGGCCCGTTGCCGGGTCGAACGAGATGCGGTTCGTGTAGATGATGTCGGGGGTCGAGTAGCTTACCTCGGCGCCCAGCGGCGTCTTGATGTTCGTCAGAAGGCCCTTCGCGTCGGTCGTTCCGTCGTCGGTCTTCGGTGCGGCGAAGACGTTGGCGTTGTTCATATCCTTGAGCGTGAGCAGCGTCGAGATGTAGAGCGTCTGGTCGGTGGTCGTAGCTCCGATGGAACCGTCCTTGGCGGTGATGGCCTGGTCCTTAATCGGGTCGGCGATGTAGGCCGTGAACTTCTGCAGGTCGAATACCACGCCGTTGTTGTCCTCGAGCGTGACGACAATCGGCAGCTCAAGGCCCTTGTACGAGCCCCACGAGAGCTTCGTGCCGCTTACGCCGGCCGTGCCGTAGTCGGCCTCCTCGTCGCTCCGGTCGATGGCGAACTTGACGCTCACGCCTGCAACGTCACCGTCGTAGAAGTAGGTGTTGACCAGGTCCTTGTTGTCTACCGAGAAGACACCGCCCTCGAGCGTCGTGGCAATCAGCACGCGGTTGTCGGCCGGCAGGTCGGAGCCGCGCTGCAGCAGGACGCCCTGCGGCTTGTTGAGCGTGAAGGTGCCGCCGAAGACAACCTCGAGGCCCCACGTGGTGGTCAGCTTGCCCGAAAGCTCGTAGGGAGTCTCGGTCTTGGCGAAGCTTACGGCGATGTTGTCCGAGCCAATCAGAATCTGCGAACCGTCCTCGGCGCGGAGCGTGTTCTCCTCCTCGGAGGTCGATACGAACTGCTTGCCGTTCAGCGCGCTCTTGAAGGTTGCGTAGTCGGCGAAGTACTTCTCGGCAGCCTCACCCCACGTGTCCCAGATAATCTGGGCGAAGTCGAGGAATACCTTGTACTGGCGCGTGTTGGGCTCGTAGGCAATCTCCTTGGTGATGAGCTGGTCGGCAACGGCGGGCAGACCCTCGACCGTGAGCGGGAACTTGACGGTAACGGTCGTACCGGCTGCGCTCTCCTCGTAGAGGGCTACGACGGTGTAGTTTCCACCTGCGATGAAGTGGTTCTGTGCATCGGTCAGCTTGAGCGTCATGCGCTGTACGTCACCCTCGACCGACGGCTGCGAGTAGCTCTCGGCGGCAACCTGGATGTCGCTCACGGTAGCACCCTTGGCATCGGTTACGGTGAAGGTCGGCATCAGCGACTTGAGGGCGTTGAAGCGCTCGACATCGAGCTTGTTGGTGAACTCGTACTGTGCGGTGTACTCCTGCGAGCCCGAAGCGGCGGCGTAGTTCCATACGACGGGGGCGTCGAGCTGTGCGGTCTCGACCTCGGTGTCTACCGAGATGATGTTGAGCTTGGCAACGGCCTGCGTGTTGACATCGGCGTAGTTGCCGTTCTGGTCCTTCAGACGGAAGGTGAAGGCGCCCGACGTGATGACGTCACCTACCAGCTCGGGAGCCGGGGTTACGATGGCGGCCGAGGTCTCGGTCAGCTCGTAGTTCTCCTCGTGGCCGTTGGTTACCGTGGCGGCATCCTCCGGTGCAACCAGCTCGAACTGGGGAACGTTCTCCCATACGCTGTTCAGCGCCATGAGCTCCCCGTCCTGCTTCAGCACGACGGAGTAGCCCTCGAAGAAGTTGCGGACGTTCTTGTCGGTGAACTCGACGTCGGAGGCGTACTCGTTGTTCTTGAGCTCCACGTACTTGTCACCCTCGAGGCGGGCAACCGTCAGCAGGTTGTTGACTGCGAAGGTCTGTCCTCCCTCGGTGGGGATGAACTCCGAGGTGTACTCGATGCCCTGCAGGGGGTTCTCCTCGGTCGAAGCGGCGTTGTCGATGGCGACGTGGAGGGCGATTGCGAGCGTCTTGGGCTGCTCCTCAAGTCTTGCCTCGAAGTAGTCGTAGTCGGTCGAAACGACCACCACGAACTCACCCTTGGCGGCGTTCCACTCCTTCACTTCGTCGATGGTGAAGGCGGCACCCTCGGCACGGGTCATCACCTCCTCGGTCACGATGCTCAGCGTCTCGGCGTTGAGCTTCGACTCTACGGCCAGCGACGCGGGCGTTACGCGGAACTTCAGCTCGGCCTGCTGCTTCTCGGCAGCACCCAGCGAGAAGTAGGAGGTCTCACCCTCCCCGTTGGTCATCTGGATGGCGTACGATGCGGGGAATACCACCTTGCCGTCGGCATAGGCCGGAACATAGACCAGCGACTGGATGCGGTTCTCGAGGTCGGCCACGCGCTGCTCGAGCTCCTCAATCTTCTCGAGGTAGGCCTTCAGCTCGTCGCTGAGCATCTCCTTCGAGACGGTCAGACCATCGGCGCTGCCGATGAGTGCCAGGATGGCCTCCTTGTACTCCTCGTTCTGGCCCTTGATTTGCTCGAGCACGGCGTCGGCAGCACCCTCGGCGTTGACGTAGTCGTAGTCGAACTTGTAGTTGGCGATGTACTCGTTCATCTGCTCGCCCAGCCAGGAGTCCTTCTTGAACTCCTCGATGGCGGCGTTGATGAGCCCCTGCACGTCGACACCCTCGAGCTGCTCGAGGCGCGAGATGAGCTCGTTGAGGGCCGACTTGGTGGCGAATTCGTTGCGCAGCGTCTGCTCCGAATCCTTCACGGCGTTGTCGACGTAGCTCTTCAGCGTGTTTTCCAAATCACGCAGCTTCTGGGCAACGTCACCCATTCCCTCGACCGTGCCTTCGAGGGTGGAGAGGCGCGAGGAGAGGTCTTCGATGACCTCGACGGAGCTCTTCACACCGTCAATCTGGCTCTGGAGGTCCTTGATGGTGACCGTCTCCAGTTCGTCGAGTTTCTTGTTTATCGAATCGATGTCGTCGTCGTAGCTCTTGCAACCGACACCGGCCAGCATTGTTCCCGTCAGGAACAACGCAAGAAACTTTTTGAAGAATTGTTTTTTCATAGTTGATGATAATTGAGTTGTGTTGAATTGTTGTGGTTTGTCCTCTGTTGCCCTGTGGAGTTCCGCATGCGGAGCTCTGTTGTTTTTAAAAATTTAAGTTATTGTCCGTTAGTTGTTTATCTCTTTTTATGAACGTTTTCGGCGGGTGCGGTTCGCAATTTGTTGGTATCATATATGATACGCGTGGTGCAAATATAATATATAAATTTTGCACAACAAAACTTTTTATCCGATTTTTTGAAAATGACACTCGACTATCAGGAGGAAATTGCATATATCTCTTCGAGAATCAGGCAATTACGCAAGGAACGGCACCTCACCGTACAGGAACTTGCGTACCGGTGTGACATGGAGCGCTCGAACATGAGCCGCATTGAGGCGGGGAGGACCAACCTGACCGTAAAGACGATGTGTATCATCTGTAACGCACTGTGCGTGAGTCTTCGGGATTTAATCCGGTAAGCGATATACCTATAATATAAAAGAGGTCCCCGCGGGAGGGGACGCAACAAAGGGTCAAACTTGCCGGGGCTGCCACGAAAGGCCCCTTTTTTGTGCCCTTTCCGCGAGCGGAGGCGGCTGCCGTCTCCCGAAGACCGGGAGCAGGCACACTCCCTCGTGGCCGCCCCGACCGGAAGCCGGTGCCCCGTTATACTGCCGCCCTGCAACGCGTGCGCACCCCTTCGCAGCCGCTCCTGCCGGGTGAGGGGGCCGCTCCCTTGCGGCCCCATCCCGCCCCCCCCCAAGCCCGGAAGTGGCCCCCCTCCATCGCCCCGGCCGTAAGTGGAAGCCCCTTGCTGCGGCCCCTTTTCGGTCCGGAATTTGGCGCTTCGCGCGGCAAACGTTATCTTTGTCGGAGAATCGAAACGATTGACCGATGAATGCAATAGACCTGGTGGTATGCCTGCTGCTGCTTCTGGCCCTCTGGCACGGCTGGAAGCAGGGCTTCATCGTGCAGGTATGCTCGCTGGCCGGCATCCTGGCCGGCATCTGGCTCGCCTCGCGCTACGGTGCGGTGGTGGGCGGCTGGCTCCGCCTCGACGAGCAGTTCGCCGCCGCGGGGGGCTTCATCGCCCTCTTCGTGGTGGTCCTCATCGTGGTGGCCATCCTGGCACGGCTGCTGCGCCGCCTCTTCCGCTTTGCCGGACTGGGGGCGGCCGACGTGCTGCTGGGGGTGGTGGTCTCGCTGGCCAAGTGCCTGCTGGCGCTGGGCGTTCTCTTCGCCGCCTTCGACCGCCTCAACGGGCAGTACGACCTGGTCGAGGAGCGCACCCTCGAGCAATCCATCAGTTACCAACCCGTCATGCACCTCAGCGAATCGCTCCTCCCCTTCGTGGAGCGGGCCTTCGGCGAGGGCGCGACCCCAAGCGACGCCGACCATGGAGACGATGCAACCCACTGAGGCCTCGGGCCTTGTCGTGCGTGCCACGGGCAGCTGGTACGAGGTGGCGAGCGGCGGCCGCACGCTCCGCTGCCGCATCCGCGGACGGCTGCGCCTGAAGGGTATCCGCTCGACCAACCCCGTGGTGGTGGGCGACGTGGTGCGCTTCGAGGAGGGCGAGGAGGGCGAAGGGAGCATCTTCGCCGTCGAACCCCGCCGCAACTACATCATCCGCCGCGCCTCGAACCTCTCGAAGGAGTCGCACATCATCGCGGCGAACGTCGACCAGGCGCTGCTGCTGGTGACGCTCTCGGAGCCGGTGACGGCCCCCGAGTTCGTCGACCGCTTCCTGGTGACGTGCGAGGCCTACAAGGTGCCCGTCACGCTGGTGCTGGCCAAACGCGACCTGCAGTCGGACGAGGCGGTGGCGGCCTTCCGCGCCGTCTACGAGGCGGCGGGCTACCCCGTGCTGGAGGTTGCGGCGCTCGAAGGGCGGGGCGTGGAGGAGGTCCGCGCGCTGCTGGCCGGCCGCACGACCCTCTTTTCGGGCAACTCGGGGGTGGGCAAGTCGACCCTCGTGCAGGCCATCGACCCCTCGCTCGACATCCGCACGGGCGAAATCTCCGAGAG
This sequence comes from Alistipes sp. An31A, assembly GCF_002159425.1. Classification (NCBI taxonomy): domain Bacteria; kingdom Pseudomonadati; phylum Bacteroidota; class Bacteroidia; order Bacteroidales; family Rikenellaceae; genus Alistipes; species Alistipes sp. An31A. The sequence goes on from NZ_NFIO01000011.1 coordinate 52,016, forward strand.
CCACCACAAGGGGCGCCATACGACCACCTTCTCGACGATGTATCCGCTCGGCGACGGGGGCTGGCTCATCGACACGCCGGGCATCAAGGGCTTCGGCCTCATCGACATCGACGACGCCGAGCTGTGGCACTACTTTCCCGAGATGATGCGCCTGGCGACCGGCTGCCGATTCTACAACTGCACCCACACCCACGAACCGGGATGCGCCGTCGTGGCGGCCGTCGAGCGGGGCGAGGTGGCGTGGTCGCGATACGAAAGTTACCTGAAAATCCTCGACGAAGATGACAAGTACCGCAAATAGGGACGTGGCGTGGTACCGCGAGCGGATAGCCCTCCTCTCCGGCTTCATGCTCCCCGCACGCTACGACGTGCTGCGGCGGACGGTCGCCATGCGTACGCGCTACATGACCATCCTGGCCGAGAATACCTTCCATCCGCAGAATGCCGCGGCGCTCATCCGCCACTGCGAGGCCTTCGGCCTGCAGCAGATGCACACGGTCGAGACCTTCTGCCGCTTCAACCCCAGCGCCGCCATCGTGCGGGGCACCGACCGCTGGGTCGACATCCGCCGCCACGGGTCGACGGCCGAGGCGCTCGCGGCGCTGCGTGCCGAGGGGTACCGCATCGTGGCGACGACGCCCCACCGCGAGGATACGACCCCCGAGTCGTTCGACGTCGGACGCGGGCGCTTCGCGCTGGTCTTCGGCACGGAGCATGCCGGCATCTCGGAGGAGGTGCTCGCGTCGGCCGACGAGTTCCTGCGCATCCCCATGTGCGGCATGGTCGAGAGCCTCAACGTCTCGGCCTCGGCCGCCATCCTCATCTACATGCTCTCGGAGCGGATGCACCGCCAGGTCGAGGGGTGGAACATGACCGCTGCGGAGCAGGCCGCGACGCTCTACGGCTGGATGTGCCGCAGCGTCAAGGACTCGGAGGAGATACTCAAACGAACATTCGGAGAAGAATAACACCATGAATACGATTCTGCGCAAACAGTTTCTGGCCCACGTGGGCCAGACTTCGCCTTCGCCCATGCTGGTGGAGGTCGAACGGGCCGAGGGGAGTTTCTTCTACACGCCCGAGGGGCGCCGCTACTACGACCTGGTGGCGGGCGTCTCGGTGAGCAACGTCGGCCATGCCAACCGCGAGGTGGTGCGCGCCGTCCAGGAGCAGGCGGCCCGCTACATGCATGTGATGGTCTACGGCGAGCTGGTCGAGGCGCCGCAGGTACGCTACGCCGCGCGCATCGCCTCGCTGCTGCCCGGGGGACTCGAGAGCGTCTACTTCGTCAACTCGGGCGCGGAGGCGGTCGAGGGGGCCCTCAAGCTGGCCAAGCGCTTCACGGGCCGCACCGAGCTCATCTCGATGCGGCGCGCCTACCACGGCTCGACCCACGGCTCGATGAGCATGATGGGTGCCCCCGAGGGGGAGGAGTGGAAGGGTGCCTTCCGCCCGCTGCTGCCCGACGTGCAGGCCATCGAGTTCAACGACCCGGCGCAGCTCGAGCGCATCACGCGCCGCACGGCCTGCGTGCTGGTCGAGCCCGTGCAGGGCGAGGCCGGCGTGCGGGTGCCCCGGCCGGGCTACCTTGAGGCGCTGCGCCGCCGCTGCGACGAGGTGGGGGCGCTGCTCGTTTTCGACGAAATCCAGACGGGGCTGGGCCGCACGGGCGAGCTCTTCGCCATGCAGAAGTACGGCGTGGTGCCCGACATCGTCTGCCTGGCCAAAGCTTTCGGCGGGGGCATGCCGCTGGGGGCCTTCATCGCGCGCCACGAAATCATGGACACGCTGCAGTCGAACCCCACGCTGGGCCACATCACCACCTTCGGCGGCCATCCGGTCTGCTGTGCGGCGGGCCTTGCGGCGCTGGAGTATCTGCTCGACCATCACATCGTCGAGCAGGTCGAGGCGAAGGGGGCTCTCTACGAGGAGCTGCTGCAGGGCCATCCGGCCGTGCGCGAAATCCGCCGCAGCGGCCTGCTGCTGGCCGTCGAGCTGGGCTCCTCGGAGCGGTTGTACCGCATCATGGAGCTCTTCAAGCAGGCGGGCATCATGAGCGACTGGTTCCTCTTCTGCGATACGGCCTTCCGCATCTCGCCGCCGCTGACCATCTCCGAAGAGGAGGTGCGCGACAGCGCGCGCATCATCCTCGAGTGCCTCGACCGGCTCTGACCGCCGGGCCCGCAAGAGCGACGGCCGGCTCCGGACGGTAGACCGGCATGGACGACGATGGGCTCTGAGTGCCGGGCCCGCGTGGGCGATAATGGGCTCTGAGCGCCGGGCGGGCTTGAGCAACGATGGGCTCTGAGCGCCGACCGGCCTCGTATTACCACCCACCGGCCCCGCATCACCGCCGACCGGCCCTGCATCACCGCCGACCGGCCCTGCATCACCGCCGACCGGCCCTGCATCTCCGCGGACCGAAGAGAGCAAAAGCCGCATCCCCAGCAACGCAGGGGATGCGGCTTTCTTATGTGTGCGGATGGCCGGCCGGCTCAGCCGCAGATGTAGACGCAGTTGTAGAGCAGCGCGGCGGCGAGTGCTCCCAGCAGCGGCCCCAGCACGGGGACCCAGCTGTAGCTCCAGCCGCTCGGCCCCTTGCCGCGAATCGGCAGCAGGACGTGGGCCAGACGCGGCGGCAGGTCGCGCGCCGGATTGATGGCGTAGCCCGTCGTGCCTCCGAGCGACATGCCGATGGCCATGATGAGCATCGTTACGGGCAGCGCCCCGAGGCTTCCCATGCCGATTTCGGGGGTGTTGGCCTCGTTGCCGATGGCCAGGATGACGAAGACCAGCAGGAAGGTGCCGACAAACTCGCAGAAGAGGTTGCGCGGCGGATTCGCGATGGCGGGCATCGTGCAGAAGACGCCGAGCTTCGTCGCAGGGTCGTCCGTGGCGTCGAAGTGGTCCTTGTAGAAGGCGTAGACGAGCACCGCGCCGCAGAAGCCGCCCAGGAGCTGCGCCACGACGTAGCCCGTCACGTGGCCCCACGGGAAGAGCCCCGCCACGGCCATGCCGACCGTCACGGCGGGGTTGAGGTGGGCCCCCGAGTAGGGGCCGGCAATCAGCACGCCGCACATCACGGCCAGGCCCCAGGCCAGCGTGACGACCACCCAGCCGCCGCCCTGGCCTTTCGAGCGGTTCAGCCCGGTTGAGGCGACTACGCCGTCGCCCAGCAGCACCAGCACCAGCGTGCCGATGAATTCGAAGATGCATTGGGTCAGAAAGTCGGGTGTCATGGCTTAATGTCGTTTGGGGGGGTCGTAATCGTGCAGCACGCGCCCCACGGCGTCGTGCCACCCTTCGAGAGCGCGGCCGACGGGCTCGCGCTCGGTGGTGGGGACGAACACCCGTTCGGCCTCCCACTGGCTGCGGATTTCGTCGAGGTCCTGCCAGTAGCCGACGGCCAGACCGGCCAGATAGGCCGCGCCGAGGGCCGTGGTCTCGGTCACGCGGGGGCGGATGACCCGCTCGCCGAGCAGGTCGGCCTGGAACTGCATGAGGAGGTTGTTGCGGGCGGCGCCGCCGTCGACCTTCAGCTCGCGCAGCGTGATGCCGGCGTCGCGCTGCATGGCGTCGACGATGTCGTAGGTCTGGTAGGCGATGCCCTCAAGCGCCGCGCGGGCGATGTGGGCCGCCGTCGTGCCGCGGCTGATGCCGCTCACCGCGCCCCGGGCGTACTGGTCCCAGTAGGGGGCCGCCAGACCCGTCAGCGCCGGCACGAAGTAGACGCCTCCCGAGTCGGGCACCGATGCGGCGAGCTCCTCTACTTCGGACGAGGAGCGGATGATGCCCAGCCCGTCGCGCAACCACTGCACCACCGAGCCGCCCACGAAGATGCTCCCCTCGAGGGCGTAGGTGACGCGCTCGCCGATTTTCCAGGCGATGGTCGTCAGCAGGTTGTTGGCCGAGACGATGGGCTTTTCGCCGCTGTTCATCAGGAGGAAGCAGCCCGTGCCGTAGGTGTTCTTGACCGAGCCGGGCTCGACGCAGAGCTGGCCGAAGAGGGCCGCCTGCTGGTCGCCCGCGATGCCGGCGATGGGGACCTTGTGGGCGAAGATGGTGGTCTTCGTGGCGCCGTAGACCTCGCTCGACGAGCGGACGGAGGGCATCATCGAGCGCGGAATGTCGAAGAGCGCCAGCAACTCGTCGTCCCAGTCGAGCGTGTGGATGTTGAAGAGCATCGTGCGCGAGGCGTTGCTCACGTCGGTGACGTGCAGCTCGCCGCGCGTCAGACGCCAGATGAGCCACGTGTCGACCGTGCCGAACATCAGCTTGCCCTTCTCGGCGCGGGCGCGGGCCCCCGGCACGTTGTCGAGAATCCACTTGATTTTCGTGGCGCTGAAGTAGGCGTCGACAATCAGGCCGGTCCGCTCGCGGATGAACTCGGTGCGCCCCTCGGCCTTCAGTTGGTCGCAGTACTCCGAGGTGCGTCGGTCCTGCCAGACGATGGCGTTGTAGACGGGCTCCTCGCTCTCGGAGTCCCAGACGATGGTCGTCTCGCGCTGGTTGGTGATGCCGATGCCGGCGATGTTGAGTCCGTTGATGCCGATGGCGGCGATGGCTTCGGCGATGACCGAGGCCTGCGACGACCAGATTTCATGGGGATTGTGTTCGACCCATCCCGGTTTGGGGAAGTACTGGGGGAATTCGCGCTGGGCCATCGAGCGGATTTGCCCCTTGCGGTCGAAGACGATGGCGCGTGAGCTGCTCGTCCCCTGGTCGAGCGACAGAATGTATTGTTCCATAAGGCGTAGGTTGTGGTTTGTCGGTTGTCGGTCTTCGCTCCGGCGGCTCCGTCTTCGGGGCGTCGCCGGAGGATGCCCTACAAATATAGTGAAAATTCGGCAATTCGAAACGAAAGTCTTCAACTTTTTATTCGAAACAATATCCGGGGCGTTTCGAAATGAAAACGAAATGCCCCGCAACCGTTGGCTGCGGGGCAATTTTCGGGCCGGAGGGCGCTCCGGCAGAGCTTCGGAGGAGCGCCTTTGGCAGGCGCTCCGGCGGGGTGTGTGGCAGGTCCCTCGGCAGAGTCGGTCGGGGCAGGGGGGGCTACTCGGCGGCGTTGCGCTTGAGCCACTCCGTGCGGCGCAGGTCGGGCAGGTGGGTTACCTTGAACTGCTCGAAGCGGACGCGGAAGCCGTCACCGTCGGGGCTGGCGGCCATCGGGCCCACCATCACCGGCGTGTTGTCCTGCAGCGGGGCGTTGCGCATGAGCGTGTAGGTGCGGTCGTCGAACGAGTAGAAGATTTCGACGGCGTCGAGCCGACGCACGGCCTTGAGCCAGATGAAGGGGACGGGACGCTCGAGCTCGATGACGCTCCAGTCGCTGGTCGTGTGGGTCACCACGGCGCTGAGGTTGTACTTGCCGTCGACGAACTCGATGCCGGCCTTGATGTAGTTCTTGTGGTCGATGCGCAGCATGAGCCCCGCCTGGTCGAAGCGTGCGACGTAGTCGCCCGAGATTTTGATTTTGGCCTCGAACTCGCCGCCGTAGGTCGCATAGTAGAAGGGGGCGTCGTCGACCGTGAAGCCGTAGTGCGAAATGCGCCAGTAGTCGGTGTGCGGCGTGACGCGGAAGGTGAGGACGTCACCCTTGATGGACCACTCCTCGGGTTCGTTGAACCACTGCATCTTCTCCAGCGTCTGGGAGGCTGCCGCCTGGGCCGCAAGCAGGGCCAGCAGCATGAACAAGCACTTTTTCATCTCTTTTCTCTTTTTGCGTTAGTTTCGTTACCTTTGCAAAGGTAGTGCTCTCGGCAGGAAGGGGCAATACTGAGGATTAACCATTTTTTGCCGTCGGGTTATGGAACGGGAAGCCGAACGCCAGTTGAACGAAGAGCTGCTGCGCCAGTCCTTTTACGGGACCGGCGAGGAGTGCGCGGCCGAGGAGCACCGCCGCACGGCGCTCTGCTATGCGCGGACCGAAGGTGCGGTCGCCGTGCTGAGCGACCTGCGCGAACAGAGGAGCCTGGTCTGCTGCGGCGGCTTTGCCGAGCGGCTGGGGCTGGGGCTCAGCGGCGGGTCGTACGTCGTGGGCTCCATCTGGGAGGAGGAGGTGCTGCGGCGGATTCACCCCGAGGACCTGCAGCGCAAATACCTGCTCGAGCTCCGCTTCCTGCGCTGGATGAGGCAGCACCCCGCCCGGTGCGACTGCTACCTCTGCGAGCCGCTGCGCATGAGCGATGCCGCGGGCGCGAGCCTCGATGCGCTGCACCGCATGTTCTATCTGGCGGGCGACGCCGGCGAGGGCATCCGCTGGGCGCTCTGCCTCTACGGTCCCCGGAGCCTCGAGACGGCCGACGCGGTCATCGTCGACCCGCTGGCGGGGAGCGCCCTGCCGTTCGATACCCCCTCGGGCGAGACGCTCCTCTCGGAGCGCGAACGCGAGGTGCTGGGGTGGATTGAGCAGGGGCTCACGAGCAAGCAGGTGGCCGAACGTCTGGCCATCAGCGTCCATACGGTGAGCCGCCACCGGCAGAACATCCTCGGCAAGCTGCGCGTGGGCAACGTCGTCGAGGCGTGCCGCATCGCCCGCAACCTGAAGCTGCTGCCCTGAGGCGGCTCTGAGGCGGAGGCTCTGAAGTGGCGGCTCTGTGGTTGTTGTCCCGAAGCAGCGGTTTTGAAGTTGCTGCCCTGAGGCGGCAGCCCGCTGCGCCCCTCATATTTTATTTTTATATTGTCGCTCGTCCGGGCCGCACTATCTCCATTCACACCCTCCCTGTCTCCATTTTCGCCTCCTGTCTCCGCCCCTGTTTCGCCCCGCGCCGCGCCCCTTCCTTCTCCCCGCTGACTCTCCGCCTCCTTCCCTGTCCCTCCGTTCGCTTCTCCCCGCGCCCGCCTCCCCGCGCCTCGCCCCTTCCCGTGCTGCGCCTTTCTCCGCGCCCTCTCCGCGCCCTCTCCGCGCCCGCCTGCCTGCGCGTCCCTCCCGGCCTCTCCTCTCCCGTCTCCCCGCTGGCTCTCCGGTTTTTCTTCCCCCCCCCTGGAAAACCGCCCTGCGGTGCACTGCAGGGGCGGTGTTTACAATTTGTTGATTAAAAACGCGTCGCCCCGTTGGACGAACCGGCGGCATGCCCTATCTTTGTCTTCGTACAAGGTTTCCCCGCCGGCCTCCGCCGGTGCGGGATGAAAAGGGAACTCCTGTGTGATTCAGGGACTATGCCCGTAGCTGTAAGCTCCGCATCCGTCCGCACACTCTTGGCCACTGCCCCTCGGAGGGCGGGAAGGCGTGCGGCGGGGAGCAAGTCAGAAGACCTGCCTTGGGGAACATGCCGTCCGCTCTCGGGATGTGGGGCGCAGGCGGTGTACGGAACCTCTCCGCTTTCGTAATTTTTTTTGCATGTGAAGCCCGCCGGGGGCTCGTGCGTCCTGTCCGCTCCTTCCGCAGGAGCCGGACGGGCCGTCGGACGATTCCGCCGGGGGCAATGTAATAACCTAAAACCGGCACAACTATGGGTATTTCGGAACTCCGCATCGTCAAGCGGGACGGCAAGCGCGAGCCGTTCTCGGTCGAGAAAATCAAGCGCGCAATCAGCAAGGCCTTCCTCTCGGTGGGGAGCTACGCCACGGACGACGACCTGACTTCGGTGCTCAGCCGCGTGCATGTCTCGGACGGCATGTCGGTCGAGGAGATTCAGAACCAGGTCGAGGTGGCCCTCATGGCCGAGCGCTACTTCGCCGTGGCCAAGAGCTACATGCTCTACCGCCAGAAGCACACCGAGGACCGCGAGGACCGCGAGAAGCTCAACTTCCTGATGGACTACTGCGACGCGAAGAACCCCGCCACGGGGTCGAAGTACGACGCCAACGCCAACGTCGAGAACAAGAACATCGCCACGCTCATCGGCGAGCTGCCCAAGCGCAACTTCATCCGCCTGAACCGCCGCCTGCTGACCGACCGCATCCGCGAGATGTACGGCAAGGAGCTTTCAGACAAGTACCTGCACCTGCTCAACAACCACTTCATCTACAAGAACGACGAGACCTCGATGGCCAACTACTGCGCCTCGATTACGATGTACCCGTGGCTGCTGGGCGGGACGCTCTCCATCGGCGGCAACTCGACGCGCCCGACCAACCTCAAGTCCTTCTGCGGAGGCTTCGTCAACATGGTCTTCATCGTCTCGTCGATGCTCTCGGGCGCCTGCGCCACCCCCGAGTTCCTCATGTACATGAACTACTTCATCGGGCTGGAGTACGGCGAGGACTACTACCTGCACGCCGACCGCGTGGTCGACCTCTCGAAGAAGCAGCGCACGCTCGACAAGGTCATCACCGACTGCTTCGAGCAGATTGTCTACTCGATTAACCAGCCCACCGGGGCGCGCAACTTCCAGGCCGTCTTCTGGAACGTCGCCTACTACGACCGCTACTACTTCGAGTCGCTCTTCGGCGAGTTTCGCTTCCCCGACGGTTCGCGCCCCCACTGGGAGTCGCTCTCGTGGCTGCAGAAGCGCTTCATGAAGTGGTTCAACCGCGAGCGGACGCGCACCGTGCTCACCTTCCCCGTCGAAACCATGGCGCTGCTCACGCGCGACGGTGACGTGATGGACCGCGAGTGGGGCGACTTCACGGCCGAGATGTATGCCGAGGGGCACTCCTTCTTCACCTACATCAGCGACAACGCCGACTCGCTCTCGTCGTGCTGCCGCCTGCGCAACGAAATCCAGGACAACGGCTTCAGCTATACGCTCGGCGCGGGGGGCGTCTCGACCGGCTCGAAGAGCGTGCTGACCATCAACCTGAACCGCTGCGTGCAGTACGCCGTGCGCAACGGCATGCACTACCTGACCTATCTGGAGGAGGTGGTCGACCTGGTGCACAAGGTCCAGACGGCCTACAACGAGAATCTCAAGCGGCTGCAGGCCAAGGGGATGCTTCCGCTCTTCGATGCGGGCTACATCAACCTCTCGCGGCAGTATCTGACCGTCGGCGTCAACGGACTGGTCGAGGCGGCCGAGTTTCTGGGCATCCCCATCACCGACAACGACGACTACGCCGGCTTCGTGCAGCAGGTGCTGGGGCTCATCGAGCGCTACAACCGCAAGTACCGCACGCGCGAGCTGATGTTCAACTGCGAGATGATTCCCGCCGAGAACGTCGGCGTGAAGCATGCCAAGTGGGACCGCGAGGATGGCTACGCCGTGCCGCGCGACTGCTACAACTCCTACTTCTATGTGGTCGAGGATGCCTCGCTCAACGTCATCGACAAGTTCCGCCTCCACGGCCGCCGCTACATCGAGCACCTGACGGGCGGCTCGGCGCTGCACATGAACCTCGAGGAGCACCTCACGCGCGAGCAGTACCGCCACCTGCTGCGCGTGGCCGCCGCCGAGGGGTGCAACTACTTCACCTTCAACATCCCCAACACGGTCTGCAACGACTGCGGCCACATCGACAAACGCTATCTGAAGGAGTGTCCCGTCTGCCACGGCTCGAACGTCGACTACCTCACGCGCGTCATCGGTTACATGAAGCGCGTCTCGAACTTCTCGGCAGCGCGCCAGCAGGAGGCCTCGCGCCGCTACTACGGCACGCTCAGGCCGGGGGAGGAGCTGGCCGCGGCCGCCGGCGGGGAGCAGCAGGAGGAACCCATCCGCGAACGGGCATGAAGGGGCTCCGCTACCACAACTTCGACGTCGTCTTCGCCGAGATTCCCGGCGAGGTGACCCTGGCGCTCAACCTCACGGGGTGCCCCAACCGCTGCCCGGGGTGCCACAGCCCCCACCTGCAGGGGGAGGGCGGCCGTCCGCTCGACGAGCGCGAGCTGCTGGCGCTCATCGACTGCTACGGCCGCTCGGTGACCTGCCTCTGCTTCATGGGGGGCGACGCCGCGCCCGACGAGGTGGCGCGGCTGGCCGCCGTGGTGCGGCGTGCCGCCCCGGCGCTGCGCACGGGGTGGTACTCGGGGCGGCCGGAGCTGCCCGAGGGGTTCCGTCCCGGTCTCTTCGACTACGTCAAGCTGGGCCCCTGGGTCGAAGCGCTGGGGCCGCTGACGGCGCCGACGACCAACCAGCGCCTCTACCGCATCGCCCCCGACGGCACGATGAGCGACATCACCGAACGCTTCCGCCGCCGGCCGTAGCCGTGCGGGACGTTGAGGCCGGCCGCATCTCCCGAATGCGGGGCGCCGGCGCGGAGCTCCCGGTCCGGCATGGAGCCTTGGTGCGGCGAAGGTTTCGGCGCGGAATTTTCCGGCTTGGAGCGGGGCCCGCTGCGGCACGAAGGCCCCGGCACGGCTCGAAGGTTTCGGACCTGTACGAAGCTACGACGCAGCATGGAGCTCCCGGCGCGGCACGGTACCCTCGGCCCCCGGCCCGGATTTTCCGGCGCGGTGCGGATTTTTCGGGAAAATAGCTATTTTTGTCCCGGCGGCGACCCCTCCGGAACGGTTCCGGAGGCGTGCAGCGCCGCATGAACCCTAATTGATATGAACATGATGATGAAAAGAACCCCGAACCTGCTGAAACGGTCGGGAGCCCTGCTGCTCCTTGCCGTGCTGCTCCTTCCCGCCTGCCGCGAAGGGGCGCAGAACCCGACGCTCGTCCTGAGCGACGGCATCCGCTTCTGCGAGAGCACCTATCCCTACCGCGACGGCGTGCTGGTCGCCAACTTCGGCACCGAGAGCCTCAATCCGCTCAACGACGAGGGGAAGGGCTATATCCTCTATGTCACGCCCGAACGCAGCGAGGTGGTGATTCCCGCCACGGGCGCCCTGTCGGCCCCCAAGGGGATGTTCCTGCGTGACGACCACCTCTTCGTCTGCGACGTCAACCGCGTGGTGGTCTTCAACCTTGCCCGCCCCGAGGCGGAGCCCCAGGTGGTGCGCCTGCCCGAAGGCGAGCTCTTCGTCAACGACCTGGTGGCCGACGGCAACGTGCTCTACGCCTCGGTGACCAATACGGGCCGCATCTTCCGGTTCGACATCTCGGACCTCGACGCCGTGGGTGCCCCCGAGGCGTGGCTCGACGTGCCGGGTGCCAACGGCATGCTGCTCCACGACGGAGCCCTCTACGTGGTCTCCTACCCGGCCGACGGGGTGACCACCCCGGCCAACGTCGTCTACCGCATCGGTGCGCTGGACAACCCCGTAGCCGAGCGCTTCATCGAGCTGCCGGGTCAGTACGACGGCATCGCCCTCTCGACCGACGGCCGCGCCCTGGTGGTGAGCAACTGGGCTCCGGCCTCGCTGGCGCGCATCGACCTTGAGAGCCGAGCCGTGACGCCCGTCACCCTCGAGCTCGAGCAGCCGCTGGTAGGCCCCGCCGACATGACCCTCCGCGACGGGCAGCTCTGGATTCCCGACCTGCCCAACAGCCGCGTGGTGCGCATCGCCGAGCCCTGATTGAAAGGCCGTGCAACCCGAAAAGAGGCGGACCCCACGCGCGTGGGGTCCGCCTCTCTGTTTTGTGTGCTGTCCGGTCCCGGAAAGCGGCTGTTTTTTGCGCCGGCCTTTTTTCGGCATCCGGCGCCTCCGTCCGGTGCTGTCTTCCGTTTTTCGGCCCCCGGCGGGGTGTCAATCCTCGTCGAGCAGGTCGGGGCGCAGTGCGCGCGTCCGGGCAAGGGACTGCTCCTCCTGCCAGCGGGCTATCTCGGCGAAGTTGCCCGAGAGAAGCACGTCGGGAACCCGCCATCCGCGGAACTCGGCCGGCCGCGTGTAGACGGGCGGGGCCAGCAGGTCGTCCTGGAAGCAGTCCGTCAGCGCCGAGGCCTCGTCGCCCAGCGCCCCGGGGATGAGCCGCACCACCGAGTCGGCAATGACGCAGGCGGCCAGCTCGCCCCCCGTCAGCACGTAGTCGCCGATGGAAATCTCGCGCGTGATGAGGTGCTCGCGGATGCGGTGGTCGATGCCCTTGTAGTGGCCGCAGAGGATGATGATGTTCTCGAGCATCGAGAGGCGGTTGGCCTCGTGCTGGTCGTAGCGCACGCCGTCGGGCGAGGTGTAGATGATTTCGTCGTAGCGGCGCTCGGCGCAGAGCTTCTCGACCAGTTCGAAGACCGGTTCGCACTTCATCACCATGCCCGCCTCGCCCCCGAAGGGGTAGTCGTCGGTGGTCTTGCGCTTGTCGTGGGCGTAGTCGTGGAGGTTGTGCACCACAATTTCGACGAGCCCCTTCTCCTGGGCCCGCTTGAGGATGGATTCGTTCAGCGGCGAGCTTACCAGCTCGGGAACGACGGTGATGATATCGATGCGCATCTGGGCAGTCGTTTGTTCGTGTTCGGTTTTTCGGGGCCGCACCGGAGCCATTTCCGTGGCCGGGCGGCGTGTGGCGGCGGGTTGTTTCGCGGGGACTGCCTCGCCGGGCCTCCCTTTGTGCGGGCTGCTTTCCGGCCGGGCGGCGTGTGGCGGGCGTTTCGCGGAGTCTGTCCCGCCGGGCCTTCCTTTGTGCGGGCTGCTTTCCGGCCGGGCGGCCTGTTCCGCCGGTCCTCAGTTGCGGGCGGCGCGGGGGCGGAAGATGATGTCCTTTGCGGAGCCCTCCGTGAGCGGCACCTCGCGCCCGCGGTCGAGCGTGAAGCCCTCGTAGCCCAGCTCCGTGAAGAGTTCGATGATTCGGGGTCGGTTCGCTCCCCCCGTCTCGATGAGCACCCGCGGGTGGAAGCGTTCGAGCAGCGGCCGCATCTCGCGCATGACCACCAGCTCGTACCCCTCGATGTCGCACTTGATGAAGTCGAGCCGCGTGAGCGGGGCGAAGAGCTCGCTGCCGCGCCGCATCTGGGCGGGGAACTCGTCGGAGGCCGCCTCGCCGCGCTCGTTGACGAAGTTCTGCCCCGTGCCGAAGTAGCCCTGCTCGCGCGCCGTGTCGTTGGCCATCGAGACCTCGCGCGAGGAGGCGCCCAGCGCGTAGGGGAGTATCTCGACGTTGCTGTAGCTGCCGACGTTGCGGCGCAGCACGCGGCGAATCGGCTCGACGGGCTCGACGGCGTAGACCCTCCCCGCGGGGCCCGTCAGGCGGGCCAGCGTGCGGGTGTAGTAGCCCAGGTTGGCGCCGATGTCGATGACCGTGTCGCCCGGCGAGACCAGCGCGCCGAGGTGGTAGACATACTCCGTGGCGGGGCTGCGGCGCCCCAGGCCGAGGCGCTGGCTGAGGAAGAAGAGGGCGCTCACCGTGCGGAGGTATCCTTCGAGCGGCAGCAGCCGGTAGAGCAGTTTGTGAATCGGTTTTCCCACGGTGCTGAGCGGCTTAGCGGTGGTCGTTTTCGGGGTCGCGGTAGTTCACCTCGTGGTTGAGCACCTCGACGATGAAGGGGTTGTAGAGCGTCTCGTGGCCCAGCGTCGTCTCGGGTCCGTGGCCCGGATAGACGTGCACCTCGTCGCCCAGCGGCAGCAGCTGCTCGAGAATCGAGCGCATAATCCACGAGTAGTCGCCTCCGGGCAGGTCCGTGCGGCCAATCGACTCGCGGAAGAGCGTGTCGCCCGTGAAGAGCGCCTTCGACCGCGGCTCGTAGAGCGCCACGTGGCCCGGCGTGTGGCCCGGCGTGTGGATGACGCGCAGGGTCGTCTGCCCGAAGTGAAGCTCGGGCGTCGTCTCGAGGTCGATGTCCACCGTGGGCATCGCTCCGACGGGAACCCCGAATACCGAGCCGCTCACCGAGGCGTTCTCGAGCAGGAAGCGGTCCTTCGACGAGAGGGCGAAGGGGATGCCGTACTGCCGTTTGAGGAACTCCACGCCGAGCGTGTGGTCGAAGTGGCCGTGGGTGTTGGCCGCCAGCACGGGGTGCAGTCCGTGCTGCTCGATGAAGTTGCGCAGCGCCGCATTCTCGCGGTCGTTGCTGTTGCCGGCGTCGATGACGGCGCACTGGTTCGTCTCGTCCCAGAGGACGTAGGTGTTCTCCTGAATCGGATTGAAGGTCAGGCAGGCGATTTTCATGCGGGTGAAAGCGGTTTGTGGCCTGCGCCGGGCCGTCCGTGGAGGGGTCGGGCAAGGTGCGGGCCGGGTAACGCGACAAAGATAGTGCATGCGGCGCGCAAAAACAAGCAAAAACAGGTCCGCGCGGCATTTGCCCTTCGGGCCGCGGGGCGGCTGCGGGACGGAGAAGGGTCTGCGGCCGGCCGCGGGGCGGCGGAGGGTCGGTGGCTGGCAGCGGGGCGGCGGAAGGTCGGGCGGAGGGTGGCCGGCCGGAGCTTTGCGAGCGGGCGACGGCGGGTCGTCGGCAGGAGGAAGGAGGGTTGGCCGCGGCCGGTCGGATGGTCCGGGAACGGCCGCGCGGAGGGCAGTCTGTGACCGGGCGGAGAAGGGTCTGCGGCCGGCAGCGGGGCGGAGAAAGCGGCCGGCGGGGACGGCGGGGAGCGGAATTTTTCGTATCTTTCCGCCTGCAACTTCGCGTTCGCGCGGGCGCCGTGCGGCCCGGCCCGACGTTTGCATCTTCGGAACAGAATATGAAACAATCCCTCCTTTGGCGCGGCCTGCTGGTGTGGGCCTGCGCCCTTGCGGCGACGGGGTGCTCGCTGCTCAAGGTCTCGGTCTCGTCGGGTGACCCGCTGCCCGACGAGACGCTGCGTCTGCGCACCATGACGCGGGGCTTCTACTACGACCTCTCGTCGGGCATCGCGGCGGCGGCCGACTCCGTGGTTGCCGCCTCGCCCCGCGCTGCGACGCAGCTGGTGGCCATCCGCTGGAAAATCCGCGCCACGCGGGCGGCCGTCGAGGCGGCTATGCAGTCCGACCCCGAGGTGGCGCTGGCTGACACGTGGATTCTCTGCCGCCGCATGAACGAGGCCTTCGCGCAGCTGCCCGACTCGCTGCTCTTCGGGGCGGAGAGCTCCATTGCGCGCGAGGCGGCCGCCCGCTTCGAGCGGCGCGTAGCGCGGCTCTCGGAGCAGCTGCTCCCCGCCGACCGGCAGCGGCTCATGGAGCGCTTCGTCGGGGAGTACGTCGCGGCGCACCCCCGTCCCGACGACGACGGGGCGGCGGCGCCCAACACGCTGCTGGCCTGGTTCGAGTTCCTGCGCGCCAACGGCCGCGAACCGAGCTACGCCACGGGGAGCATCTCGGAGGTGATGGCCGACGTGAGCGACCGCGTGGGGAGCCAGACCCGGCAGCTGGCCAACAGCGTGGGGTGGTCGCGCCAGATGCTCGAAATCCGCATGCAGCAGGACAGCCTGCGCAGCCGCGTCGAGGGGCAGCTCGACTCGCTCGAACGCAACTTCGGCCGGCTGGTGGCCGTGGCCGAGCATCTGCCCGGCCTCTCGGAGCAGCTGCTGGAGGAGTTGAACCTCCAGGCCGGGCAGCTCATCGGCGCCATCGACTCGAGCATGGCCTCGGCCTTCGACGACCTCGACCGGCAGCGGGTCGAGATTCAGCACTACGTCTCGACCGAACGCGAGGCGCTCGTCGGACAGGTGCAGCAGGCGGCCGACGAGGCGGTGCAGCATGCCCTGGAGCGCATCCCGGCGGTGATTGGACGGCTGCTCTTCTATGTGGTGGCGGCGCTGGTGGTGCTGCTCGGCCTCCCCTTCCTGGTGGGCTTCTGGCTGGGCGGCCTGCGCACCCGCCGGCAGAGCGGCCGGCAGAAGGCCCCGTCGGGGGACGATTCGGCTCCGGAGCAGGGCGGCGGCTCCCCGGACGAGGGTCGGAGCGGCCCCGGTGAATGAAATAATCGCCCGTTTTGGCCGCCGAACGGCGAATTATCCCTACCTTTGTCTCCCGAACAACAGCGAAAAAGAGACCTTATGGCACGCAAAAAAGCCGATTACCCTCTGCTCGAGGGACTCGAAATAACGACGCTCGCCGCCGAAGGCAAGGCGATGGGGCGCTGGAACGAACAGGTGGTCTTCGTCCCGATGACCGTACCGGGCGACGTGGTCGACGTCCAGATTCGGACCAAGCGCCGCCGCTACATGGAGGGTTACGTGGTCCGCTACGTGCGCCGCTCGCCGCTGCGTGTGGAGCCCTTCTGCGAACACTTCGGTGTCTGCGGCGGCTGCAAGTGGCAGAACCTGCCCTACGACGAGCAGCTGCGCTTCAAGCGCGAGCAGGTGCGCGACCAGCTCACGCGCATCGGCAAGGTCGAACTGCCCGAGATTGCCCCCTGCCTGGGGTCGGCCCGCACGCAGTTCTACCGCAACAAGCTCGAATTCACCTTCGCCGACCGCCGCTGGCTCACCTACGAGGAGGTGGCCTCCGGCGCGGAGCTCGACGCCTCGCCCGCCGTGGGCTTCCACATCCCGGGCATGTTCGACAAGGTGCTCGACATCCACCGCTGCTGGCTCCAGCCCGAGCCCTCGAACGCCATCCGCCTCGAGGCGAAGCGCTTCTGCGTGGAGCACGGCTATACGTTCCACAACGCCCGCGAGCACAGCGGCCTGATGCGCAACATGATTATCCGCACGGCCTCGACGGGTGAGGTGATGGTCATCGTGGTCTTCGGCCAGGAGGATATGCCGCGCATTGAGGCGCTGCTCGACCACCTTGCCGCCGCCTTCCCCGCCATCACGTCGCTCTTCTACGTGGTCAACACCAAGTGGAACGACTCGGTGGGCGACCTGCAGCCGGTCTGCTACCGGGGCAAGGACCACATCATCGAGCAGATGGAGGGGCTGCGCTTCAAGGTGGGCCCCAAATCCTTCTACCAGACCAATTCGCAGCAGGCCCTGGAGCTCTACCGCGTGGCCCGCGACTTCGCACAGCTCGGCGGCGACGAGGTGCTCTACGACCTCTACACCGGGACGGGCACCATCGCCAACTTCTGCGCCGCGCGCTGCCGGCAGGTGGTGGGCGTGGAGTATGTTCCCGAGGCGATTGAGGATGCGAAGCTCAACTCGGCGCTCAACGGCATCACCAACACGCGCTTCTATGCGGGCGACATGAAGGAGGTGCTCGACGACGCCTTCGTTGCGGCCAACGGACGCCCCGACGTCATCATCCTCGACCCGCCGCGTGCCGGGGTCGACGAGCCGGTGCTGGAGGTCATCCTGCGTGCGGCGCCCCGGCGGATTGTCTATGTGAGCTGCAACCCCGCCACGCAGGCGCGCGACCTGGCGCTGCTCGACGGCGCCTACCGCGTCGAGGCGGTGCAGCCGGTCGACATGTTCCCCCATACGCACCACGTCGAGAACGTCGTGAAGCTCGTGCGGCGGTAGGGTAGTGCGGTGGCGAGACCGCGGCTTTTCGCGGGGGACGGGCCGGTGGATTGCAGCCTTGCGGCGCGAGGCCGGCGCTTCTGCGGCTTTGCGAGGACCGGGCCGAGGCTTTTCGCGGGGGCGGTCCGGTGGACTGCTTCCTTGCGGTTCGGGGCCGGTGTTTCTGCCGTTTTGCGGCGGCTGAGGCTTTTTGCGGCGGCGGGCGGGCCTCCGGTACGTCCCGGAAAAAGGCGGCCGTACAATATCGGGAGGGGAGCCGACGTTCTATGGGTACGAGAAACCTTAAAACCCCATACGATGAAAAAGTTGATTCTGATGGCGGCGGTCGCCCTGATGGCGCTCCCCGCGGCGGCACAGAATGCCGAAGCCTATCCCAGCTACATCCAGGTGACGGGCAGGGCCGAGCAGGAGCTCACCCCCGACGAATTCTACCTCTCGATTGTCATCGACGAGCGCGACTCGAAGGGTAAAATCTCGGTCGAGAGCCAGCAGCGCGACCTCATCTCGACGCTCAAGAAGCAGGGGGTCAACGTCTCCGAACAGCTCAAGATGTCCAACCTCTCGAGTGAATTCTTCAAGAAGAAGAGCACGCTCTCGACGGCCAAATACCAGCTCAAGCTCTTCTCGGCCGAGGAGGTGGCCCGCGTCTGGCAGGCGCTCGACGCGCTGGGCATCTCGAACGTCTCGTTGCTGCGCGTGAGCCACTCGAAACTCGACCAGTACAAGGAGCAGGTGCGTCTGGAGGCCATCCGCAACGCCCGCGAGAGCGCCGAGTCGCTGGCCGGCGCCATCGGCCAGAGGGTGGGCAAGTGCTTCTACATCTACGACTCGAACAGCGACGTGATGCCCGCCCTCTATGCCAACGGGATGATGCTGGCGCGCGGGCTGAAGGTCTCCGAGGAGGCTTCGGATGCCTCGTTCGTCGAGGAGCCGCTCGAATTCCGGACCATCAAGCTCGACTACAGCGTCCAGGCGAAGTTCGTCCTCGAATAGAGGGCTGAAAGCCGCCCGCTGTCTTTCGGACAGGCTGCGCGAAGGGCTCTTCGCTACAGGTATGCGCCCCTCCGGGCCCGGGAGTTGCCTCCCGCGGCGGACGGGGCGCTTTTTTGTGCCCGTTCCGGACTGTTCCGGCGGCGGGGCGGACGTTTTTTTTGTGTCCGTTCCGGACTGCTCCGGCGGCTGGGCGGACGCTTTTTTGTGCCCGGTTCGGGCCGCTCCGGCGGCGGGACGCCCCTTTCCGGGCGGGGAGCGCTCCGCCGTGCTGTCCCGCAGCGGAAAAATTTGCAGGTAACCCGATTTTTTTCATACCTTTGTAATTCACCCCTTAATCGAAAGGAGTTATGGAAAAGCAGTTCCGTTTCAATTACGAGCACTACGCCTCGCTCGAGGCGATGCCCGAGGCCGACCGGCAGCTGGTCCGCGAAGCCGAGCGGGCTACGGCCAATGCCCATGCCCCCTATTCGGAATTCCGCGTCGGCGCCGCCGCACGGCTGCGCAGCGGCCGGATTCTCTACGGCAGCAACTTCGAAAGCGAGGTCTACCCCGCCGGACTCTGTGCCGAACGTTCGCTGATGTTCTACGCCGAGGCCAACTATGCCGACGACCCCATCGAGTCGCTGGCCATCGCCTCCCGCCCCTCGGAGCGCGAGTGCTACCCCTGCGGGCAGTGCCGCCAGGTGATGGTCGACGTCGAACGCCGGCAGCAGAGCCCCATGCGCGTCATCATGAGCGGCGGCGGCACGGCTTCGGTCGTCGAATCGGCCGCGCTGCTGCTCCCCTTCACCTTTTCGCTGAAATCCTGATTGCGGCATGTTCCGACCCGAAGATATCCTCTACGAAGACAACCACCTGCTGGTGGTCAACAAGCATTGCGGCGACCTGGTGCAGCCCGACCCTTCGGGCGAGAGTGCGCTCGAGGACCAAATCAAGGCCTACCTCAAGGTGCGCGACGCCAAGCCCGGCGCCGTCTTTCTGGGTGTGGTCCACCGCATCGACCGTCCGGTGAGCGGCGCGGTGCTCTTCGCCAAGAGCTCCAAGGCCCTCACGCGGCTCAACGAGATGCTCCGTCAGGGACGCATCCGCAAGAGCTACTGGGCGCTCACCGAGCAGACCCCCTCGCCCGAAGAGGGGGAGCTGCACCACTACATCGTGCGCGACGCCCGCAACAACCGCTCGCGGGCCTACGACGCCCCGAAGCCCGAGAGCAAGGAGGCGCTCCTGCGCTACCGGACCCTCGGCCGGGGGACCCATTATACGCTCGTCGAGGTCGAGCTGCTGACGGGCCGCCACCACCAGATTCGGGCGCAGCTTGCCAAAATCGGCTGTCCGATTCGCGGCGACCTGAAGTACGGCGCCCGCCGCTCGAATCCCGACGGCGGCATCTCGCTCCACTCGCGGCGCGTCGCCTTCGAGCATCCGGTGCGTCACGAGGAGCTCGTCGTGACGGCCCCCGTGCCGGCAGGCGACAACCTGTGGCGCTACTTCGAAGAGCTTCACCCCGACGATTGACCCCGCAGCCATGAGAGTACTGATTCAACGCGTCCGCAGCGCCTCGGTCACCATCGACGGGCAGCTGCACTCCTCCATCGGGGCGGGGCTGCTGCTCCTTGTGGGCATCACGGCCGACGACGGGGCGGAGGATATCGAATACCTGGCCGGAAAGGTGGTGCGGCTGCGGATTTTCGACGACGAGCGTGGGGTGATGAACCTTGACGTGGGGCAGGCGGGCGGCGACATCATGGTCGTCAGCCAGTTTACGCTCATGGCCTCGACGCGCAAGGGAAACCGCCCCTCCTACATCGCGGCAGCCCCCGAGCCTGTCTCGCGGCCGCTCTATGAGCGCTTTGTGGCGGCGGTCGAGGCGCTGACGGGCCGACGGGTGGCCACCGGAGTGTTCGGCGCCGACATGCAGGTGGCGCTGGTCAACGACGGTCCGGTGACCATCTGGATGGACTCCCGCCGGCGGGAGTAGCCGTGCGGAGAGGAGCGCGGGGCGTGCGCAGAAAGACCTCGGAACGCTTTGCATGCAGGAGTGCGGAGGCGGCGGGGAAGCCGGAACCCGAAAGGAGACGCCTGGAACGCTGCCGGAAAGTGCCGGGGATGTTGGAAAAGCCGGGAATGCCCCCCTGCCGGTGTGAGGCGGCGGGACGTCGGGCGCGCGGAACGGCACGGCGACAAACGACAAGACAACAAGACGACAATACGACAATACGACACATGTCACGAATATCGAAAACCATTAACCGTTAAACATTTGCGATGAAGAGATTTTTTACCCTGTTTGTGGCCGTGCTGGCGTGGGCCGCAATGTCGTGCAGCGACAAGGAGAGCTCGGAGCCCCGACTCGACCCGCCCTTCCAAGCGGTCTTCGTTTCGGACACGGGCGACAACGGAGCCCTGCTCTACGGCCGTTACGACGGCGCCAGCGTGGGGCAGGTGAAGGCTGCCGGCTTTGCCTGCCGGCCCGCCGGAGGCTCGGAGAGCTATGTGGCCACCCCGGGCGACGAGTGGGACCAGACACACGTGGTGCTGCAGCTCGACGGTCTGAAGTCGGGCACCGAATATGAATTCTACTGCTACGTCGAGGCGGGCGGCATGCGCTACAACTCGCCCGTGGTCACCTTCCGGACCACCGGCACGCCGAGCGACGACCCCGATCCGGACGACCCCCAGGCCGAGGAGCCCCGCTTCGGAACCCCCTCCTTCACGGAGGTAGGCTCCTCGTCGGCGCAGCTGAGCTGCACCTACACCTACGCGGGTGGGGAGTCGGTCAGCGAGGCCGGATTCTACTACCACACCTCGGGCAGCACGGCCGAGCAGAAGGTTGCCGCAGCCGGCGTCGCTTCGCCCGTCGCATGCCGGCTCGAGGGGCTTGCGGCCTCCACCGAGTACCTTGCGGCGGCCTATGTGGTGGTTGCCGGCCGCGAGTACCGCAGCCAGGAGGCGTCGTTCACCACCTCGGCGCAGAGCACGGGCGGAGGCTCGGCGGCCAAGTTCTCGGGATGGCCCGAGCTGCTGGCCGAGGATGACTCGAACAGCGACTACTACTATGCCTACCACCTCTGTCCCGACCTGAAGACCTCCCGCGGCGACAAGGCGCGCAACTATACGGTCTGCTTCAGCGCCGAGCACCACTGCCCGGTGTGGGTCGCCGCCCCGCGTCACGAGTCCTACGAAGGTTCGGCCAACCGTACCAACGCCTACAAGGCCGACCCGGACATCCCCGCCGACATCCAGTACTACAGCAAGTCGACGGGCGGCGGCTGCAACAAGGGCCACATGCTCGGCTCGGCCGAGCGCACCTGCACGAGCAGCGTCAACCGCCAGGTCTTCTACTACTCGAACATCGCGCCGCAGTACTCGAGCGGCTTCAACACCGGCGGCGGTGGCTGGAACATCCTCGAGGACTGGATTGACACGAAGGTCTGCGCCGATACGACCTACCTGGTCATCGGTACCTACTTCGAGAAGTATACGGACCGCTACGGCAACTCCGCCTCGCCGAAGAAAATCTCGTTCGGCGACCGTAACGACGTCTCCTGCCCCACGATGTTCTACATCGCCGTGCTGCGGACCAAGTCGGGAAATACGAAAAAGTCGGTGGTCGAGTGTTCGGCCGACGAGCTGATGTGCGCCGTCTTCGTACGCTGCCACAACAACAACCTCAAGGGCAAGGCGGTTTCGGCGAAGGACATGATTTCGGTGCGTAAGCTCGAGCAGCTCACCGGCTTCGACTACTTCCCCAACGTGCCCAATGCACCGAAGGATACCTACAACCCCTCGGACTGGGGGCTCTGACGCCATGACCTATCCCTGGGGAGACGACCGCAGGTTCAACTCCTATGCGGGCTACTTCCGCCGGCTCTTCGGCGGGCGGGTCCAGAAACTCTCCGTCGATGCGGGCTTCACCTGCCCCAACCGCGACGGAACGCTCGGACGCGGGGGGTGTACGTTCTGTGACAACGGAGCGTTCACCCCTTCGTACTGCCGTTCCGCGAAGAGCATCACGCAGCAAATCGACGAGGGCATCGCCTTCCACGCCCGGCGCTACCGCTCGGCGGGGCGCTACCTGGTCTACTTCCAGTCCTACTCGAACACCTATGCGCCGCTCGAGCGGCTCCGGGCGCTCTACGGCGAGGCGCTGGCCCACCCGCAGGTGGCGGGCATCGTCGTGGGGACGCGTCCCGACTGCATCGACGAGGAGAAGCTTGACCTGCTGGCCGAGGTGGCGCGCGACCGCTACGTGGCCGTCGAGTACGGCATCGAGTCAACCTCGGACGAGACGCTGCGCGCTGTCCGCCGCGGCCACGACTTCGCCTGCGCCCGCCGTGCCGTGGAGCTCACCGCCCGGCGGGGGCTCCACGTCGGGGCGCACTTCATCCTCGGGCTCCCGGGCGAGAGCGACGAGATGCTGCTCCGCCAGGTCGGGACCATCAACTCGCTGCCGCTCACGACGGTCAAGTTCCACCAGCTGCAGCTCTTCCGCGGCACGGCCCTGGCCGCCGAGTACGACGCCGACCCGACGCGCTTCCGCTTCTGGACCCCCGGGCAGTACATCGACCTCTTCGTCGAGGTGCTGCGCCGCCTGCGGCCCGACCTGGTGGTCGAACGCTTTGCCGGCGAGGCTCCTCCGCGCTACCACTACGGCCCCGGATGGGGACTCGTGCGCAACGAAACACTCTGGACGATGCTCGAAAAAAGATTGGAGGAGCTCGATGCATATCAAGGCGAAATTTTTATATCTTTGCAGGAAGAACGGGCTGCCGGGGATGTCTCCGCGCACCCTTCCCGCAACCCTTAAAAAACTACCCGCCATGAAAGCCCTGCGTATCGAAAATCTCCTGCTCCATGTCAAGGAATACTTTCTGATGGCCCTCGGCATGATGCTCTACTCGTTCGGCTGGATTGGCTGCATCATGCCGGCCCGTGGCGTGGGCGGCGGCGCGGCCGGTCTGTCGCTGGTGCTGTGCCATGCGCTCGAGCAGGTGGGCTTCCACATCCAGATTGGTACGATGGTCTTCATCCTCAATGCCGTGCTGCTGCTTATCGCGGGCTTCATCGTGGGGTGGAACTTCGGAGTGAAGACGATTTTCTGCGTGGTGGTCATCTCGCTGGGCATGAACTTCTGGCAGGACGTGCTGCCCGAGGGTGACTTCCTCCATCTGGAGCGCATTCTGGCGGTGATTCTGGGCGGTATCCTGGCCGGCATCGGCATCGCGCTCTGCTTCGCGCAGGGCGGCTCGACGGGCGGCACGGACATCGTGGCGATGATTATCAACAAGTACCGGACGGTCAGCTACGGCAAAATCCTCATCTTTTCGGACTTCGTCATCATCGGCTCGTCGATGCTCGTGGGCTTCCACATCGACACGGTGATTTACGGTTACGTGATGACGGCCGTCGTCGGCTATACGGTCGACATGATTATGGCGGGCAACCAGCAGTCGAGCCAGGTGCTCATCGTGACGCACGACTATGAGAAGATGGCCGACGCAATCGCCAACAACATTCACCGCGGCGTGACGCTCATCGACTCCGAGGGGTGGTACTCCAAGGAGAAGTCCAAGGTGGTGATGGTGGTCTGCCGCAAGCGCGAGACCTCCATGATTCTGAAGTTCGCCAAGACCATCGACCCCGACGCCTTCATGACCGTTGGTTCGGTGATGGGCGTCTACGGCAAGGGCTTCGAGGCGCTCAACAAACTCTGACCGAGGGCCGGGAGGTGTGAAGCCGAGGGGGCTGAGAGGCTGAGACCGAAGGGGCCGGAGGTCGCGAGACCGAGAGCCGGGAGGCTCTGCGCACCGTGCCGTCGGTTCGGGCGTTGGCCCGCCGCTGCCCGCAGCCCGGACGATAACCCCTTCAGCCGACTGCCGCTGCCCGTTGCAACCCATGCTCCGCAGCTGGTGCGTCGCACGACGCCGCGCCTCGCTTCGCGGAGCTTTGCTTTTGCTGTTACCATAACCTTTTGCTGAACATTCCGTGTCCCGGTTTGCCGATATCGTCCTTCCGCTGGCGCAACCCGCCTACACCTTCGCCGTTCCCGAGGGGATGACCCTCGCCGAAGGGCAGGCCGTCCTGGTCCAGTTCGGCGCCAACCGCTACTATACGGGCATCGTCTGGCGGCTGCACGACCGCCGTCCCGACTTCCGGCGCATCAAGCCCGTGCTGCGCCCCTTGTACGGTGTCCAGCTGCTCGGCGAGGAGCAGCGCCGCTTCTGGGAATGGGTCGCCTCCTACTACATGTGCTCGCTGGGCGAGGTGATGCGCGTGGCGCTCCCCGCCCTGATGAAGCCGAGCGGCAGCTCCGAGGAGGAGTTCGCCGCCGGGGAATTCCGTCCCCGCAGCGAGACCTGGTTCTCGCTCCGCGAGGAGTTCCGCTCGGAGGAGCGCCTCCACGAGCTCTTCGAGAAGCTGGGCCGCCGCGCTCCGCGCCAGTACGAGGCGCTGCTCGAAATCGTCGCCGCGCTGCTGCCCGACCCCCAAAATGCCGCCGGCATACCCGCCTCCGACAATGCTCTGGCGACGACCGCCGCCTGCTCCGATGCCACCTGCTCCGATGTCGTTCCGGAGGCCGCCGGCACACCCTCCGACACGGCCCCCATGGCGGCTGATGCCGTTTCGACCCCTACCTCCGGCGACCCCTCCGAATCATTCTCCGACGACACCATCGGCGAAGGCGCCTCTGCGCCCGCTTCCGACGCCTCCATTGCCGCCTCTTGTGATGCGGAGGCCCTTCTGGCGGCCCCGCTGCCGCCCGAGGTGCTGGCGGGAGCTGTTCCGCGCCGCCTGCTGGCGGCCGAGCGGCCGGTGCTCCACCAGCTCGAACGCAAGGGGGTCATCCGCGCGGAGGAGCGCGAGCGGCAGCCGGGCGCGGCGCAGGACGTGCGCTTCCGCCTGCCGACCCTCTCGCCCGCCCAGGGGTGCTGCCTGAACCAAATCCGCGAGCTCTTCGCCTCCCGGACAGGCGTGCTGCTGCACGGCGTCACGGGGTCGGGCAAGACCGAAATCTACATCCATCTGATTGCCGAGACGCTGCGCCGCGGCGACGACGTGCTGCTGCTCGTCCCCGAGATTGCCCTCACGGCGCAGCTGGTCGAGCGCATGGAGCGCATCTTCGGCAGCCGCGTGACGGTCTACCACTCGCGCCTTACGGAGCGCGCCCGCACGGAGACCTACCTGCGCCTCTGCCGCTCCGAGGGGGGCGAGTTCGTCGTGGGGGCCCGCTCGGCGCTCTTCCTGCCGCTGCGGCGGCTGCGGCTGGTGGTCGTCGACGAGGAGCACGACACGAGCTACAAGCAGTCCGACCCGGCGCCGCGCTACAATGCCCGCGACTGCGCCGTGGTGGCGGCCAGCCTCTTCGGGGGGCATGTGCTGCTGGGAAGCGCCACCCCTTCGCTCGAGACGTGGCTCAACGCTGCGCGGGGCAAGTACGGCAAGGTCGTGCTCGGGGAGCGCTACGGCGAGGCGCGCCCGCCCCGCATCGTCATCTCCGACACGCTGCGCGCCGTCAAGCGGGGCGAGCGCAAGGCGCACTTCAACAAACAGCTGCTCGACGCCATCGGCGAGCGGCTCGACAGGGGCGAGCAGGTGATGCTCTTCCAGAACCGGCGCGGCTTCTCGCCCTACGTCGAGTGCCCCGAGTGCGGGTGGACGGCCCGCTGCCCCAACTGCAACGTGACGCTGACCTACCACCGGGGAGGCTCCTCCGAGCGCCTCGTCTGCCACTACTGCGGCCATACGGAGGCCGTGCCGGTGAAGTGCCCCGCATGTCGGGTGACCGACCTGGCGCCGCGCGGCTTCGGCACCGAGAAGGTCGAGGAGGAGATTGCCCGCCTCTTCCCCCGGGCGCGCGTGGCGCGGCTCGACCGTGACAGCGTCACCTCGGAGCGCGCCTTCCGGAGCATCGTCGCCGGCTTTGCCCGCCACGACACGGACATTCTGGTCGGCACGCAGATGATTTCGAAGGGGTTCGACTTCGAAGGGGTCTCGCTCGTGGGCATCCTCAATGCCGACAATCTGGTCAACAGCCCCGACTTCCGGGCCGCCGAGCGGGCCTTCCAGCTCATGACGCAGGTGGCCGGCCGCGCCGGGCGCCGCGCCGTGCCGGGCGAGGTCATCATCCAGACCTCCGACCCCGCGTCGCCCGTCATCCGCCAGGTGGCCGCCTCGGACTACGAGGCGATGGCCCGCCAGCAGCTTGCCGAGCGGCACACCTTCTTCTACCCGCCCTACGCCCGTCTGGTGGCGCTGACGCTCCGCCACCGCGACCCCGAGCTGCTGCACCGCGGCGCGCGGGCGCTGGCCGAGGCGCTCCGCAGCCGCTTCGGCCGCCGGGTGCTGGGCCCCATGACGCCCCCCGTCGACCGCATCCGCGGCGAATATCTGGCCGGCGTGCTGCTCAAGGTCGAGAGCGGCGCCTCGTTCACCCGCGCCCGCGAGGTGCTGCGCGAGGTGCTCGACGCCTTCGCCGCCGGGGAGGAGTTCCGCCGGATAAACCTTCAGTGCGATGTCGACCCTCAGTGAGCTGCTCGGCGATGTCTGGGCGCTGCTCTTCCCGCCCCGCTGCCCCGTCTGCGGCCGCATGATGACCGCCGGCGAGCGGACGGTCTGCACCCACTGCCGCGCCGCGGCCCCGCTGACGGGCTTCTGGCGCGAGGCCGACAATCCGCTCTTCCGCCGCTTCTGGGGGCTGCTCCCCGTCGAGCGCGCCTCGGGTTTCATCTACTACCGCCGCGGCAGCGGCTGGCGCGAGCTCATCCGTTCGTTCAAGTACCGCAGCGCGTGGCGCCTGGCCTACGAGATGGGGCGCTGGTATGGCCGCTGCCTGCGTGAAAGCGGCCTCTACGACGACGTCGAGGTGGTCGTACCCCTGCCGCTGCACCCCTTCAAGCGGATGCGGCGCGGGTACAACCAGTCGGAGTACATCGCCGAGGGCATCGCCCGCGAGCTGGGCGTCGGCGTCGACCGCCGCAGCGTCATCCGCTGCCGCAATACGGCCAGCCAGGCCCGCCGGCCCCGCCGCGAACGCTACGAGAATGTCCGCGACGCCTTTGCCGTCCGCCGTCCCGAGGCGCTGGCCGGCCGCCACGTGCTGCTGGTCGACGACGTCTTCACGACGGGCAATACGGTCATCTCGTGCGGCGGGGCGATTCTGCAGGCGGTGCCCGACTGCCGCCTGAGCGTGGCGGCGCTCGCCGTCTCGCACCACGAGCTGGGCATCCGCGACTGACGCCCGCCGCGACATTCTCCGCGACATCCGCCACCTCCCTTTTCCGCCCCTTTTTGCCACCGGAGGCCTCTGCCGCCCGCAACCGGGTGAGATTCAGTGCTGTAACGCCTTCGCGTACCGCCCCGCCGGGGAAAAACATCCGCTCCTCCGTTTTGAATTCTCGGCCCGAATCGTTACTTTTGGGGCGTTGAACAGGACGTATTGACCCCCACTTCCCACTACCGCACATCATGGCGAAAGATTATACCCCTTCGAACCGCAACCGCGAGGCCTTCGAGGCCCTGACCGAGGGTGCGGGCAACGTACCTCCCCAGGCCGTCGAGCTGGAGGAGGCGGTCCTCGGCGCGCTGATGCTCGAGAAGGACAGCATCATCACCGTGCAGGAGTTCATCACTCCCGAAGCCTTCTACACCGAGGAGCACCGCCTCATCTACAAGGCCATCGAGGAGCTCTCGATGGAGCTCAAGCCCATTGACCTCTATACGGTCACCGAGCGGCTCAAGGCCAAGAAGGAGCTCAAGAAGGTGGGCGGCGCCGCCTACCTGGCCCAGCTCACCCAGAAGGTGGGCTCGGCGGCCAACGTCGAGTTCCACGCCAAAATCATCGCCCAGAAGTATGTCCAGCGCGAGCTGATTCGCTCGGCCACGGAGATTCAGCGCCGCTCGTACGACGAGTCGACCGACGTGACGGAGCTCATCGGCTTTGCCGAGGGGGAGATTTTCAAGGTCTCCGAGGGCCACGTCAAGCGCTCGGTCCAGTCGTCGAAGGACATTCTGGCGCGCGCCCTGATGCAGATTGAGGAGGCTTCGAAGAATACGAGCGCCTACAACGGCGTGCCGTCGGGCTTCATGGCCATCGACCGCGTGACGCTGGGCTGGCAGCTCTCGGACCTCATCATCGTGGCGGCCCGCCCCTCGATGGGTAAGACGGCCTTCGTCCTCTCGATGGCCCGCAACATGGCCGTCGACTACGAACAGGGGGTGGCCTTCTTCTCGCTCGAAATGTCGGCCGTGCAGCTGATGATGCGTCTGATTATCGCCGAGACGGGGCTCAACGGCAACGACGTGAAGTCGGGCCGCCTGACCCCCGAGCAGTGGCGCCATCTCGAATCGGCCACCAAGCCGCTCGGCTCGGCCCCGCTCTACATCGACGACACGCCGGCGCTCTCGGTCTTCGAGTTCCGCTCGAAGGCGCGCCGTCTGAAGATTCACAACGACATCAAGATTATCATCATCGACTACCTCCAGCTGATGACCGGCAACCAGGATACGAAGGGCAACCGCGAGCAGGAGGTGGCCTTCATCTCGCGTACGCTCAAGGCCATCGCCAAGGAGCTCAACGTGCCGATTATCGCCCTGTCGCAGCTGAGCCGCGCCACCGAGATGCGCGGCGGCTCGAAGCGCCCCCAGCTCTCGGACCTGCGCGAGTCGGGTGCCATCGAGCAGGACGCCGACATCGTCGCCTTCATCCACCGTCAGGAGTATTACGGCATCAACCAGGACGAGAACGGCATGCCGACGGCCGGTCTGGCCGAAATCATCCTGGCCAAGCACCGCAACGGCGCCGTGTGCGACGTCAAGCTCCGCTTCCTCAAGGAGCAGGCGCGCTTCGCCGACATGGAGGACTCGATGCTCCCGCCGGGGCAGGCGGCCGAGAGCCAGCAGGCCTACGACGACTATGCGAGCGGCTCGAACGCCCCCGTGGGCGGCGTTCCGGGCGGCGGTCTGGGTGCTGCGCCCGGCGGCGGCGAGTTCGATATCAATGCCTCGACGTCGCTCGGCGACGAGGCCCCCTTCTGATAGGCTGACCCTCTGAAAAACGAAGCGCTATGTTTGTCCGGACCTATTCGGGAGCAATCGTGGGAATCGACGCCGTGACGGTGGCCGTCGAGGTCAACATCGCCGGGGGCGGGCTGGGCCTCTACCTGGTGGGGCTGCCCGACAACGCCGTCAAGGAGAGCGAGCAGCGCATCCGCGCCGCCTTCGAGAACTCGGGCGAGCGCTTCCCGGGCCGCAAGGTGGTGGTCAACCTCGCCCCGGCCGACCTGCGCAAGGAGGGTGCCGGCTTCGATTTGCCCATCGCCGTGGGGATTCTTGCGGCCATGCAGCGCATCGCGCCCGAGCGGCTGCAGGGGGCGATGTTCGCGGGCGAGCTGTCGCTCGACGGTACGGTGATGCCCGTGCGGGGCGTCCTGCCGCTGGCGCTCCGGGCGCGTGCCGAGGGGCTGGCGCGCATCGTGCTGCCCCGTGCCAACGTGGCCGAGGCGGCCGTCGTCGAGGGGATTGAGGTCATCGGCGTGGAGTCGCTCCGCCAGACGCTCGCCTATCTGGCCGGCGAGGAGGAGATAGCCCCCGCCGAGCCGCTTCCGGTGAGGGAGTTCGACCGGGAGGCGGGGCGCTTCGACGAGGACTTCGCCGACGTCCGGGGGCAGGCCCATGCCAAGCGGGCACTCGAAATCGCCGCGGCGGGCGGCCACAACGTGCTGCTCATCGGCTCGCCCGGCTCGGGCAAGACGATGCTCGCGCGGCGCATGCCGACCATCCTCCCGCCCCTCTCGCGCGAGGAGGCGTTGGAGACCACCAAAATCCACTCCGTGGCGGGCAAGGAGGGGGTCTCGGGCGGACTGCTGACCCACCGCCCCTTCCGGGCGCCGCACCACCTCACGTCGCAGGTGGCGCTCATCGGCGGTGGACAGTCGCCCCGCCCGGGCGAGGTCTCGCTGGCCCACAACGGCGTGCTCTTCCTCGACGAGCTGCCCGAGTTCGGACGCAGCGTCCTCGAGGTGCTGCGCCAGCCGCTCGAGGAGAAGCGGATTGTCGTCTCGCGGGCGAAGTACAGCGTGGAGTACCCCGCCAACTTCACCCTCGTGGCGGCGATGAACCCCTGTCCGTGCGGCTACTACAACCACCCGACCAAGGAGTGCACCTGTGCGCCGGGGGC
>NZ_NFIO01000012.1:0-47892 GCF_002159425.1 Alistipes sp. An31A
TCGAGGTGAGTGAGAAACGGCCCTTTCACTGGAGTATTGGCTCCAGTTGGGTCCAAAAATGAAAAAAGGGGCTCCGAAACGGAGCCGAAAATATAAAAAAAAGATGAGTTCGATCGGAAAAATTACCGGGACAGTCTGCCGATTGACTCATAATGACGGTATTAAACGACTGTCCCTAACTAACATAAAATTAACTAGTTACAACGCTTTTCTGCATCGAAAAGTAACGAAACCTCCTTCTGCCGGCCAATTGTTCGGCAAAATACCGCAAAGAAAACAAACAGTCAAGCCGAAGCGCCGCACACTGGCACCCCGACTTAACAGATTATTCGCCAGCGACTTACACGAACGCGCGTAACGCCCGCAGACAGCCGCGTCGCCACGCCCGCCCGCCGCCGCGGGTCAATACTTGTCCTGGATGAAGTGGGTGCGCAGACGCGGCTCGTAGTGCGGCTTCTCGATGCCGTTGCGGCGTCCGCTCTCGATGCAGCGGAGCAGCCACGCCATGTTCTGCCCCAGCACGCGCATCGTCTGCAGCCCCTCGCGGTCCTTGCGCACATCGTCGGGCGTAAAGCCGTGGACCGAATTCCAGTACTGCGACGAGACGATGGGCATGCTGCAGATGGTGAAATACTGGTTGAGCTGCTCGAAGGTGGCCGAGGCGCCGCCCCGGCGGCACGAGACAACCGCAGCGCCGACCTTGCCCGCCATGCGCCCCTCCGTCGCATAGAAGAGCCGGTTGAGGAAGGAGATAAGCTGCCCGGTCGGGCCGCTGTAATAGACCGGAGAGCCGATGACCAGACCGTCGAACTCCTCCAGCCGTGCCTGAATCTCCTGCACCACGTCGTCGCGGAAGCAGTGCCCCGTCTTGAGGCAGTTGCCGCAGGCGATGCAGCCCGCCAGGGGCTTCTTGCCCAGATAGAGCATCTCGGTCTCGATTCCGTTCTTCTGCAGCGTGGCGGCCACCTCGCTCAGGGCCGTATGGGTGCAGCCCTCACGGTTGGGGCTGCCGTTGACAAGCAATACCTTCATCTTCGTTCGTTTTAATTCACGCGCGGGACCGCGCCGCATTCCGCATCGGACGGCAGGCCCCTTCGCCGTTCATTTCCAAAGGTACGTCAACGCCGCCGCTTGTGCAAGCAGCGAAAAATTTTTCAGTGTAGCTTCCCCGGCAACCGGTCAAAGCTCTCCGCAACACCGAAAGCACGGGCCGCGCCGCCCGCCGCCAACGGAGCTGCCGCCCGGCGACGCCAAATGGCAACATATTCGGGCCGCTGCAACCGAACTTCGCGCAAAAGTGCTATCTTTGCAGCGGAAAAAACCTCAAACACAATGAACGCTATCACTCGCACCGATTTCACCTTCGAAGGACAGAAGAGCAAGTATACGGGAAAAGTCCGCGACGTCTACGACATCGACGACAAGTACCTGGTCATGGTGGTCACCGACCGCATCTCGGCCTTCGACGTCGTCCTGCCCGAGGGCATTCCCTACAAGGGCCAGGTTCTGAACCAGATTGCCGCCAAGTTCCTCGACGCCACCGCCGACATCCTCCCGAACTGGAAGCTGGCCGTGCCCGACCCGATGGTCACCGTCGGCCGCAAGTGCGAGCCGTTCAAGGTGGAGATGGTCATCCGCGGCTACCTCTCGGGCCACGCATGGCGCGAGTACAAGGCCGGCAAGCGGACCATCTGCGGCGTGGAGATGCCCGACGGCATGGTCGAGAACCAGAAGTTCCCCGAGCCGATTATCACCCCGACCTCGAAGGCCGCCGAGGGCCACGACGAGGATATCTCGAAGGAGGAGATTATCGCGTCGGGACTCGTAAGCCGCGAGGATTACGAGCAGCTGGAGCGCTACACGCGCGCCATCTACCGCCGCGGCAGCGAGATTGCTGCAAAAATGGGGCTGATTCTCGTCGACACGAAGTATGAGTTCGGCAAGAAGGACG
The DNA here is from genome assembly GCF_002159425.1 of Alistipes sp. An31A. Taxonomy (NCBI): domain Bacteria; kingdom Pseudomonadati; phylum Bacteroidota; class Bacteroidia; order Bacteroidales; family Rikenellaceae; genus Alistipes; species Alistipes sp. An31A. The sequence continues at coordinate 1,952 of NZ_NFIO01000012.1, forward strand.
GCGTCATCTACCTCATGGACGAAATCCACACGCCCGACTCGTCGCGCTACTTCTACGCCGAGGGATACGAGGAGCGCCTTGCACGGGGCGAGCGCCAGCGCCAGCTGTCGAAGGAGTTCGTCCGCGAATGGCTCATGGCCAACGGTTTCCAGGGTCAGCAGGGGCAGCGGGTTCCCGAGATGACTCCGGAGATTGTGGCGGGCATCACCGACCGCTACGTGGAGCTCTACGAGCACATCACCGGCGAGAAGTTCGTCAAGGCCGAGGCGGCCGACGCGCAGAGCATCCTGCAGCGCATCGAGAAGAACGTTTCGGAGTGCCTGAAGAGCCTGCGCCAATAGGCGTCCCGACACCACACTACAACGCGAGAGCGGCACCCTCTGCAACAGGGATGCCGCTCTCGTCGTTTCGCCCCGCCCGCATCGTCCGAAAATTTATGCGGCCGAAAGGGTTCCATATCCCCGTTTTTTCGTACCTTTAGAATAAATTGAGCTCCATCCCGGCCACACGGCCGGCAAACGCGGAGCGGATGTTGAACCTTGCTGATATTTGCGGAGCGCTTCTGCCCCCACAACCGAATGTGGCTCCGCCGTTACAAACCATGAAATCGACCCTGCTGCTTCTGCTGCTGAGCCTTGCCGGCAGCTTTGTTTGCGCCCAGGAGCGCATCGACTCACTCTACTACGACCGCAACGGAATCGCCACCGGCAACCGACTTTTTGCCGACTATCTGCGCATTGCCCGCTATCCGGCCGATACGCTTGCCCGCCGTGAATTCAGGGATTTCTACCCGACGGGCGAACTGCGTCGGGAGGGATATTTCCGGACCATCGACTCGCTCGACGATGCCCGCAGCCGCTTCGACGGTGAAAACACCACCTACTACCGCAACGGCCATGTGCACGAACGGCTTCACTATGCCAACGGGCTGCTCGACGGCGAATACCTCCTCTACGACGAGGAGGGCGGACTGCGCGAGGAGCGCTTCTACGTGGCGGGGGCCGAGACGGGGCTGCGCCGCACCCACCTCGACGACGGCATCTGCCGCATCGAGGAGTACAACGCCGGGCAGCCGCTCCACGACTACTACCTGCTGGCCGACAGCCAGGGCAATACGCTCAAGTTTTCACGGGCGGACAACTCCCAGATTATGGAGTCGCCGCAAATTACCGAACGAGCCGTCAGCTACCACGACGGAAGGCCCTGGCAGTTCTACTTCAAGAACGGTATCACGGTCGCCCTCTCCAACTCCGTCGTCCGGGACTACGGCAAATGGCACCGCATCGAGCTGTCCATCACCAACAATTCGCTCACCCCGATTGACTTTATCCCCGAGCGGGACATCACCTCCTTTTCGATGGACGACAACGCCGCACCCGATTCCATCCGCACGCTGAAGGTCTGGTCGTGCGACGAATATCTGAAGAAGGTCAACCGGCACCAGACCTGGGCGGCCGTGCTGGTGGGGCTGAGCGAGGGTCTCGCCACAGCCGGAGCCGGGTACTCGACCTCCTACACGACGGGCTACAGCTCCGACGGCGGATTCTCCACCTACACGACAAGAAGCTACAGCCCCGCTGCAGCCTCGATGGCTTCGATGGCTTCGGCCGAGCGCGTGGCAAACTTCGGGCTGGCGATGGAGCAGGAGCAGAACGTCAAACGCATGGGCTATCTCAAGCGAAACACCATTCAACCCGGCGAGACCGTCACCGGATTCGTCCATGTTGACTGGGAACGGGGAACGCGCGTCTATTTCATCATCGACATCGAAGGGGCTCAATACATCTATGAATGGGGCTTCGACCGGAAAAGCACCTTCCCCAGATAACCGACGTCATCACCGCTACAACTCTCCCACGGCAGGGCCCTTTCGCCCGGGCGGAAAGGTGGTCGCGAACCCGACGGACATCGGCTCCGCCGGGAGGGTGTGCGCCTGTCCCGAGGAGAAAAATGGACAACAATTTGGATAAAACGGAAAGTTTTCCTATCTTACCAACGACGCGACCCTCCCTTCCGCCGGTCGAACCGGGACGAAAGCGTGCTGCCGAAACAGGTCGGCACGACGAAAACGGCAGCATTCCAGAGCGATGAAGTTCACAGGCGGGAAGGGACAAGCCAGCCACAAGAGAGAAAGAGAGCAAGCAACAAAAACGACAAAGAGCCGGGCGCCTGAAAAACGCCCGAAGTGCAAGAGACCGAGCGAGAGCGATGAAGAGTGAATGAGGTGAAATGAAGTGACGGAAGCGTGTGAATGTCGGAGGCAGTGTCCGGTCCGCAGCGCGGCGACGCAGGGCAAATAACACCCGGCGGCCGAGCGGGACGGAACCGGATGAACGGGCAGAACAGGACGGAACGGACGGGACCGGCTGAACGGACAGAACGGAACGGAACGGGCCGCGTCGCAAAGTGCAAAGAACCACACCCCCGGCAACGCCTCACGGGGCTGCAGAACCGACGCCGGGAGATTGTTAACCCACAAAACCCTCATCCCATGAAACACCTCAACACTCTGTTGCTCCTTGCGGCTCTTTTGCTCGCACTGATGCCCGAACGGGCCACGGCCCAACGGTTCGAAATCGACCCGCTCTTCACCGATTCGGTCAAGGTGGTCCGCGTCGTGCGGGCCGAAAGCGGATGGACCGAGTACCAGCCCTACTCCTTCGCCACGCTGCCCGACGGCTACACCTTCGACCTGGTCGAGATGGACGAGGGGCGTCTGGTCTTCGATATGGACGGTGTCCACTACCGCGTCATGCCGGGTTCTGTCCTCTTCAGCAGCGACAACGCCCCCGACGTGGCCAACCCCCTTCCGAAAAAGATTGTCCGCCGGCATTCGCCGCTGGCCCACCTCTTCGCCAGTTCGGCCCCCTACCTGGCCATCGTGCTGCTGGTGGTGGCCGGCACGCTGCTCGGACTGCTCGGCCAGCGCAGCCGCGCCCTCCGCTCGGTGGCACTCAAGGCGCTTCCGCTCTGTCTGGCTGCAGCCTCGCTGCTCGAGGTGGCCGCCTTCATCGTCCTGGGGTCCGACATGGCCTGGTGGTGCGACGACGAGCTATGGGGCTTCTGGGGCGCTCTGTGGCGTGCCATCCCCTTCGTGGTGGTCGTGCTGATGCAGTACTACAGCATCCGGCTCTATGCGCGGCTGCTCTTCGACGGCCGTCGCACCGAAGAGGGCGACGAGCCGCGCATCTCGCTCCGTCCCGTAGCGTGGGCCATCGGACTGCTGCTGCCGATGCTGGTGGTGGCCATGCTGCTCTTCCAGCTCGCGGGCTTCACGGGCTTCGTGGCCGACCTCCTCTCGCTGCTGATTCCCGTTGCCGTCTCGGCACTGCTCATCGGCCGCGGCGCACGGAAGAACATCGCCACCTTCGGCCGCTCGAACGGCATCCTCATCACGCTCTTCAGCATCGTCTATCTGCTGGGACTCATCATCTCGGCCGTGATGCTGGCGGTGGTCATCTTCAAGATTATCCTGCAGATTATCATCATGGCGGTGCTGGTCGGCCTCTGCATCTTCGCCGTCAACGTGGGGGCCAAGGAGTCGCCCCAGCCCCAGATTTACCGCGCGAAGGACGGCTCGCAGCACAGCACCCTCTACGGCGCCCGGGAGCAGGACCGCAAAATCGACGCCCGGCGCAAGGATTAGATTCGAACCGGCACCGATACACACGACCGCGCTCCGTCGACCCGATACCACAGATACGAATACCCACAAATACCCACAAGCCTATAAAAAAGTATCTCTTACTGATTGCAATGTCCGCCGCGCTGCTGACAGGCTGCAAGAACGATGACTCGGGAACGACGGAACAGCCGACCGACGCCCCCGAAATCGAGGTCGGAGCACAGACCCCGCAGACCATTCCGGCCGAGGGTGGAACCGTCACGCTGGCCTATGAAATCGTGAATCCCGTACAGGGAGGTCTCCTCTCCGCCACGTCGGCCGAAGAGTGGATACACGACTTCGACTGCGACCAGGCCGGCCAGCTCACCTTCACGGCCGACGCCAACGAAAGCGACCAGAGCCGCAGCCAGACGCTGACGCTGACCTACACCTACGGCCAGGGGAAGAGCGTCGAGGCCCGCATCACCGCCGTGCAGGATGCCACAACGGCTTCGGAGCAGTATGACTTCGACCTCACGCTGGATATCTTCACGGGGACCTACTACGGAGACGATTTCGGAAGCAACGGCGAACACAACTGGTACATCTGGATTTCCGACAAGGAGTTCACCCCGGACGGCTACGCGCAGAACGGCGGCACCTACTATCTGTTCGACACCTACGGTCCGGCTCCCCAGGCCGGCACCGGCATCGCACTTCCGGCCGGCGAGTACAGGCCGGGGGCATCCGGAGCGACCGCCGAGATGACCTTCTCGTCGGACTACTCGAAATTCATGCAGGTCGACGACCAGGGCAATACCATACACGACGCCGAATTCACCGAGGGACGGATGGTTGTCTCGTACGAAGGTGAGACGCTGCTTCTCGAGGCCTTCCTGACGGACCTCGAGGGCAATACCCACCACGTCGTATACAAAGGCCCGGCATCCTACGCGAGCGACACCATCTACGAGGACATCGACCTGAAGGCCACCTCCTGCTCGGCAACCTACGAGGGCAGCGACGGTGAACTGATGGAGCTTCTCATCGAGATGAGCGACATGGCGTCGGGTTCCGTCACGGCCCCGGGAACCACACTGACGCTCAACGCCTTCATGCCTGTCAACGACACGGGAGAGCCCGTCGCCGGGACCTACACCGTATCCGACGGAGGAGGCTCCATGACGCTGCAGCCGGGTTCGAGCTACTACGGAATCCCCGACGGAAGCTATGCCCTCTACTTCAAGGACGACGTAAGCATCCAGACGGGACTCATCGCCTCGGGAAGCATGACCATCACGGGCGGAGGCGACAGCTACACGGTAACGTGCGACCTGGTCACCGCCGAAGGGTGCAACGTAACGGCCAGCTACACGGGCTCCATCGCTCTGACCGACTCGTCCGGCGAGACGGGCGACGCCGTCTCCACCCTCACGGGCGACTACACGCTCGACCTCGATGGGGCAACGGCCGAAGCCTCCTTCTACGGGGACTACTACGGCACCGGCGGTGGAAACTGGACCATCTCCATCCTGCCCACGACGGGTCCCGACGGCCTGCTCATCGACCTGGTAGCCGGGGAGGGCAGCTTCGACGGCGGCATCACTTCGGGCACCTACACCGCAGCGGACAACGACTACCCCGCACCGGGCGAATATCTTCGCGGCATGGTGAGCAGCGACGGCGGACTGGGTGGAACCATCTACGTCGGCGACTTCGACTCGGAGGGCTACGTATATGCCTATGCCCCCGCCATGTCGGGCAACCTCGACATCACCAACAACGGCGACGGAAGCTACACCCTCTCGTTCGACTTTGTCGACGACCAGGGATATGCCTGGGACGGAAGCTGGAGCGGAACCATCTCGACGGCCGATTACTCCTATTACAGCGCATCGGCCATGACGCGCAGCCTGCTCCGGGCTCCGCACATCGGCGTTCGGGAGCAGGGACCGTCGGTGCGACCGCTCGACCGCCTCAGGGAGCGCAGCGCAAAGGCTCCGGGCTCCGCACAGCGGATATCCAGGTACAAGAGATAGCCGCATCGCGCAACGCAACAAAGAAAGAGGGAGGTCTCCTGCAACAGGAGACCTTCCTCTTCGTTTCGGGCCGGTTCGCAGGCACGGCTCCGCAACGGGACGCAACGGTACAGGCAGAAGCACGGCGGGATGCAACCGAAGCTCGGCCGGTCACCTTACCCGGTTACCGCACACCCGGTCACCGCACACCCGGTCACCGCACCCGAACGGGCGTTACGGGCTGCTCGCGGACACGGTCGAGCGGCTCGGAGCGGTACTTCACCCGCGCGAAGTCGATATCCGTCAGGTCGAAGCAGCGGATGGCGCTGTCGTACATCGTCCGGTAGTAGAGCCGGCAGTGGGTCAGGTCGGCCGCCGCGGTCCACTGTGTGGCGCTGGGGATGTCGGTCGGCTGCTGCCCGGCCGCGAATTCGACTCCGATGGGGATATCGAAGTTGTTGAGAATCTGGAAGCAGCAGCGCACGGCCGCCTCACCCGTCGCCTGACGGGGCGCCGTGGCCTGGTAGAAGGCCGCCCGCACGAAGCGCGACGGCGGAGTGACGTCGCCCGGCAGCCCCAGCATGCCGCTGCCCGCCCCGAAGGGGGCCAGCGCCACGGAGTCGAGTGACTGCCCGGGGGCCGAACCGCCGTGCAGGTTGACGTAGTTGCAGAGGTTGGTCATCTGCCACTCGAAGCCGGGCGAATTGGTCAACACCCCGAGCCGGTTCTCGTAGAAGTGCGCCTGTCCGTCGACAATCTCCAGCACCAGCTGACTGCCCGAAGGGTCCGTAAAGCGCCAGTGGACGGTCGACGCCCCGGGATAGACGGAGACAATCCGTACGCGGGCGACGGCCTGCCGCACCTCATCGAGCGTGCGGCAGCTCCCCAGAATCCAGGGAACGACCTGCAGGTCGGCGATTGTCACGTCGCGCTGCGCGGCGTCGAAGTCGACGTAGCGCCCGTAGCCGGGGAAGTAGAAGAGGCCGGCCGAGAGCCCCTCCTCGTTGAGCCCCTCGGCAACGAACTCCGGCCGCTCGACGGCCAGTCCGACGTAGCCGTAACGGGCCGTGAACGACATGCCCGTACCGCCGTCGGGGGCAAACGAGTGCTGGGCATAGCCGCGCGGGGTGACCACATAGCGGCTGTTGAGGTCGCTGCCGCCCCACTCGATGGTGCGCGCGACCACCTGCGACCCGTCGGCGGCCCGCAGCGTGATGCCCGTGCAGGCCTCGGCCCGCAGGGCGCCGAGCCCCGCCGCAAGGAGCAGCCCCCCGGCCGCAAGGCTCCAGAAAAGTCTCTTTTCCATAAGCTGAACTATCTTATCAGGTTTCACTACTCGCTGCGGGGGCCCGTCGGACCTCCGCATTGTTCTTGCCTCCTGCAAGAGTCGGGCCCCGATTGCCGGTCCAAGGCACGACGGCAACATTTTTCCGCACCGCGGCTGCCGGCGCCAACCCTGCCCGGGAGAGGGAACGAACGGTCTTCCCGCAAACAAACGGGGACCCCGCCGTGCGGAGCCCCCGTTCAATCGGGAAAAGTGACCCGGCTCCGCCTATTCGGCCGAAGCGGGGAAATACTTCATGTACTGCACGCGCTGCGCCATGGCTGCCGTGTCGTCGCCGAACTTGAGCCGGCCGCGGAACTCCTCGAGCGAGGAGAAGCCGTGACGCGAAGCCCACGCGTCGAGGTATTCGTTCATGCGGGCCACCACCTCGTAGCCGCCGCGGTGGAGCGCCGAGCATACCTGCACGCTCCGGGCGCCGCAGAGCAGCGCCTTGACCACCGCCTCACCGTCGTGCACGCCCGTCGAGACCGAAAGGTCGAGCTTGGGGAGCACCGTCGAGCAGATGGCCGCCGTACGCAGCACGTTGCGCAGCTCCGAAGGCTCGCTGTAGGGCGAGCTCTCGATGAACTGCATCCGCTCGACGTCGATGTCGGGCTCGAAGAAGCGGTTGAAGAGCACGACGCCCTTCACGCCGCGGGCCTCCAGCGAGTCGGCCACCGCAAAGAGGTTGGTGAAGCGCATCGAGAGCTTCACCGAGACGGGCACCCGGACGGCCGAGGCCACCTTGCCGGCGATTTCGGCATAGCGGCGCTCAAGCTCCTGCGACGAGGTGTGGATGTCGGTCGGCTGGAGGAAGATGTTCAGCTCGAGGGCCGAAGCGCCGGCCTGGGCCATCAGCGTGGCGTAGTCGACCCACTCGCCGTCGAGACCCACGCAGTTGATGCTGGCGATGAGCGGCATCGAGCACTTGGCGCGGGCGTCGGAGAGCAGCTGGAGGAACTCCGCCTTGTAGTTGTCACCCAGGTAGCGCTGCAGATAGAGCTCCGCATCGCCGTAGTAGGACTCGGACTGACGCCCCAGCGAGGCGGCGTGGTGGAGAATCTGCTCCTCGAAAATCGACTTCAGGACGGCGGCGCCGGCGCCATTCTCGGCGCAGCGCACCAGCCCCGACACGGTGGAGGTATAGGGCGAGCTGCCGACGATGACCGGACTGGAGAGCTCCAGTCCCAGGTATTTGGTTTTCATAATCGTTATGTGTTTGTATTGTTGACCGAATCTGTCTGTTCCGCACGCTGCGAAAACACAGCGAATATAGGAAGAAAGTCGCTAACGGCCAAGAAAAAGCGTGAAAATCGCCCGTTTGCCCCTTCGGAGCGGAAATCCGACCGGGCGGCGCACCGCAACGGCCGCGCGGTGCGAAGCGGCGCGTTTTCGCGTTTTTATTCGTACCTTTGGGCCGCCCAAACCGATTATCGTCATGCCTGCAATGCTTCGAGAGGGTGCCGGATTTCCGCGCAGCCTGCTTCTGACGCTGGCCGTCATTGCCGGCGTCTCCGTCGCCAACCTCTACTACAACCAGCCGCTGCTGGAGATGCTCCGCACGGAGCTCCACACCACGACGCTCGAGGCCAACCACATCGCCCTCTACACCCAGGGAGGCTACGCCCTGGGGCTCTTCTTCATCATTCCGCTGGCCGACCTGGTGAGCCGCCGCCGCATCGTGCTGGTCAACTTCTCGGTGCTGGTCCTCTCGCTGCTCGCCATCGCCGCCGCCCGCGACATCCGCACCATCCACCTCTTCTCCTTCCTGACGGGGCTCTGCTCGGTCATGCCCCACATCTTCATCCCCTTCGCCGCCCAGTACTCCCGGCCGGCCGACAAGGCCCGCAACGTGGGCATCATCCTCTCGGGACTGCTCAGCGGCATCCTCGCCTCGCGCGTAGTGAGCGGTGCGGTGGGCGAGGTGCTCGGCTGGCGCGAGATGTACTGCATCGCCGCGGGGCTTATGGTTCTCTCGGCGCTGGTCATCCTGCGCGTGCTTCCCGACACGCCGCGCAACTTCACGGGGGGATACGGCGCGCTGATGCGCTCGCTGGCCACGCTCTTCAGCCGCTACGCCGCGCTGCGGCTCCATGCGCTGCGCGCCGCACTGGCCTTCGGGTCGTTCATGTGCTTCTGGGCGTCGCTCGCCTTCAAGATGGCCGGGGCTCCGTTCCACGCCGGCAGCGACGTGGTGGGGCTGCTGGGGCTCTGCGGCATCGCAGGGGCCGTCACCGCCTCGCACGTGGGGGTCTACATCCCGCGCTACGGCGTCCGCCGCCTGAGCGCCGTCGGGGCGCTGCTGCAGCTTGCCGCCTGGGGGCTCTTCGGCGCGGGCGCCGGGAGCTATGCGGCCATCGTGGCGGGCATCGTGCTGATTGACATCGGCATGCAGGGCATCCAGCTCTGCAACCAGGCCCCGCTGTTCGAACTCGAGCCGCAGGCCTCGAACCGCATCAACACGCTCTTCATGAGCATCTACTTCATCGGCGGCGCCTTCGGCACACTCCTCTCGGGGCTGGCGTGGAGCCGCTGGGGCTGGCCGGGCGTGGTGGCGGCCGGCGCCGTGCTGGCCTTCGGTTCACTGCTCACCACCCTCACGCCGAAGCGGCCGCAGCAATAGCCCGGCAACAACCCCTCTGCCGTCCCGACCGCATCCCTTCCCGCCGCTGAAAAGCGGCGCGACCGCCCGCCATATCCCATGCACGGGACAAAAAAGGCGGAGCGAACGCAACAGCCACGTTCGCTCCGCCGATGCCGACATCGTCGGGCCGCTCGCTACAACGGCGAGTACATGTCGGGAAGGTCGTTCTCCAGCAGCACCTGCTTCTTGGCCGCGAAGTCGAGGAAATCCTCCTCGGAGTAGCATCCGCGGAAGGCGCCGAAGTAGTGGCCGCCGTTGCGCGGGAAGTCGCCGTTGCGCCATACGAGCACGAAGCTGACGGGCTGCCCCTCGATGACCTTGTAGAGCATCTGCGTCCACCACTTCTTGTTGAAATAGTCCGAATCCTCGGGGCTGTTGTTCTCCAGACCCGTCTCGGTCAACGCCAGCGGCTTGTTCTTCGTGTAGGCGATGTTCTTCATCAGGCGAACCATCTGCAGCCCCTTGTGGCCGTAGTCCTCGCCGTCGCGGTCATAGGCGTCGAGTCCCAGGATGTCGACCCACTCGTCGCCGGGCCAGTACTCGAGGTAGGCATCGCGCGAATTGATGTGAATCATGTCGGGCGAATAGGCCCAGATGATGTTGTGCAGCCCCTTCACGTCGCGCAGATAGGTGATGGTGAACTGCCACAGGGCGATGAACTCGTCGGCCGAGGCGTTGCCCTTGCCTCACCAGAAGCCCGAACCCGAATGCTCGTGCCAGGGGCGGAAAATCACCGGAATGAGCTCACCGTCGGAGGACTTGAGGCTGCCGATGAAGTCGGCTATGCGGTCGAGCCAACCCTTGAACTTCTCGTGGTTCGCACCGCCCGGGATGATGGTGTAGACGGCACGCGTAACATCCCACGCATTGCCGTCGGTCACCGGGTTGGCGCAGTGCCACGAAAGGGTGTTGATTCCGCCGCGCTCGAAGGCGGCGATGATGTGCTTGCGCACGTCGTCAAAGACATCGCCGTCGATGTTGGCATCCAGTCCGAACTCGAGGTTCGAGAGCTCCCAGCCGCAGACGGCCGGATGGCTGCCCGTCAGATACTTGGTATCCGAGAGGTCGGTCCGCTCACCGGCATACCACTTCTGGTTGTTGTCCAGACCGTAGAGTGTGGGAATCTGGCGGCCGAACATCGTGCCGCGCTCGGCCAGCACGAAGAGGTTTTCGTAGAGCGTCCGCGTGATGGCCGATGCGGCGGGGTCGACCATCGTCTTGGGACCTTCGGGATAGCCCGTCGGCGTCCGGTTCGGCGTCTCGGGTTCATCGGTGCAACCGACGGCCGTCGAAATGGCCATGGAGGCGCATGCGAGCAGGAGCGAGAATTTCAATTTCATGTCGTTCAGGGATTTAAGGTTGGTTATACGTTGATTTTCTTTTGCGAATAATAGGTCTTGAAGTCGCGCGGGGTCATCCCCTTGCAGCGACGGAATATCCGGTTGAAGTTCGAGAGGTTGTTGAAGCCGCTCATGTAGGCCACCTCGGAGATGTTCTTGGTCGGCGACTCGATGAGCAGCCGCGAGGCGGCGCCCAGCCGGATGTCGTTGAGCAGCGTGACGAAGCTCTTGCCCGTGTGCTGCTTGATGAAGCGGCGGAAGGTGGGCTCGCTCATGTTGACCAGCGCCGTCACCTCCGCAAGCGGGATGTCGCGGCGGTAGTTCTCGTTGAGGAACTGCATCACCTTCCGAATCCGGGGGCTGTTGTAGTTGTCGGGCTCGGTCGAGACGCTCCGCTGGGCCAGAATCTGGTAGTCCCCCTCACAGGCAAGGAAGTTGAGCAGCGCCAGGAAGTGGAGCACCGACGCGAAGCGTTCGCCGCTGGAGACCAGCCGCTCGAAATAGGGCTCCGCCCGCACGATGGTCTGCTCGGAGAAGGCGATGCCGCGCTGCGCATATTCGAACATCCGCCGGATGGGGTGGAACTGCTTCTTGTCGATGAAGCCCTTCTCGAAGAGCTCGGGCGAGAACTGGATGCAGACCTCGTGCACGTCGGCATCGCAGGCATAGTTGCCGTTGAGCCAGGCATGTTCGAGATAGGAGCCCGTGATGAGGGCCAAATCGAGCGCCCCGATTTCGCGGATGGAGTCTCCCACGATGCGCGTGGCTCCCTGCGCGCCGCAGACCAGATTGAGCTCGTACTCCTGGTGGATGTGCACCGGGTAGCAGAACTCGCGCTTGTAGCGGTCGAAGACCACGAAGCAGTCCTGGGGCGAGATGGGCGGTATTTCGGTCAGTATGTTGGGGTTGGACATGGCAGCAGGTGTTTAGGATTCGACAGGTTGTCCGTCTCGCAACGGATAGCGCAGCACGAAGACGAAGGCGCCCAGCGCAGCGGCGGCCGGCAGGATGCTCTGCAGGAAGCCGATGACCGAGAGCGTCGCCTCGCTCTGCACGGCATTAGCCTCGAAGCCGGCCAGCGAGAGAATCCACGCCGTGGCGGCGCTTCCGACCGACCAGCCGATTTTCTGGGCCATCGAGTAGGAGGAGAAGATGAGCCCCGTGTCGCGGCGGCCCGTACACCGCTCGGCATAGTCGGCCACGTCGGCCGACATGGCCCAGAGCAGCGGCAGCACGCCTCCGACGGTGAGGCTGATGAGTGCCTGAGCGGCCAGCAGCGCCGCCAGACCCGCCCCCTCGGCCAGGCGGAAGCCCAGCGAGAGGAGCGCCGTGACGAGCAGCACGCCGGCCAGTGCGCGCCGGCGGCCGAAGCGGGCGGCCAGCGCCGGGGTGAAGATGATACCGACGATGTTGAAGAGCTGCCCCACGGCCACGAAGAGGACCGAGCCGGTGAGGGCCACGCCTCCCAGCACGACGGAGGAGTCCCCCTCGCCGATGCAGTATTTGAAGTAGTAGACCGTACCGCTTTCGCGGAAGGCGTTGAAGAGCTGCAGACAGATGGCCGCCGCGGCGAGGATGAGCCACGGACGGTTGTGCATCAAATCGCGCAGCGAGACGGCTACCGAATGGCGTTCGCTCCGCACGGGACGTACCCGCTCGCGCGTCGAGAGGAAGGTGGCCAGCAGCAGCGCCACCACCAGCGCGCAGATGACGGCCACCGAGGCGGTCCACCCGCCGGGATGCCCTGCCTCACCGCCGAAGAGGCGCGCCAGCGGCTCGATGAGCAGCACGGCCAGGATGCTGCCGCCCGCGGCGAAGGCCATGCGGAAGGAGGCGAGCGTCGTGCGCTCCTGCGCATCGGAGGAGATGACCCCCAGCAGCGAGGCGTAGGGGACGTTGACCAGCGAATAGACGACCATCATCGCCGAGTAGGTCACCGCGGCATGGGCCACGCGGTCCCCTTCGCTCCAGTCCGGCATCGAAAAGGTGAGCACCCCCAGCAGACCGAAGGGCAGCGCGCCCCACAGCAGCCACGGACGGAACGTTCCCCAGCGGCTGCGCGTCCGGTCGCACACGAGCCCCACGAAGGGGTCGAGCAGCGAATCCCACACGCGCGTCACCAGAAAGAGCAGCCCCACCACCCAGGCGTCGAGGCCACAGATGTCCGTATAGAAGAACATCAGGTAGACGCTGAAGAGCTTCCAGAACATCGAGCAGGCGGCATCGCCCAGTCCGTAGCCGATTTTTTCGGAGAGACGCATGGCCGGCGGCATCAATGTTTGACAATGCGTGCGGCGAAGCCTCCGCCGGGGGCGAGCTCCACGTCGAGCCCCTCAGATGCGTCGAGCGTCAGCACCTCGCGACGGTAGTCGCGCGCGATGCGGCGGGCATTGGCCCCGTCGCGGAAGAGCTCCACGTCGTACGTACCTTCGGGCAGGAACGAGAGGTCGAGATGCACGGTGCGGGCCTTCCAGCCCGTCATGCCACCCACGTACCACACCTCGCCGCTGCGGCGGGCCGTCACGATGCAGTGACCCACCTCGCCTTCGAGCACGCGGGTCTGGTCCCAGACGGTCGGCACGCCGGCAATGAAGCGCAGGCACTCCTCCTCGCGCTCGTACTGCGAGGGAGCGTCGCACAGCATCGACAGCGGCGCGTCGTAGACGACGTACTGCGCCAGCTGGCGGCAGCGCGTCCCCTGGCTCATCGGCTCGCCGTTGACCGGGCGGAAGTTCTCGCGCACGGCGTTGCGCATGGCCCCCTGCGTATAGTCGACCGGACCGGCCATCATGCGGATGAAGGGCATCGTCACGTCGTAGGTCACCTGGTCCACCTCGACGGGCGACCACTTCACCTGTTCGAGGCCGTGCACGCCCTCGAAGTTGATAACGTTGGGATAGGTGCGCTGCACGCCCGTCGGCTTGTAGATGCCGTGCAGGTCGAGCAGCAGCCCGTAGCGGGCGGCCGTACGCGCCGCCTCGTAGACGAAGTCGGTGAGCAGCTGGTCGTCGCGGTCCATGAAGTCGACCTTGAAGCCGCGGATGCCCATCTTCGAGTAGTGGGCGCAGAGCTCTTTGGATTTGTAAAATGTTGGCGGAAATGGCGTTCAGATAGAGATTCAAATCCTTTCCGCCACGGCATTTTTCGTTGGCTTTTCCTTTATCCGAGTTCCAGGCGTGCGGTTCGATAAATCGCTTGATTGAAGCATCTGCGCGTTCTCCATTGATTGTCAGACGCATAAATACGGGAGCTTCGCCTCTTTTGTTGAGCTTGTCCCGCCGAATGTAAAACAACAGGCTGAAAGCAGTCCTTTCCATAAGTACACCGAATTAAGGGTTACAAAATTAGTTTCCCAAGTGTCTTAAGTCAAGAGGAAGACCGCTGCAAATAAGTGCAAACCAATCTGTTACGAGCAATTCGGTGTACTTTTTCGGCCCGAAAAAAAGTACACCGAATAGGCCACAGATAACCTGCTTTCAAATGCCTTTTTCAGCACTTTTGCCAAAAATAAAAAAACCTGTAAATGCGTGATTTACAGGGTTTTTCGCTACTTTTCTAAGTGTGCCTTGCGGAGAGAGAGGGATTCGAACCCCCGGTACAGTTGCCCGTACACCGCATTTCGAGTGCGGCCCGATCGACCACTCCGGCATCTCTCCAGATGTTTCCCGCAACCGAAAACCTCTCGGTTTGGGACTGCAAATATAGACATATTTTCTGAAAAAAGATATTTTTGGCCAAAAAAAATGCATTCACCCCGATTTTTTCGATTCGGGAGGTGATTTTTCCTATCTTTGTAGAGGATGCCGGAGGCCGCTGCAGCGCACCGGAAGGCCATCTGCGGGGCAGACCGGCTTTATCCGGGCATTCGGGCGGCCGGGCAAGGAGCGGGCCAGGAGCCGGGCCAGGGCCGGACAAAGAACGGCCGACAGCGGAAGGCCGCGACGCCACACGAGGCGGGAAACGGTCGGCCGCGACGCCACACGAGGCGGGAAACGACCGGCAATGGAGGGCCACGATGCAGTATTTGTCGCCCGGGACCGTTTATATAAAGGAGACGAATCCCGGGGCCGCAATATTGGAAAAGCCCGGGACCGTAACACTGGAAAAGCCCGGGACCGCAACACTAAGCCCGGGACCGCAATGCCGGAAAATACTAAAAACGGTACGGTTTTCGTTTTCTTGACAAAGAGACTTCCGTCCCAAAAAACAGGATACCATGAAAAACAGAACCATCATATTCGGACTGCTCCTCGCGCTGGGAGCGACGGGGTGCTCCTCGTCCTTCTACCGCGAGGCAAGCTATGCGTCGGACGACCTCTACGGGCTACACGACCGCACGAGCATCGCCCATGAGCAGCAGGCGCGGGCCGAGGCGCGCAAGGCCGAGGCCGAAGCGCGGCGCGCCGAGTGGGAGGCCCTGCTGGCCGAGGCCAACGCGGCCGACGCCGAGGCGGCCTACTACGATTCGAACCCCTACGAAGGGGTGCTGGCCGACACCTACGAAAGCGCCTATGCACGGCGTCTGCGCGGCTTCGAGTCGCCCACCTACCGCCTGCCGTCGAGCTACTACAACTTCTGCTACAGCGGCGAGTTCACCTACCTGACGGCCTACGACCCGGCCTTCTACAACATCATGATTTCGGGCGACGAGGTGTGGGTCGAGCCCAAGTACATCACCTCGATGTTCGGCACGTGGGGCGCCACGCCCTACTACGGCAGCTGGTACTACGGCTGGGATTACGGCTGGCCCTACCGCTACGGCTGGTGGGGATGGGGATACCCCTCCTTCGCCATCGGCAGCTGGGGCTGGAGCCTCGGATTCTATCCGTGGTACAACCCCTGGTACTACTACGGGTGGTATGACCCGTGGTGGGGACCCGCCTGGGGTCCGGGCTGGGGCGGACATGTGCACTACCGTCCGCACAACATCGTCAACCGACCCTCCTACTCCCGTCCGGGCGGCTCGCTGTCGGGCCGCGGCAGCTCGTTCAACCTTCGTCCGGGACGCGCCACGGGTCTCTCGGGCCGCGGCAGCGCATTGCAGGGCGGCCGTACCTTCAACAGCGGAACACGCGGCGGCAGCTCGTTCAACCGAGGCTCCGCATCGTCGTTCAACCGAGGCTCCGCATCCTCCTTTAACCGCGGCTCCTCGTCGTCGTTCGACCGGGGCTCGTCGTCGTTCAACCGGAACAACAACCGGAACACAACGAATTTCAACCGCGGTACGACGAACTTCAACCGCGGCAGCAGCCCGTCGTTCAACAGCGGCAGCTTCGGCGGTGGCGGCGGTTTTGGCGGCGGCGGTGGCGGCAGTGTAGGAGGCCGCAACGCCGGAGGTCGTTAACACAGTGCAGTAAAGAAAGGAGTGCAACAGATGAAAGGATTCGTAAAAGCAGCAGGCCTGCTGCTGGCCGGGGCGCTCTTCGCAGCCCCCGCAGCGGCACAGAGCCACCTGGTAACGGGCGGTCTGATGGCCAACAAGGACATACTCATGCCGTCGAACTTCGCCGAGCTGTCGCAGACACAGTTCAACTTCGGCACGGCCCGTTCGATGGCCATGGCGGGGGCCTTCACCTCGCTGGGCGCCGACCTCTCGTCGATGGCCATCAACCCGGCCGGACTGGGCATGTACCGCCACAACGAGATATCCATTACGCCCCTCGTCACGATGACCCGCGCGCAGAACAGCGCCGAAGCGTGGAACTCGAACGCCAGCAACCGCTTCGCGTTGAGCAGCTTCGGCTTTGTCTTCAACCTCTACGAGGGGACGGGGCGCACCACGAGCGTCAACTTCGGCTTCGGCTACAACCGCCTGGCCGACCTGAACTACCGCTCCTCGTTCCGCTCGACGGGCAACATGGGCTCGATTGCCGACATGTACGCTCTGCAACTGGGTCAGGCAAAAATCAAGGCCTACGACATCACGGGCGACAACCTCGACTGGTTCAACCAGAGTCCCGAGCTCTGGCCGGCGATTCTGGGCTACAAGGCGGGTATGGTCGACGATTTGAGCGCACCAAAAGAGGACCCGTTATGGAACCCCTCGTGGATTGGCAGCGACCGCAACAACATCGACATCGGCCACTATGCAGGGGTCGAGAGCCGCGGCTCGGTGGGTGAATACGACCTCTCGCTGGGCGCCAACTTCGGCAACAAGCTCTACGTGGGCGTCACCCTCGGTATCCAGGCGATTCACCAGGAGCTGCAGTACACCTACGCCGAGGACTACTACTATCCGGGCGGTACGACGGAGCGCCCCGAGGGCGTGGCCTCCGACCTGCGCTTCCAGCAGCTCTGGTCGAAGCTCAACCAGGCGACCGTGACCGACGGCGCGGGGGTAAACCTCAAGCTGGGCCTCACCTACCGCCCCATCCCCGCCCTGCGCATCGGCGTGGCCTTCCATACGCCGACCTACTACTCGCTCGAGACGCGCTATCAGGGGGCCTCGCTCGGCGTGGCCGTCTGCAACGACCCCGACTACAACCCGGGGCCGGGCGAGTACCCGCAGCCCGACGGCAACGGCTACATCAACTGCCCGGGCGAATCGCCCGTGCTGAGCAGCAAAAGTTGGGCCTTCACCACCCCCGCACGGCTGCTCTTCGGCGCATCGTACAGCTTCGGCGGCCGAGCGGTCATCTCGGTCGACTACGAGCGGGCCTGGTTCAACGGCATCCGCGTGAAGGAGTCCCCCTCGTTCGCCTACGCCCCGGCCGACTACAACGGCATCTTCCGCAGCAGCTTCAAGGGGTCGAACACCCTCCGCGTCGGTGCCGAGTTCAAGCCGCTGCCCATCCTCGCCCTGCGTGCCGGCTTCGGCTACAGCGGCTCGTGGCTCGCGGGTGAGGATGCGGACTACTCCTCGCCGCTGGCCCGTGAAATCATCTACTACGGCGCAGGCGTGGGCATCAACCTCTCGCGCACGGTGACGCTCGACGTGGCCTACAGCTACCAGAAGACCAAGCAGAACGCCTACTGGCTCTACTACGCCGACCTCTACACGGGTTCCAACGTGGAGCAGAACAGCAGCGCCCTCTACAAGACCGACTATGCGCGTCACGCCGTGGCGCTGACGCTCGCCTTCCGCTTCTGAGCGGGCCGGCAAGGGGGGGGGAGCCGCCCGGCCCCGTGCCGGGAAGAACGGCGACGGCCGAGCAGTCGCCCGGCTCCGGACCGACCTCGCTCCGACATCATCCCGACACCATCCCGACACCATCTCGGCGTCGCTCCGGCACCGTACAGACAAGGCAAACTTGAAGGCCTTCCGCCCCGGCGGAGGGCCTTTTTTGCACGCCGCGCGATTCTCACGCGGGGAATGAGGTGAAAATTAAATTAAAATCGTTAATTTTGCGCTCCGGAACAACCATTCGAACTCAAAATAGACAACAGATATATGGCAAAGGAACTTAAAGACCTGACCAAGTCGGAGGAGAACTACTCGCAGTGGTACAACGACCTGGTCGTGAAGGCGGGGCTGGCCGAAAACTCGGCCGTCCGCGGATGCATGGTCATCAAACCCTACGGCTACGCCATCTGGGAGAAGATGCACGACGCGCTGGACAAGATGTTCAAGGAGACCGGGCACCAGAATGCCTACTTTCCGCTCTTCATCCCCAAATCCTTCTTCTCGAAGGAGGCCCACCACGTCGAGGGCTTTGCCAAGGAGTGCGCCGTGGTGACGCACTACCGCCTGAAGAACGACCCCGAGGGCAAGGGCGTGGTGGTCGACCCCGACGCCAAACTCGAAGAGGAGCTCATCGTCCGCCCCACGTCGGAGACCATCATCTGGAACACCTACAAGAACTGGATTCACTCCTACCGCGACCTGCCGATTCTCTGCAACCAGTGGGCCAACGTCGTACGGTGGGAGATGCGCACGCGTCTGTTCCTGCGCACGGCCGAATTCCTCTGGCAGGAGGGCCACACGGCCCACGCCACGCGTGAGGAGGCCATCGCCGAGGCCGAGAAGATGATTCACGTCTACGAGACGTTCGCCCAGGATTGGATGTCGCTGCCGGTCATCGTGGGCCACAAGTCGCCCAACGAGCGCTTCGCCGGCGCCGAGGATACGCTCACCATCGAGGCGCTGATGCAGGACGGCAAGGCGCTGCAGAGCGGTACGTCTCACTTCCTGGGTCAGAACTTCGCCAAGGCCTTCGACGTGCAGTACGTCACCAAGGAGGGCAAGCTCGAATACGTCTGGGCCACCTCGTGGGGCGTCTCGACCCGTCTGATGGGCGCCCTCATCATGGCCCACTCGGACAACAACGGTCTGGTGCTGCCGCCGCGTCTGGCCCCCATCCAGGTGGTGATGATTCCCATCTACAAGGGCGAGGAGCAGCTCGTGGAAATCCGCAACCGCTTCGAGAAGCTGGCCGCCGAGCTGCGCGCCAAGGGCATCAGCGTGAAAATCGACGACCGCGACAACGTCCGCTCGGGCTTCAAGTTCGCCGAGTACGAGCTCAAGGGCGTACCCGTGCGTCTGGCGATGGGTCCCCGCGACATGGAGAACAACACCATCGAGCTCATGCGCCGCGACACGCTCGAGAAGGAGACCCTTCCGCTCGAGGGTCTGGTCGCCCACATCGAGCAGCTGATGACCGACATCCAGAAGAACATCTACCTCAAGGCGAAGGCCTTCCGCGACTCGATGATTACGAAGGTCGACACGTGGGAGGAGTTCAAGGAGGTGCTCGATACGAAGGGCGGCTTCCTGCTGGCCCACTGGGACGGCACCGTCGAGACCGAGGTGGCCATCAAGGATGCCACGAAGGCAACCATCCGCTGCATTCCCTTCGATGCACCGGAGGAGGAGGGACGCTGCATCTACACGGGTCGTCCGTCGCACCGCCGCGTGCTCTTCGCCCGCAGCTATTGATGCTCGGCCGGAGCGCTCACCGGACTACGGGCGGAACGGATGCATGGGAAGCCATGCACCGCTCCGCCCTTTTTCCCGCCCGGGGTGCCCGCTGCCGTGCAAAAAAATCCGACGCCGGGATACCAAAGCCGCACCCCGCTGCGTTTCCCGCAATGATTCTTCTTTTTAGCTACGCACAACAATGGATTCCGCTGAATTCCGCAAACGTGAGATTTACCGCGTCACCTTCGTCGGTTTCGTGGCCAATCTGCTGCTGACGGCCGCCAAGTTCGCCGCCGGCATTCTGGGCCGAAGCGGAGCGATGGTCGCCGACGCCGTCCACTCGCTCTCGGACATGGCCACCGACATCGTGGTGATTGTCTTCGCCGGCATCTCGGCCAAGCCGCGCGACGACGGCCATGACTACGGCCACGGCAAGTACGAGACGCTGGCCTCGATTCTCATCTCACTGGCGCTCGTCGCCGTCGGCGTGGGCATCCTCCTGCAGAGCATCCGCTCCATCCGCATGGTCGTGGCGGGCGAGGAGCTTCCGCGCCCGGGCGTCATCGCGCTGGCGGCGGCAGCCGTCTCGATTCTGGTCAAGGAGCTGCTCTACCGCTATACGGTGCGGGCCGGACGCCGGCTCGAGAGCCCCAGCGTGGTGGCCAACGCCTGGCACCACCGCAGCGACGCCTTCTCGTCGATGGGCACGCTCGCGGGCATCGGCTGCGCCTACTTCCTGGGTGAGAAGTGGCGCATCGCCGACCCGATTGCCGCCATCATAGTCTCGTTCTTCATCTTCCGCATTGCCCTTCAGCTGCTCCACTCGGGCATCGGCGAGCTGCTCGAAAAGTCGCTCCCGGCCGACACCGAAGCCGAAATCCTCTCAATCGTCACCCACGACCCCGCCGTGCGCGAGCCCCACAACCTGCGCACGCGCCGCATCGGTTCGTGCATCTCCATCGAGGTGCACATCCGCGTCGACGGGCGGATGGATGTCAAGCATGCCCATGAACTGACGCGCGACATCGAGCGTCGGCTCCGCGCCCGCTTCGGCGAGGGGACCATGGTGGCCATCCACGTCGAGCCGCTCCACGCCTCGACCCCCTGCAGCGACGCCCGCTGACCGGGGCCCGGGGTACCGTCCCCGAACCAAGGCAGGGAGAAACAAGGCTGTCGACCGCACCCCGAACGGGCAGAACTGGCTTCCTACCGCACGGCATTCGACCGCGCCACACCCTGCAGAACAAAACCGACGATGCGGCACCCGACTGCTCCCCGCTGCGCCGACACACCGCACGCCATACCCATCGAAAAGCCGTCCTCCAAGTGCGGAGGACGGCTTTTTTGTAGTTTTGAAACCGCATGCAGGCGTTTCGCCCCCGTATGCCCCGGCTGCCGGGTGGGCGTTTCACCTGCCATTTCGGTCGTTTCACCCCTCAGCCTACCACACCATCCGTCGTACGCCGACTGCCAAAATCGCCCCCTCAGGGCCCACGGCACGGTTTTTGACCGCTGCGCAAGGGGAGAATGCGGACGGCGCCGACCGCCCGTGCGCACGGCGCGATTTGGAGATTCGGAGAAAAGTGACTATCTTGCACCCGAATCGTAGACGCCCCGACGCGTTTCCGATATTTGAAACTGAGTACAAACCCAAAAACGGATTGCCTATCGGAAAATATTCTACTCTTTAAACCAACGGAAAGAAGAGTATGAACGTTCAAGCATTGAGTGACCAGGCATTGCTTCATCACTACCTGTCGGGGGACCGGAGCGCGATATCGCAACTGATAGAGCGCCACAGCCGCCGGGTTCGTGACTACATCAACATGATGGTCAAGGACCGGGACGTCGCCGAAGACATATTTCAGGAGACATTCATCAAGGCGGTCCGCGTCATCGACGACGGACGCTACACCGACAACGGGAAGTTTCTCTCGTGGGTGTTGCGCATCGCACACAACCAGGTCATCGACCACTTCCGCGCCCAGAAGCAGGAGAAGGAGGTCAACGAGTCGGAGTCGGGGTACGACATGTTCGGCACGCTGCGGCTGGCCGAAGGGAGCGTCGAGGACGCCCTGGTTTCGGAGCAGATTGAACGCGACGTCCGTGCGCTGGTCGAGCTGCTGCCCGGCGAACAGCGCGAAGTGGTGATGATGCGCTACTTCTCGGGACTTAGTTTCAAGGATATTGCCGAACAGACCAACGTGAGCATCAACACGGCGCTCGGACGCATGCGATATGCGCTGATTAATCTGCGTCGGATGATTAAGGAGAAAAATTTGGTTTTAAGCTGAAATCCGTGCAATATTTCCCCATGGGGTGCGTTAGTTAAGTGTAAAGCCTAAAGGATGCTGCCTATGGAGGAGATTGACAAAACCGATTTTTCGAACGCCATCTCGGACGATGAGGATTTGATGATGAGGGAGGTGATACAAGGTGATGTTGATTTGTATTACCTGCATCACTACCTCACGGAACTTTATCGTAAGGGATAATTTTTTTTAAGGGTTAATTTTTGATGGGAGAAGGGGACCGGGGGGCCGGTTCCCTTCATTTTTTTGTGCCCGGCCCCCGGGTGAGGGGCGGCTGCGGCCGGAGCGGAAACGGGAGCCATGCTCCACCCGGAGAAGCCGGAGCGGAAGCCGGTTCCCTTCATTTTTTGTGTCCGACCCCGGGAGAGGGGCGGCTGCGACGCGGCAGAAGCGGAGTCCGAAACGGAAGCGAAGCCCCATCAGGAAGAGCGGCGAAAGGGCCGGACGGCACGCGCAAAAGCACGGGCGAGAAGAGCCCCCGGGCGGAGAGGGCCGCGACCGGAGCAGAAGCGGAGTCCGAAACGGAAGCGAAGCCCTATCCGGAGGAGCGGCGAGGGGTCGGACGGCACGCGCAAAAGCACGGGCGAGAAGAGAGTTCCCCGGGAGTCCGATATTGTCGGACTCCCGGGGAACTCTCCTTTACCGGTGCATTGCCGGCCGCACTACCTGCTCAACATGCCGGCATAGTAGTCGTAGAGCGCCGTCTGGCTGCGGAGCGGTGCCTCGCCCGGCAGGGCCTTGACGTAGGAGTTGCCCGTCTGGTCCGCAAGGTCGCGCGCCTTGACGTTGTCACTCCACTGGATATCGAAGACCCGGCGCAGCAGCCTCTGAATCTGTCGGTCGAGAATCGGGGTGCAAACCTCCACGCGCCGGTCGAGGTTGCGCGACATCCAGTCAGCCGAACCGATGTAGATGCGCTCCTCGCCGTCGTTGCAGAAGATGAACAGCCGGGCGTGCTCGAGGTACTTATCGACGATGCTGATAGCCCGGATGCGGTCGCTCATCCCCGGCACCGAGGGTCTCAGACAGCAGGCGCCCCGCACGATGAGGCGCACTTCGACCCCTTCGCGTGCGGCCCGGTAGAGCCGCTCGATGGTCCGTTCGTCGGTCAGCGAGTTGCACTTGGCGTAGATGTAGGCCCGGCGCCCCTTGCGGGCGTTGCGCGTCTCGCGGTCGATAAGCTCCTCGAAGGCCTCGCGCATGTAGTAGGGCGACACGAGCAGGTGCTTGTACTTGAACTGCTTATGGCTGTTGGAGAGGAACTGGAAGACGTTGCGCACATCCTCGACGATGCCCTTGTGGGAGGTCAGCAGACCGAAATCACCGTAGATGCGCGCCGTATCCTCGTTGAAGTTGCCCGTTCCGATGTAGGCATAGCCCCGCACGCCGGAGCTCTCGCGCCGCTCGACCAGGACGATTTTGCTGTGTACCTTCAGGTCCTCGATGGCATAGATGACCTTGACCCCCTCGCGTTGCAGCAGGTCGGTGTACTCGATGTTCTGCTCCTCGTCGAAGCGCGCCTTCAGCTCGACGAGCACCGAGACCTGCTTGCCGTTTTTGGCGGCGTTGACCAGCGCGTTGATGACCTTCGAGTGCTCGGCCGTGCGGTAGAGCGTGATGGCAATCCGCTCGACCCGGGGGTCGATGGCCGCCTCGCGCAGGAAGTCGATGAAGTGCTGGAACGAGTGGTAGGGGAAATTGAAGAAGATGTCGCGCTTGCGCACCACCTTCAGGATGCTCTGGAAGGGGATGATGTCGCAGTGCTGCAGCGGTGCCGGATTGACCGTCAGCAGGTCGGGGCGCACCTTCGGGAAGCGCATCAGGTCTTTCATCAGGTGGTAGCGGTCGCCCGGTGCAAGCGTTCCGGGAGCCGTCAGCTTCAGCTTGCCGGCCAGCATGTCGAGCAGGTCGACGGGCATCTCGCGGTCGTATATCAGCCGGATAGGCAACCCGTAGCGGCGGCTCTCGACCCCCTCGGCAATCCGCTCGAAGAGGCTCTTCGAGACGTCATCGTCAATCGAGAGCTCGGCGTCGCGCATAATTTTGAAGGTATGGACCGAGATGTGGTCGTAGGTGAACATGAAGAAGACGTCGTCAATCATCAGCCGGATGATGTCGTCGAGGAAGATAACCTCGCTCCGCCCCTCGCGCGCGGGAAGCACCACGAAGCGCGGGCAGGCCGAGCTGACCGGTATCCGAATCACGGCGTAGCGCGGCGCCTTGCCGTCGTTCGAGGACATGCGGACCCCCAGGTAGGCGTTGCCGTCGGGCAGGAAGGGAATCCGGACCGACTTGCGGAGCATGAGCGGCACGAGCCGCGGCGAGACGACCGTGGCGAAGTAGTCGCGGCAGAACTCCCGCTGTTCGGGCGAGAGGTGTCGCTCGTCGACGACGAAGATGCCCTGCTGCTCCATCTCGTGCAGCAGCTCGTGGTAGGTCTGCGTGAAGAGCCCCTGGGCGCGCTCGGCGCGGCGGCTCACCTCGGCCAGCAACTCGGCCGGCGTATAACCGCCCGTGAGACGCTGCTGCCGCCGGGCGCGGCAGAGCCGCATGAGGTTGGCGATGCGGACCTTGAAGAACTCGTCCTGGTTGTTGGAGAAGATGCCGAGGAACTGCAGCCGCGAAAGCAGCGGCACGCTTCGGTCCTGCGCCTCCTGCAGCACCCGTTCGTTGAAGGCGAGCCAGCTCAGCTCGCGGTTGTTGTATGTGAAATCCATATTACCCATCGTTGGTGGAATCAGTGTGTCAGCAATTCGATGAAGCGCTCCTCGGCCGAATCGACCCAGGCGCGGAAACGGTCGTCGCCCGTCGCGGCCCCGCGGCGGGCGAGGTAGTCGACCAGCCGGTCGAGGTCGAAGCCCGAAGCCTCGATGCCGGCCCCCGAGGCGACGGCATCGGCCGCATTGATACGCTGCTCGATGTGGGCCGGGACGAGCAGCATCGGCTTGCGGTGGTACATCGCCTCGCAGACCGACTCGAAACCCGCCGTGGTGACGTATGCGCGGCAGCGGCGCATGCACTCCAGAAAGAGCCGGTCATCGAGCCGGTGGAACGTCAGCCCGGCGCCCGACTGCCACGTCTCGGGACGGTCGCGGCGGTCCCAGAAGACATGGAGCCGCTGGTCGGGATGGCAGTCGCTCCAGCGGCACAGCTCGTCGGCAAAGCCGTTGTTGACCATGTAGCCCAGAATGAAGCCCCCGTCCGAGGAGTCCCCCGTGAGCGCCTCGCGGCGCAGCAGCGGCGGCACGACGCGGATGCGGTGTCGGCAATCCTCCTCCATGGGTCGGAACGAGAGGGCCAGCAGCCGGTCGCAGCCCCAGGCCGTCATGCGGGCGTGGAGCCGCAGCAGCCACCCCTCGACACCGCGGCCGCGGCCGTAGGGATAGTTCGCATGGTTGAGCAGAAACTGATGGGCGACGCCCGTCATCGGCACCCGGATGGCGAAACGCCTGAGGGCGAGGCCCGTGAGCAATTCGTAAAAGTTGACGATGTGGTCGGGCTTCAGTTCGGCAATACGGTCACGGATGAGCCGCATGCTGCGGTCGTAGGCCGCCAGACGGGCCGGTGCGGCGTTGAGCAGGAGCGTGCGCAGCATGCTGACGCTCCGGTTGGCGTAATCGAAGGCGAAGCGCGGCGCCTCGAACTCGGTGACCGGCGCCCCGATGCGCTCGAAGAAGAAGTCGGGCAGACGGCGTACGGAGCTCCGCCCAACGAGCACCCCCACCACCTGGTGGCCGTGGCGCCGCAGCATGGCGGCCAGCGAGAGGGCCTGCGTGAGGTGGCCCCGACCCTCACCCTGTATGGAAAAGAGGTAACGCATGGTCATCCCCTCTCCTGCTCTTCGGCGTCGTAGCGCAGAATCGACCAGTTGCCGTCGTAGTCCTCGGCCAGGGCGGTCAGCGATTCAACCCAGTCGCCAGAATTGAGGTAGAGGATATCGCCCACCATGCGTTTGTCGGCCTGGTGGATGTGGCCGCAGATGACCCCCGAGCACCCCTTCTGGGCCGCCACGCGCACCAGATGCTCCTCGAAATCGCTGATGTAGGAGACCGACGCCTTGACCTTCTGCTTGATGCGCTGCGAGACGGAGTAATAGGGCAGCCCGCGGCGGAGACGCCGCCGGTTGTAGAGCCGGTTGAACCACATGAGCAGCGAGTAGCCCACGTCGCCCACCTTGGCCAGCCAGCGCATCGACGAGGTAACGTGGTCGAAGACATCGCCGTGGAGCACGTAGTAGCGCCGCCCGCCGCTCACGTAGATGTAGTCGCGCAGCAGCGTGATGTTGGCGAAACGCATCGGCAGGATGCGGTCGAGAAAGTCGTCGTGGTTGCCGCGCAGGTAGATGATGTGCGTGTCGTGCTGAATATCCAGCAGCCGGCGGATGAAGTTGGTGTGGCGGCGCTTCCACTTCTCGCGCCGGCCGCGCAGCAGCTCCCAGCCGTCGATGACATCGCCGCAGAGAATCAGCGTGTCGCAGGTGTGGTACTTCAGAAAACGGTTGGCCTCACGGGCCTTCGACCACTTCGAGCCGAGGTGGATGTCGGACATGACAAGGGTCCTGTAATGTTTCGATTCGGTCATTGACTTCCAGAAAATCCGGTTTTGACACCGCAAATGTGCGCTCCGCATCTTTCAGTCTTGCGACGGGAGGGTTAAGATTCGGTGAAATCCGACGCTGCAACCGAATTGTAACGGAGACGAAAGGGGTCCGAAACAGCGGTTCGGCATCTTTGCGCCAAAAAATAAGAGGGCACATTCAAACAAATCCGTCCAAAAATGGAGACCGTCTATCTGGGAATCATTCTGTTTCTCTTCATGCTCGCCGTCTTCGACCTGGTGGTCGGCGTGAGCAACGACGCGGTGAACTTCCTCTCATCGGCCGTCGGCGCAAAGGTCGCCCCCTACCGCGTCATCATGTGGATTGCCGCCACGGGAATCCTCTGCGGCGCCCTCATGTCGAACGGCATGATGGAAATCGCCCGCCACGGCATCTTCCGTCCCGAGCAGTTCTTCTTCCAGGAGCTGCTCTGCATCTTTCTGGCCGTCATGGTGACCGACGTCATCATCCTCGACGTCTTCAACACGCTGGGACTCCCCACCTCGACCACCGTCTCGATGGTCTTCGAGCTGCTGGGCGGCACCTTCGCCCTGACGCTCGTCAAGATGGCGGGCACCGAGGGGATGCATTTCGCCGACTACCTCAACACCGAGAAGGCCCTCTCGGTCATCATGGGCATCTTTCTCTCGGTGGCCGTCGCCTTCTTCTTCGGCATGGTGGTGCAGTGGCTCGCCCGACTGCTCTTCACCTTCCGCTACCGCGAGCATCTGAAGTGGAGCATCGGATTCTTCGGAGGTATCGCCACGACGGCCATCGTCTACTTCATGCTCATCAAGGGGGTCAAGCAGACCGCCTTCATGACCCCCGAGGCGAAGGAGTGGATAGCCGCCAACAGCGGCACGCTGCTCCTCGCCTGCCTGGCCGGCTTCACGGTCGTGATGCAGGTGCTCCACTGGCTGCACGTCAACGTCTTCCGGATTGTCGTCCTGCTGGGCACCTTCGCGCTGGCGATGGCCTTCGCGGGCAACGACCTGGTCAACTTCATCGGCGTGCCGCTGGCCGGCTACGACTCCTATCTGGACTATGCGGCCAACGGCGCCGGAAGCGACAGCTACCTCATGGGGGCGCTCAACACCCCGGCCCGCACCCCCTTCCTCTTCCTTGCGGCCGCCGGCCTTATCATGGTCTGGACACTCTGCACCTCGAAAAAGGCGCAGAAGGTCATCAAGACCTCGGTGGACCTCTCGCGCCAGGACGAGGGCGAGGAGATGTTCGGTTCGTCGGCCGTGGCGCGGAGCATCGTCCGCACCTCGATGTCGCTGGCCAACACCGTTGCGAGCATCACCCCGCCGCGCCTCAAGGCGTGGCTCGACACCCGCTTCTCGCAGGAGGATGCCGTCATCGCCGACGGCGCCGCCTTCGACCTGGTGCGCGCCTCGGTCAACCTGCTGCTGGCCAGCCTGCTCATCGCGCTGGGCACCTCGCTCAAGCTGCCGCTCTCGACCACCTACGTCACCTTCATGGTGGCGATGGGTACGTCGCTGGCCGACCGCGCCTGGGGCCGCGAGAGCGCCGTCTTCCGCATCACGGGCGTGCTGTCGGTCATCGGCGGATGGTTCATCACCGCCGGCGTCGCCTTCACCGTCTGCTTCTTCGTGGCGCTGGCGATGTACTACGGCGGCGCGGTGGTCATGGCCGCCATGATTGTGCTGGCCGTCGCACTGCTCATCCACAGCAACATCCGCTACCGCCGCAAACTCAAGTCGGAACACGAGGACAACCTCTTCCGCCAAATCCTTGCCGAGAAGGACAAGAACCGCGTCTGGGAGCTGCTGCGCACCCACGTGAGCGGCACCTTTGCCGGCATGCTCGCCTACACGGCCGACAACTATGCGGGAGTCACCGACGGCTTCATCGAGGAGGAGCGCCGCACGCTGCGCCGCGTGGCCCAGACCATCGACCGCAAGAAGGAACTGCTGCGCAAGGTGCGTCGCCGCGAGCTCATCGGTCTGCGTCGCACGAACCGCAACACGGCCATCGAGAAGAACATGTGGTTCCACCTGGGAAGCAACTGCTGCGTGCAGCTTCACTACGCGCTCAAGCGCATGTGCGACCTCTGCCGCGAACACGTCGACAACAACTTCAATCCGCTGCCCGCCTCCTGCGCCGCCGAATTCATCCCCGTGCGCGACCGTGTGAAGCGGCTGCTGTTGCGTGCCGAGGCGATGATTCGCACCAACGACTACTCGCACGTCGAGGAGCTGATGAGCGAGAGCGCCGCCGTCAATGAGCAGCTCACCGAACTGCAGCAGCTCCAGCTGAACCGCATCCAGGAGGAGCAGGGCAGCATCAACGTCTCGCTGGTCTACCTGAACGTGCTGCAGGAGTCCCAGGAAATCATCTCGGCGCTGCGCCACATGCTGCGCGCCAGCCGCAACTTCCAGCAGTAACCCACGGTGACAGCTGCCACCTCCGAGCCGCCGACCACCTCCACCCGACACCGCCCGGAACCACCCCATACGAAACGGCGGGCAACCCTTTTGTGGGTTGCCCGCCGTTGTTGCAGCGGTCCGATGCACGGGGCGGAGCCTCATCCGAAGAGCCTCTCCCCGGCGGTTCCGGCTCTTCAGAGGGAGATTTCGTCCTCGATGGTCCCCTGACTGCCCCACCCCTCGATGGTCAGCCCGTCGAAGAGAATCGCACCGTCACGGATTGTGAGGTTCACCGTCAGCTCCTTGCCCCCTTCGAGCATTGCGGGGCAGGCGTCGAGCTGCGAGAGGGTGCACTGCTTCGAGAGGCTGCCGGCACGGATGTCAAGCGCGACACCGTCGGCCGCCTGCGGCACGAGCAGCAGCGTCACCTGCCCGCCCCGGGCCGAGAAGCTCTCCTCCGTCGAGCCGCACTCGAGGCTGTTGGCCGCCAGGTCGACCGTGCAGCTGTTGCGGGCCGTGCACGAGGTCTCAATCGCGGAGGCATCGACCGAGGCATCCTCGACCGTATACTTCACCACCAGGCGGTGCATGGCGTGGCGGAAGTGGAGCGCAACGGGCAGCTCGCTGCCCACCTTCACGCCCCGGGCCGAGGCCATCAGCAGGTCGCCCGACGCATCCTGCCGCACCGTAAAGTCGAAGCGGCCGCCATCGAGCGTCCGGGTCGGGTAGCAGGCGGCAAAGTCGACCGTCGCGCCCTCGGCGGCAAAATCCAGGTCGCTCCAGCGGAGGGTCGTGGTGCCGAGCGTGTACTCGAGCGTACGCGAGGCGCTGCCGCTGCCGGCCAGAAGGGTAAAGCTGTCGCCCGGAGTGAACGACCCGCTGCCGTCGGCATCGAGCTGCGGGGCGCGCGTGAGGGCCCCGATGTCGGTCTTAAAGGTGATTACGCGCTCCCCGGCAGGGGTCGGCTCGTTCGATTTGCTGCTGCAGGCTGCAGCGAAGAGGGCCGTCAGGGCGGCCGCACCGCATATTGCAATTCTTTTCATGTGTTTCATGTCGTTTGAGTTCGATGGATTGTTTCGGTTTGATTGTTTGCCGGCCGCAACCCGTTACTTTTCGGGCTGCACCGAGGGGTATTTCCGGGCCCAGATGTCCCGGCGCAGGTCGACGGCCCCGACGCTCATGACGGTCATTCGGGCCGTAGGGCGGTAGAGGGGCTGCATGTAGGTGTAGCCCTTCGACATGTCGGCGTCGTAGACAATCTGGTAACGCGAGATGACGGCCCCGTTGGCATCCTGGTCTCCCAGGTTGTTGTCGCAGAAGTAGACGTGCGAGATGATGCCGTTCTCGTCGTACTCGGCCCCCCAGAGCGTCAGCTGCTTGCCCGCCTCGAAGCGCTCGAGCGGTGCACCGTCGAGCTGCTCGGGAGCCTTGTAGATGATTTCACGCTCCGAGGTGGTGATGCGCAGCAGCCCCTCGTCGCTGCGGAAGGCCTCGACCGACTGGGGAAAGATGACCGCCTCGTAGCTGCCGTCGGCATTCCGGCGCGGCGTTATCCACCCGAACTCATCGGCCGGGGTGAGCCCGCCCGTAAGCAGCTCGAGGCTCCCCTTCATCCGGCTGCGGAGCTCGACCGAGAGCACCTGCTCGTCGCCCGAGAGCTCGATTCGGAGCCGATGCATGGCATGCGTGAAGCTCAACTCGGCGCGGTTGCTCCCCGCCGGCAGGCTCCGCTGCGCAAAGAGCAGGTCTGCGGCCGCAAGACCCTCGGCGCTCTGGTCTGCGGCAAGGGTGAACTCCGCAACCGGGCTCTTCCCCGCGCCGGCACCCTGCACCGGAGAGCAGGCCGCGAGGGTCAGCTCCCCTGCCCCGAAGTCGCTGCGGCGCAGCTGCGGCTACCACTCCCCGCCCGTAAGGGTGAGTTCGCGGTAGGCCACCTCCGTTCCGTTATCAATATAGAGCCCCACGCGGTCCCCTTCGGAGAAGCTGCCGGCTCCCGAGTCATCGAGGCTGGTGCGCGTGGCGGCAATCGAGAAATTCAGTTCAAGGAGGTCATTGCCGCCTCCTGCGGCAGGGTCGTTCAAATCACTGGTGCAGGCCGCCAGCAGGCAGGTCTGAAGCCCCAGCATCATCCATACGGCTCTTTTCATCATCTTCATCGTTATCTTCATGGTTCGTTTGAGGGACAGGCTCGCGGCAGCATCCGGCGGAAGGCTTCCCGACGAAGGCGGAGCGGTCGTCGGAACGGTGTTGCGGAGGTGCTCCCCGGGAGATGTCCCGGCTGCAAAGATAGGGCATTATCCCGATTCTGCAAATCGGCACCCCCTACAGGCCGGCCGGAGCCGTTCCGCAGGGGGTGGGAAGAGCAGGAAGCAATCCGTGGCGGGCGGATGCGGGAAATGAGGTGCAGGTGGAGGGAGCGGCCGGCAAACTCCGAAACGGGGGCACGGGAACAGAAGGCACGAGCGGAGGCACGAGGCAGGAGCGGAACAGGCACCGGACTGGCCGCGTGCCCCGGGCAGGCAGAATCAGTCGGTGCTGACAGGGTCAGTCGGTGCAGCCGGTTCCCGACGGCTCCGGTTCCGACAATTCATACTGACGGTAGAGTTCGTGGATGATGCCGTCGGCCAGTCCCATGCGCGGAACGCAGACCGTATCGATGCCGCAGAGGTACATCACCTCGGTGAAAATCCGCAGTGCCGGCACGATAACCTCCGCGCGGCTCTGGTTCAGATAGAGCTGCTCCATACGCTGCGCCACCGACATGGCGCGCAGCCGGTTGTAGAGTCCCGTGAGCTCCTTGGCGCGGATGCATTCGCGCGACTTCTTCTCGAGCATCTTGTGCAGCTTGTTGATGTTGCCGCCCGAGCCGATGATGGACGAAGGATGCCAACGTGCGGCGATGTCGCGCAGCCACGCCTCGAAACGCACCCACTCCTCGGGCTCCTCCGCGCCGCTGAAGATACGCACCGTGCCGAGCCGGAACGAACGGGCCTCGACCTTGCCTCCCCGGGCGTAGACGACAACCTCGGTGCTGCCGCCGCCCACGTCGACATAGAGATAGGTCTTCGAGGGGTCGAGCGTCTCCTTGAGCCCGCCGGCGGCGAAGATGGTGTCGGCCTCGCGTTCTCCGTCGATGATTTCGACCGAAATGCCGCTGCGGTTCCGAATCAGCTCGACGACCTCCGCCCCGTTGGCCGCCTCGCGCATGGCGCTGGTGGCGCAGGCGCGGTAGTCACGCACGGCAAAGGCGCGGAAGAGCGCCGCGAAGCCCTGCAGTGCGTCACACAGCGCCCCGGCCTTCGCCGCACTGACATGTCCCCGCAGGAAGACGTCGTCACCCAGACGAATAGGCACCCGCACGAAGGCCGCCTTCTTGTACTCGAGGCGGCCGTCCTCGTAGCGTTCGACATAGTTGATGAGCAGCCGGATGGCATTCGAGCCGATGTCGACGGCTCCAAAGGTATCTCTTTTCATCGCATTGCGTTTTTCGGAGAGCGCGGCGCAGGACCCGGGTCCGGAGCTCCGGGCCCGATGCCCGGCAACCGCCCGAGGGGAGGCTCGGCAGGGAGCCCTTCCGCACGCGTCGTCCTCCCCGCAAAGATAGTGCATTTCGGACAAAGAGAACCCCGTGCAGCGGTATTTCGCCGCCGGAGCACCACTTTTTTGGGGGTCTCCCTCGAGCCGTCCGGTCACAACTCCGCGAGGCCCTCCGTTCTCGCCGCAGCATGCGCCGCAACCTCCGGCCGCAAACGCGCCGCCCCTGCCGAACGCCGCGCGAGGGGTCTGCAACGGCGAATTTTGCCCCTCGGCCGCCGCACGCACCCCCGCGGCAGACTCCGCCGCCGCACTCCCGAAACGGAAGATGCTGCCTCAAAAGCCGATAGGCCGCGGGGGCGAGCCTGCCCGCGCGTATCGCAAATGATACTGCGCATTTCCCGAAAACACCCCATTTTTGCCGAAATTTGCGACGTCGGCATCCTCACGGAACAGACGCCCGTCCGCGAATGAGTTGTGTGCATGTTATCTAAGGAAATCAATGAGTAGGAGAATCATTCTGACGGTTCTGATGACGGCGTTCGTCTGTCTGGGAGCCTCGGCCCAGCGGTGGGCCGCCAAGACCAATCTGCTCTATTGGGCCGCAACGACTCCAAATATCGGAGTTGAGGTGGCGCTGGGCAAACACTCCACACTGGGAGCCACCGTCAACTGGAACCCCTGGACCATCGGCTCGGACAACAAAATCCAGCACTGGTTCGTACGCCCCGAGTACCGCTACTGGTTCTCGGCTCCCTATACGCGCTTCTTTCTGGGGCTGCACGCCATGGGCGGAGGCTTCGAGGTGGGCGGCTTCAAGCTGCCGCTGCTGGGCGACAAGCTGCTCACGGGGCTGCCAGGCAACTACTACAAGGGTTCGTTCGCCGCGGCGGGCGTGAGCTTCGGCTACGCCTTCTACCTCTCGCCGAGGCTCAATCTGGAGCTCTCGGCCGGTCTGGGCGTGGCGCGCATCGCCTACCACACCGAGCCCGTCAACGGTCCCAAACCCAGCACGAACCTCAACCGGGTGCGCTACCTTCCGATGCCCACCGAGCTGGGCATCTCGCTCGTCTATCTGTTCAACGCCAAAAAATAGCCTCCGACCATGAAAAAATACTGCCTTATGCTGCTTCTGCTCCTGGCCGCATGGTCGGCCCGGGCACAGTTCGTCGGAGACATCTCCGTGGTGCGCAAGAAGCTCAGCGCCCGCGACGGCGAACTGACCATGGTGCTCGAAATCCGCGTGCGCGACCGCGCCGTCACCCGCTCGCAGAGCCTCGTCATCATCCCCGAGCTGAGCACCGCCGACCGCCGGTCGGTCAAGCTCTTCCCCCATATCCTCATCGAAGGCCCCTACCAGCGCCACATGCGTGAGCGCCGCCGCGTGCTGACCGGCCGCCGCTGGATGGAGCGCGAACCCTACCGCACCATCGAGGCCGTGCGCGGCACCGACGAGACGATTCACTACGAGATGAAGGTCCCCTATGAACCGTGGATGGAGCAGGCAACGCTCGTCATCCGCCAGATTCTGACCTCGGCCGACCGCTCGCAGCGCATCGCCACCATCGATGTCAACGGAGCCGTCGAACGTCCCTAAAGGTTGCAGGATATGAACTACGGATTTGAAAAGAGGATGCGCCGGACACTCGGCGCACTTGCGGTCGCACTCCTGGTCGCGGCGATGCTCCCGTCATGCAGCGGCCTGCGCCGCCTGGCCCGCAGCGAACCGGAGGTGGGGCTCAACCTGCCGGCCCGTGCCACCGTGCCCGACGCCGCACCGGCCGTCGACACGGCCCGTTCGGCCAACCGCATCATCACCTTCCGCCGTCAGGACGGAACCCAGATTTACCTCACACCGATGGAGGTCGACACGGCCACCGGCCAGAAGATGATTTCGGTGGCCATCGACGAGGTGGTCATCTCGGCCTCGAACCGCCGCAACCTGGTCGAGCGCAACGGCAAAATCAACGTCGAATTCGTCGTCACGGTGCCCGAGGCGTTCCAGGAGAAGGACTGGCGGCTGCAGCTCCACCCGATGCTGCTGAAGGGACCCGACACGCTGGAGCTCGACCCGCTGGTCTATACGGGTGAGCGCTTCCGCGCCATGCAGGAGCGCGGCTACGCCCGCTACGACGCCTACCGCGCGCGGATTGTCGACAGCGCCGACTACTTCGAGGCCTTCGGCAACCGCCGCGCCTACGACCGCTACATGCAGCGCGTCGCCCGCAGCCGCGAGCGATACACCTCCTTCGAGGAGCGCCTCGACGGGCTCTCGCCCCGGGAGGCGATGACCGACCCGCAGGTGGGCTGGATGGCATCGGGCGACTACCGCGGCCGCATGCGCCAGCTGCGCCGCTACGCCCGCTCGACCGACCGCTTCGTGGCCCGCAACACGCCGTACCGCCGCGACACGACGAACGAGTACGACCATCTGAACGACTACTTCGCCCCGCGCTACCGCTACGCCACGGAGGACCCGCTGCCGGGCGGCGCCATCTTCACCCGCGTCGAGGGGCGCTACGAGCAGCAGCGCGAGCAGCAGCGCGAAGGCTACTTCCAGCAGGCGGCCCGCTCGCCGCACCGGCTCGGCACCTGCCTGGCCCATGCCGACGACGAGTCGCTCTACTACGCCGCCGCGATGCGCCGCGACTATACGGGACGGCGCAACACGACGGCCGAGGCGACGCTGCGCGAGCTGTCGGACAGCACCGTCGAGCGGCGCTATGAGCAGCGCCAGGAGCGCGTCGGGGCGGTGCTCGGACGGCTCAACAACCTCGACACGAACCAGATGCGGCTGAACTCGATTCCCCGAGAGCGCATCGAGCGCAACGAGCGGCTCGACGCCCGCAGCGGCGAAGTCTTCGCCCGCCGCGTGCGCTACCCCTACCTCCCCTCGCCGCGGCTCGACACGGTCATCCACCAGCCGGACGGTTCGGTGCAGTACCACTACACCGAGCTGGTGCAGGCCGACGAAAACACCTCGAAGCTCTACCTCTACCTCACCGGCCGGGTTGACGATACGGGCGGCGGCCGCTATGTGCTGCCCAAGTCCGACACGCTGACCTACTCGGTGGCCTCGATGACCACCTTCGTCGACGAGACGACGCGCTACATGCAGCGCATCATCACGCGCGACGCCGAGGCCAACGCCCGCTTCTTCTTCACCTTCCCCCAGGGCAAGGCGACGCTCGACAGCTCGCAGGAGGAGAACCGCACGCAGATTGCCGCCGTACGCCGCCTCACGCACGACCTGATGACCGACCCCGTCTACATCATCGACAGCATCACGCTGCGGGCCACCTCCTCGCCCGAGGGTTCGTGGAGCCTCAACGAGCGGCTGGCACGCGAACGCGCCGAGGCGCTGCGCCGGGTGCTGGTGGGCGAATTCCGCACGCTCTACGACTCGCTCAAGGTGGCGGCCAACTATACGCTCGACGAGCGGGGACGCGTCGTGGCCGGGCAGGCCGACGACGGGCTGCCCGACCTGCCCAACCTGCTGCGCACACAGTCGCTGGCCGAAGACTGGGCCGAGCTGCGGCGGCTGGTGGTGGCCGACACGCTGCTCACGCGCAAGGAGGAGCTGCTTGCGGTCATCGACTCCGACATCGCGCCCGACAGCCGCGAGTGGCGCCTCCGGCTCAAGTATCCGCGCGAGTACGACCGTCTGCGCAAGGTGCTCTACCCGCAGATGCGCGCCGTCGATTTCCGCTTCAACCTCCACCGCCGCGGCATGCGGCAGGATACGGTCTACACGACCGAGGTCGATTCGAACTACATGCGCGGCATGGAGCTGCTCAAGCGGCGCAACTACGAGGCGGCGCTGACGATTCTGCGCCCCTACGAGGACCGCAACACGGCGCTGGCCTACCTCTCGCTGGGCTACAACGAGGCGGCCTACCGCATCCTGCGCAACGTGCCCGACGCCCACTCGATTGCCGACGTGCAGTACATGCTGGCGGTGGTTGCCTCGCGGCTGGGTGACGAGGAGCAGGCCGTGCAGTACTTCCTGCGGGCCGTCGAGCTGAGGCAGAACCTCAAGTTCCGCGGCAACCTCGACCCCGAAATTTCGAGGCTGATTCGCAAGTACGGACTCTTCCGCGAGGACTTCGAATAACCGGCGCTCCGGCATACGCAAGCGGGACGGCCGCCCATGCAACGATGGGCGGCCGTCCCGTTTTTGCATGCCATACAGAGGCTGCGGTCAGAGCTGCTTGTCGGCCACACGATGCGCCGTGCGGAGCTGCAGGCCGAGCAGTGCGGCCGAGGCGCCGGCCAGCAGCAGCGAAAGGCCCACCCAGACCACGACGGCCGTCGAGCCGAAGACCAGCGGCTGGAAGAGAATGCCCAGCGCGCAGAGCAGCAACAGGATGCCGCAGAGGATGGTCCATCCGGCGCCGCGGATGCCCACGGCGCGCATGTCGCCGCCCAGCCCCACGGCGCTGAAGCCGCGCATGAGGAGCCAGAAGCCCAGGACGACGGGGAGCGTCGCCGAGGAGAGGGCCACGTTGAAGACCAGGATGAGGCCCAGGACAATCTCGATGACGCCCCAGGCGAGCATCCATCCGCGGCCGGTCACATAGTGGGTGTTGCGCGCGGCGACAATCGTCTCGACCACCCCCGTGAGGAGCATCAGCCAGCCGAAGAGCACGGCCATGCCGACGTAGCTCTGCACCGGGAAGGCGAAGACGACCACGCCGATGAGGAAGAGAATGACCCCTCCCGCAAGCAGCAGCCACCAGTAGCGGACGGCCTGCCGCGAGCCTTCGAGGTAACGGAACAGGGAATCTTGCATAGAAACTCAGGTTTTGATTCAACCCCGCAAGGGTGCAAGGAGTGTGCCACGGAGCGCCACGGAACGCTCCCGAACGGGCGAAAAGCGCCCCGGAGCATACAAACACGCCGAATATCGTCTATCTTTGCAACCGTAAATCGAACAGAACGAGTACACATGGCGATTTCGAAGGAGATGACCTCGGGGCGGCCGCTGCCCCAGATTCTGAGTTTCACGCTGCCCCTGCTGCTGGGCAACCTGCTCCAGCAGACCTACTCGCTGGTCGATGCGGTCATCGTGGGCAAGTTTCTGGGCATCAACGCTCTGGCCTCGGTAGGAGCCAGCACGTCGGTCGTCTTTCTGATTCTCGGCTTCTGCAACGGATGCTGCGGTGGATTCGGCATTCCGGTGGCCCAGAAGTTCGGCGCGCGCGACTACGGCGTCATGCGGCAGCTGGTCTTTGTCAGCCTGAGGCTGGCCACCGTCATGTCGCTCTCCATCGCCCTCGTCACCTCGCTGCTTTGCCACGACATCCTGCAGTGGATGCGCACGCCGGAGAACATCTTCCAGGGGGCCTACGTCTACCTGCTCATCACCTTCATCGGCATCCCCTGCACCTTCTTCTACAACCTCCTCTCGAGCATCATCCGCGCGCTGGGCGACAGCCGGACCCCCTTCTGGTTCCTGCTCTTCTCGACCCTGCTCAACATCGTGCTCGACCTCTTCTTCATCCTCGTGCTCGACTGGGGCGTGGCCGGCGCCGGCATCGCCACGGTCCTCGCACAGGGCATCTCGGCGCTGCTCTGCTACCGCTACATGATGCGCCACTTCGAGATTCTCCAGCCCAAGTCGCGCGAAGAGCGGCAGTACAGCCCCCGTCTGGCCCGCACGCTGCTCACCATCGGCGTCCCGATGGGGCTGCAGTTCTCCATCACGGCCATCGGCAGCATCATGCTCCAGAGCGCCAACAACGCGCTGGGCACGGCCTGCGTCGCCGCCTTCACGGCCGCCATGCGTATCAAGATGTTCTTCATGTGCCCGCTCGAGAGTCTGGGCATCGCCATGGCCACCTACAGCGGCCAGAACTACGGTGCCGGAAAGCCCGAACGGGTCTGGGCCGGCGTGAAGGCCAGCACGCTCCTGATGCTCATCTATTCGGCCTTCTCGTTCGTCATGCTGATGCTCTGGTCGCAGAGTTTCGCGCTGCTCTTCGTGGAGCCCACCGAGCACGAGATTCTCGCCGATACGGTACGTTTCCTCCACATTTCGGTCTCGTTCTTCCCGGTGCTGGGCATGCTCTGCGTACTGCGCTACACGATTCAGGGGGTCGGATACACCAATCTGGCGATGCTCTCGGGCGTCTCGGAGATGGTGGCCCGCATACTGGTGAGTCTGCTGGCCGTCCCCTCGCTGGGCTACATCGCCGTCTGCTTCGGCGACCCGACGGCGTGGGTCTTCGCCGTCGCCTTCCTCGTGCCGGCCTTCGCCTGGGTCTACAAGCGGCTGCTCCGCATCCGCGACTCGAAGTGGAGCGCCGAGGATGCGGCGGCGCGCAGCTGAGCCCTCCCGACCGCTCCGCAACGATACAAAAAAGGCGTCGGACAACCGAGGTTGTCCGACGCCTTGTCGTTCATACAGGCCGCTACGCGTGCACGGCACCCTGTTCGCTGCCGTTCTGCTCGCTGCTGCTTTGCTCGTTGCCACCCTGTTCGCTGCCACCCTCCGGGCCGGTGCTGCGCACGAAGTCGAGCAGCGCACGGGCCGTCTTCTCGGGCTCCTCGAGGAAGCCCATGTGACCCGAGTGTTCGAGCCACACCACCCGCGCCTGCGGATGGGCGGCCACCATCGCCTCGGCCTTCTCGACCGGGATGTAGCCATCCTCGCGTCCCAGGATGAAGAGCTGCGGCACGGACGAGGCGCGCAGCATCTCGTTGCGGTCCTTGCGCGCCAGCATGCCGTTGAGCAGCGCCACGATGCCCTCGTCCTCCGTGACGAAGACCTGCTCGGTGAGGTCCTCGATGGCATCCTTCATCCGCGCCCGGTTCTCGGGGGCGAAGCCCGCCTCGGGGGCCACATGCGCCAGCAGCTCCTTGCGGCCGGCGCGCACCAGCGCGATTTCACGCCGCCGGTTCTCCACCTTCTCGGGCGTGTCGGCATTGGGCGTCGAGCTGAGCAGCACCACGCCGTCGAGCATCTCGGGATGGCGTTCACTGAAGGCCAGCGCCACGTAGCCGCCCATCGAGTGGCCCACCAGCGTGCAGCGCGCAATGCCCAGCGCACGCAGTCCGTCGGCCACCACGTCGGCCAGGAACTCCATCGAGTGCTCCTCGCCCGTGACGACCGAGATGCCGTGGCCCGGCAGGTCGAGCGTCACCACGCGCACCTCTTTGTAGAGCAGCGGCACGAAGTCGTCCCAGACGAGCATCGATTCCAGATAGCCGTGCAGCAGCACGACGCAGCGCTCACCCTTCTCCGAGTCGCAGACATGCAGGGCAACCGGCCCCGCCATGATGAATTTTTCGGTCATTTTCCGTCAAGATTACTCCTCTTCGTCGTCGAAATAGTCGAGGGCCGACTCCCGCTTGGGGCGTACCTCGTACGTTTCATCCTCCTCGTCGTCCAGATGACGGTAGAGCGTATGACGCTCCTTGCCGCTCTTGTGCAGCGGTTCGAGGCGCTTCGCCTTGCGAAGCTCGTCCGTGTCGTGCGCACGGCCCCCCTTGGATGTTTTCATGGATGGATGGAAAAGATAAGGAAAAAAGATGTTGTACTGAATTGAATATACGCAGAATCAGAAGTTTTCGGTATCGAATTCACCCTCGAAGACCCGGCGGGCAGGGCCCGTGAGCCGGATGTCGGTATAGTGCTGCGTCCCGGCCTCGTGGCGGAAGCGCACCTCCAGCTCGCCGCCCGGCACCTCGATGCGGAAGCGGTGCACGGCGGGCTGACGCACGTACGAGGTGACAATGGCCGCCGCCGTGACCCCCGTACCGCAGGCCAGCGTCTCGTTCTCGACGCCGCGCTCGTAGGTCCGCACGCGCAGATGCCCTTCGCCCAGCTCCTCAACAAAGTCGACGTTCGTTCCGCGCGGGAAGCGGGCGTCGTGGCGAATCGTACGGCCGCGGCCCACCACGTCGACGGCCGAGACATCGGGGACGAACTCCACGAAGTGGGGCACTCCCGTGTCGAGGGCCCACCACGAGCCGCCGTCGCGAATCTCCGAGACGTTGAGCATCCCCACCTCGATGTCGCCGGCGAGCCCCCGCGTGCGCAGAATCCGCGCCATGTGCAGCCCGTCGGCCGCGTCGAAGAACTTCACCTCGCCGCCGACACCGAGGTGCTCGGCAAAGAGCGTGAAGCAGCGGGCGCCGTTGCCGCACATCTCGCCCTCGGAGCCGTCGGCGTTGTAGTAGCGCATCGAGCAGTCGAGCTCGGAGCTGCGCCGCAGCGTCATCAGCCCGTCGGCCCCGATGCCGAAGTGGCGGTCGCAGAGCCGCGCAATACGCGCGGGGTCGGGCGTGAAGCGCTCCTCACGGTCGTCGAGCAGGATGAAGTCGTTGCCCGCACCCTCGTATTTGGCAAACTTGAGCAGCATGTGCAGCGGTGTTATATCCTCACAAAAATAATAAAACTTCTAAAAGTTTTACTACTTTTGTAAAAAATTGTCTCCCCCGTTCCGCACCCGCCGCCCGGCGCGCCGCGTGTGGCAAAGGAATTGTTAATTGACACAACATCATGAAAAGTCAGCTCTTCAAGCACCGCTCCATCCGCAAGTTCAAGTCCCGCCCGATACCCGTCGAAACGCTGCGCGAAATCCTCGAGGCCGCCACGCGCGCCTCGACGTGCGGCAACATGCAGCTCTATTCGCTCATCGTAACGCGCGACGAGGCGCTGCGCAACGAGCTCGCGCCCTGCCACTTCAACCAGCCGATGGTGCGCCAGGCCCCCTGTCTGGTGACCGTCTGCGCCGACGTGCACCGCTTCTCGATGTGGTGCGAGCAGCGCGACGCCGACCCCGCCTACGACAACTTCGAGTGGTTCCTCAACGCCGCCACCGACGCCCTGCTGGCGACGCAGAACCTCTGCATCGAGGCCGAGTCGCACGGACTGGGCATCTGCATCCTCGGCACGACGCTCTACACGGCGGGCGACATCGCCCGCATCCTCGAGCTGCCCAAGGGGGTCATCCCGCTGACGACCGTCGTGATGGGCTACCCCGACGAATCGCCCGAGCTGACCGACCGGCTGCCGCTCGAGGCGGTGGTCCACTACGAGAAGTACACCGACTACACGGCCGCCGAAATCGACGAGCTGTGGGCCGAGCGCGAGGAGTCGGCCCAGACCAAGCAGCTGCTCGAGGAGAACAAGCTGCCCAACCTGGCCCAGATTTTCACGCGCAACCGCTACCGCCGCGAGGACAACATCGCCGTGTCGAAGGCCTACTTCGCCCTGCTGCGCGAAAAGGGATTTTTCAACAACTGACCGAACCGGGTCGACAACCGACGCCGAGACACCGATGGGAACAAGGGGAGTGCGCACGCTGGCCATCGCACTGCTGAGTCTTCTGGGCTCGGCCTGTAGCGTCACGCGCCACATTCCCCAGGGCTCCTACCTGCTGACGAAGGTCTCGGTGGAGACCGACCATGAGGCTCCGCGTTCGGAGCGAATCACCTCGTCGGAGCTCGAGAAGTACATCCGCCAGAGCCCCAACAAGCGCTTTCTGGGGACCTACTTCTACGTCTGGCTCTACGAACAGGCCGATACGGCGAAGCACAACCGCTGGAACAACTGGAAGCGCAAAATCGGCGAGGCCCCCGTGCTGCTCGACATGAACCTCACGGAGCGCTCGGTGCAGAACTTCAAAATCTACCTCGACTCTAAGGGATTCTACGCCTCGGAGGCCTCCTACGAGCTCGACACGACGCGCCACCCGCGCAAGGCGAGCATCACCTACCGCATCCGGCAGGGGGCGCCCTACCGCATCGACACCATCGCCTACGACTTCCGCGACCAATTTCTCCGGCCGCTGATTCTGGCCGATACGGCCCACTCGCTCATCCATGCGGGCGACATCTTCGACATCACGCAGCTCGACGCCGAGCGGACGCGCATCGCCACCTACCTCAAGCAGCGGGGCTACTACAACTTCTCGCCGAGCAGCATCGAATACGTAGCCGACACGCTCGGCGGCGGACACCGCGTCGGGGTGACGATGGTCATCAAGCCCTACCTTGCGGGCTACAACGCCCAGGGCGAACCCATCTTCGAGAACCACAAGGTCTACCGCATCGGGCGGGTGAACGTCTACCCCGAATACGACGCGGCGGCCGTCCGTGTCGACTCGTCGCTCCTCGAGCGGCTCGACACGACGCTCTACGAGGGGCTGCGCATCGTCTACGAGGGTCGGCCCCATCTGCGCCCCGTGGTGCTGCGGCAGGCCATCCCCATCTACCCCAACTACCTCTACAACGCCTCGCAGGTCAACCGCGCCTACTCGGACCTCATCGGGCTGGGCTACTTCAAGAGCGCCCGCATCGCCTTCACCGAGATGCCCCGCCTGACGGCCGACTCGACGCAGAGCTACGTCTCCTACATCGGCGCCCTGGCCGACTCGACCTCCAACCGCTACACGCGCGAGGAGTACCTCGCCTGCCACATCCTCTGCACGCCGGCCCTCAAGCAGAGCTTCAAGGCCGACGTCGAGGGGAGCACCACCTCGAGCTTCTACGGACTGAAGGCCACCGTCGGCTACCAGAACCGCAACATCTTCCGCGGCGCCGAGTCGTTCGACGTCTCCGTCACGGCCGGTTACGAGTTCATGAAGGCGCCCGACGCCCGCAAGAAGACCGCCAAGGAGTTCGGCGTCACCACGAGCCTCCTCTTCCCGCGCTTCCTCGTGCCGTGGAGCGCCTCCCGCTTCCAGAACATCAACCAGCCCAAGACCAAGCTCGAGGTCTCGGTCAACTACCAGGACCGCCCCTTCTACCGCCGCACGCTCTCGAGCGCCAGCCTCTCCTACCTGTGGAGCAACAAGCGCTACTCCTCCTTCGCGCTGCGCCCCATCGACATCAACGTGGTCGACGTGAGCTACCTCGACGCGCAGTTCCTCGAGGATACGGAGAACGAGTACCTGAAGAAGAGTTACGAGTCGCAGTTCATCGGCGGCCTGAACTTCAGCTACACCTACAACGGCCAGCTCAAGAATCTGGGCGGCAACAGCACGCTCGTCCGCTTCAACTTCGAGACGGCGGGCAACCTCATCGACGGCCTCGAACACCTCTTCTCGCGCCCGGTTTCGGGGACCGACTACTACCACATCTTCGGACTGCGCTACGCCCAGTACTTCCGCACGGACCTGAGCGTGAGCCGCACCGTAATGCTGGGCGACAAGGTCGCGCTGGCGGGGCGCCTCTACGGCGGTGTGGGCATGGCCTACGGCAACTCGAAGGGGGTGACCATCCCCTTCGACCGGCTCTTCTATGCGGGCGGCAGCGGCGGCATGCGCGGCTGGACGCCGCGTACGCTCGGCCCGGGCTCCGTGCCCAAGCCCAGCGACACAAGCTACCCCACGCAGCTGGGTGACATGAAGCTGGAGGCCAACCTCGAGCTGCGCTTCCCGATTTGGGGCATCTTCCACGGGGCCACCTTCTTCGATTTGGGCAACATCTGGTATGTGCGCCAGACCGACGGCTCGATTCCCGAGGCGGCGCTCTTCCACTTCGACACCTTCTACAAGCAGCTGGGCTTCAACACCGGTCTCGGC
Source organism: Alistipes sp. An31A (assembly GCF_002159425.1). Classification (NCBI taxonomy): domain Bacteria; kingdom Pseudomonadati; phylum Bacteroidota; class Bacteroidia; order Bacteroidales; family Rikenellaceae; genus Alistipes; species Alistipes sp. An31A. The sequence goes on from NZ_NFIO01000012.1 coordinate 46,109, forward strand.
CTGCGCCTCGACATCAAGTTCGTGGTGCTGCGTCTGGACTGGGGCATCCAGCTCCACAACCCCAACAACCCGGCCGGAGAGCGGTGGATTCACAACTTCCGCTGGAGCAATACGGCGCTCAACTTCGGCGTGGGCTATCCCTTCTGACGCCGGGCGGCAGCAGGCAATGGAGTCGCTCCGGCAGAAAATGCGGAAAAAACGGCCCGACGATTTGGATTTTCGGAAATTCGTATTACCTTTGCAACCACAATCGGGGGATTAGCTCAGCTGGCTAGAGCGCTTGCATGGCATGCAAGAGGTCACGAGTTCGAATCTCGTATTCTCCACCAAACGAGGCCGAAAGCAGGCCTGAAAGCTGTAAACGACTTGTTTACAGCTTTTTTTTGTTGTATTCCTCCTCATCGGACAACGGCAAAAGAGCGGGAGAAAGTTCCCGCCTCCGCACGCCCACAGGCAAAAAAAGAGAGGCGCCGGACGGAATACTCCGTCCGGCGCCTTGCTGTCAGCATCTCGGATTGCCGCTATTCGTTGCGGAACATCGTCTTGAGCTCCTCCGTCGAGAAGAGCTTGCCGAAGTTCGTGCCGTCGCAAATCCAGAACATCATGTTGGTGATGTTGTCGGCACCGGCGCCCTTCACCACGTTGTCCGCGATGGTCAGGTTGTCGTGCATGAAGCCGCAGATGGTCACGGCGCTGTCCTTGCAGTAGGCGCTCGATACGTTCTCGAACGTGCAGCCCGTAACGGTCACCTTGGCCTGGGCGTTGGCGTAGTAGTCGCTGCCGTTCCGCAGCTCGAGGTGGATGTAGCGGTAGCCGCCCTCGACCGTGTTGCGGAAGGTGCAGTTGGTAATCTCAATCGACTCCACATCCTTGTCCGTCAGCTGGATGGCATCCCACTGCGCGTTGGAGAAGGTGCAGTTGTCGAAGACCAGCGTCCGGCACTTCTGGCTCGTGACGTAGACCGCCGAAGCCTGGCCCGAACTGCTGGTGCCGTTGGCAAAGTGGATGCCGCGCACCACCGTGTTCTCACCGTTGAAGTAGACCGGAGCACCCGTCAGCGTCACGTCGCCCTGGGCCGTCAGCGTCACATCCTTCGGGAAGGAGAGCACCTCGCTCAGCGCGATGTCGCCGACCAGCGTGATGACCGGCTCACCCTCGGCGATGGCAGCTTTCAGCTCGTCGGCCGTTGCTGCACCGGCGCCCTCGATGACCTCATAGGTTGCCGGGTCGTCGCTCACCTTGACCGACGAATAGCCCTCAACCAGGAAGTCGCCGCCGCGTCCGGGGTCACCCGTTGCCGGGTCGTAGTTGACGAACGTACCGCCCTTGATGGCGACCGTTCCGGGGTCGGAGTCGAGCTGGTTGAGCAGGTACCAGTGTCCATCCACCATCTGCGTTACGGAGAAGTGGCCGCCGTTGATGGCCAGCGAACCGCCGTAGACCTGGATGCAGTTGACATCGGAGCTGAAATCGCCGCCGTTGATGACGAGCGAACCGTTCTTGTTGACAATCAGAATGCCGCCGTTCTTGTAGGAGATGTTGCCGGGGCCGTTGATGACCATGTCGCCGTTGACGTTGAAGGCGGTGTAGAGCTCCTCGCTGTCAAAGACGATGTCATGGCCGTTCAGGTTGAGCTCCATCTTCTTGCCCTCGGCAACGGTAATCTCCTGCTCGAGGGTCATGTTCTCCTCAAGCTCCACCGTACCGCCGTTCTCGGCCGCAAAGAGCAGCTGCGAGAGGTTGTGGTCCGGCTCGCCGAAGCCCGGGTCGATGTCGATGTCGAA
>NZ_NFIO01000013.1:0-45817 GCF_002159425.1 Alistipes sp. An31A
TGGTCAGAAAAAGAGCTGAAGAGGGGCCGGGAGTTTATACTCCGACAAGAGGCGAATGCCCCGGAGGCATCCCGGCGGCCCGCAACTCCGCAACACACATCAGCCGGCCGCACGACGCACCGGCGAACACATGGTCTGCCCCAAATCAGGACCAGCCAGCCTGGAAAACGACCGAACAAATCAGACATCGTAGCTCCGCCTCCGGACAAAAATTCTGTTACTCAGAGGCTGTCCCAACAAGACAGAACAGTCACAACGCCCGAATATGGGCCGGAAGTTTTGCATTCTTCTCCGAATGTGCTACTTTTGCAATAACTCAATGATTACACGGAAAGTGTAGCTTGTTCTCGTTGAACGAACGTAGGAAATTCGATTATAGCGGAGAATAGGCAGACATTTTGCCGCGTCATATCCATTCGTGGGTATAGGCGTGGGGCTGTTGCTTATTTATGCTATAAGGTTTCCTACGACCTGTTCAACCAAAATAAGTTTTCGGCACCACGCTTTCTGTTTTTTGAACCCCAACCTTTAACCGCCGTGCAGGTGCCGGCACGACAACCCAAACTTATTGCAACGATGAAAAAGTTGTTTTTTCTTGCAGCCGCCCTCTTTGCGGCCTGCTCGCTTTCAGCCTGCTCCGACGAAGAGGAGAACAGCACCCTTAACCCCGACCAAATCATCGGGACGTGGCAGATAACTCTTGACTAGGGCTGGGCAACCTACGCAGACGGGACGCGGGATGACTGGTCGGTCACCTACCCCGACGCTTCGGACGGCAACTACTATTGGACCTATACGTTCCGGGAGGAGGGAACCTGCGTGCGCGAAAGCCATGCCGACTATTACAACCCCGGCGAGAATCATACGGACGAATACTCCTACACCATCGCGGGCAACCGGCTTACGATGAAGTGCACGACGGACAGCGACCTCGACTTTGCCTGCGCGATTCAGAGCCTTTCGTCGGAGCAGCTGGTTCTCTACACCCACGACACGGAGGCCAGCATATCCCACGAGGAGTTTGAACAGACGGAAACCTACAAGAGGGTGAAATAGCCTCCTCTGCCCGTTGCGCCGCCTCTACTGCCGGCGGCGGTGGAGGTGCGGCAGCGGAATGCGGGGGAAGAGCTTGCGGAAGCGCACCAGCGTCGCCGAGATGCGGTTGCCCGCCACAATCAGGCTCACGGCCACGATGATGAGCAGCATGCCGCAGAGGATGCGCGGCGTGAGCTGCTCGCCGAAGATGGTCACCCCGAAGAAGACCGCCGTCACGGGCTCCAGCGCCCCGAGAATCGCCGTGGGCGTCGAGCCGATGTACTGAATCGCGCTCGTGGTGCAGAGGAACGAGATGGCCGTCGGGAAGAGGGCCAGCGCTACGAGGTTGCCCCACAGGTACCACCGTCCGGGAAGGGTGACCGCACTGCCGAAGTCGAGCCGCACCAGAAAGAGCGAGAGTCCGAAGAGGAGCACGTAGAAGGTCACCTTGAGCGTCGGCAGCTCGCGGAGCGAGGGTCGGTTGACCCCGACGATGTAGATGGCATAGGAGAGCGACGAGGTCATGACGAGCAGCGTTCCCGTGAGGCTCAGCGTCGCGCCGTCACCCGCGCGGTAGAGCAGGCCGATGCCCGCGACGGCCAGCAGGATGCAGAGCGCCGTCTGCAGCGTGAGCCGTTCGTGGAAGCCCACGGCCATGATGAGCGCCACCATGATGGGATAGACGAAGAGGAGTGTCGAGGCGATGCCGGCGTCCATGTAGTTGTAGCTCAGGAAGAGCGCCAGCGACGAGAGCGAGAGCAGAAGCCCCAGCACCACAAGGGCGGGAATCTGGCGCGCCCGGAGGCCGAAGTCCCAGCCGCGGCGGACGCGGAGCATGGCGCCGACGAGCGGGATGGCAAAGAGGTAGCGGAAGAAGAGGACCGAATCGGGGTCCATGCCCTCCTTGTAGAGCGGGAGGGCGAAGAGGGGGTTCATGCCGTAGGTTGCGGCGGCGACCGCACCCAGCAGGTAGCCTTTGGCTTTGGTGTTCATGCCTCGTCTCGAATTTCGCAGACAAAAATAGCATTTATTTCTCCCCGCTATTGCTTCCCGCCGCATCTTTTTCCCGAAAAATCAGCGTCCGACGGTACCCGAAGCTCCGAAAAAAACGGTGTCCTCGGGCGCATGTCGGGAGCAGAGGCGGAACGGCCGCCCAGCACACATACCGAAGAGGGGGCCTCCCCCACACCCCTCCAAGAGCTCCACGAGGCGGGGCTGCACTCTCCCCTGCGCACTACAAAAAAAGGGCGGCAACCGGTCGGTCCGGTTGTCGCCCTGTTGTTTCGGGATAATTCAGAGGTCCCGCCCCGGCGTGTGTCCCGACAGAGAGGGGCAGTATAGTCGCCCGGCCGTTTCGGAAAAGGCTCGGCCGGCACACCTCTGCCCGCCCTGCTACGCATGCGCCCCGAAGAAGAGGCCAAAGGAACCCTCCGGCCGTTTCGGGAAAACATCGGCCGACGGGCCTCTCCTGCCCCACGGGCTCCGGGAAAAAGTCCGGCGCAGGGAGAGACTCGGGAGGTGACTCGGAGGTCAACCCAAAAGCCAACTTAGAGTCTGCCCGGCAGGTCAATTCAGCGTCCAGCCCGGGGTCAATTCAAAGTCCGACCCGAAGGTCTGCCCGGCAGGCCAACTCTCAGCCCGGCAGGCCAATTCTGCTCCAGGCCCGGAATCAACGCTCGGCCTGGCCCGGGGGCTATTCAGCGTCCGGCCCGGGAACTGGCCCGGCTGGTCGGCCCGGGGCCGGCCGGCGCACTCAGATTTTCGAGCCGTAGGCCAAATCGCCCGCATCGCCGATGCCCGGCACGATGTAGGCGCGCGAGGTGAGCTCCTCGTCAACGGCCGAGGCCCAGATGGTGGTCGTCTGGCGCGGCATGTTCTTCTCGACGTAGTCGACACCCTGCTCGCTGGCGATGACCGCCGCCACGTGGGTATGCTTCGGCACGCCGCCCCGCTCGCAGAGCGCATTGTAGGCCAGCACGAGCGACGAACCCGTCGCCAGCATCGGGTCGACCAGCAACAGCACCTTGCCCTCCAGCTCGCCGCACGAGATGTACTCGACCTTCACCTTGAACTTGCCGTCCTTCGTACTCTTGCGATAGGCCGAGACAAAGGCGTTCTCCGCATCGTCGAAGTAGTTGAGAAAGCCCTGGTGGAAGGGAAGGCCCGCACGGAGGATGGTCGCCACCACCACGCGGTCGTCAATCGTCTGGACGGTAGCCTCGCCCAGCGGCGTCTCGACCACGCGCGGTACATACTCCAGCGTCTTCGAAATCTCGTAGGCCGTCACCTCGCCGATACGCTCCAGATTGCGGCGGAAGCGCATCGAGTCCTGCTGGACGGACTTGTCGCGGATTTGCGCGATGAACTTGTTGAGCACGGTGTTCTGCTCGCTCAGGATATGCAACATAGAATCGGGGTTTGATGTTCGGTTTGTCGGTGTGCGCGGTTCAATAGAGGAAGTTGTTGAACGGGTAGCGGCCGGCATGAATCTCGCGGACCATGCCGTAGAGGTCCGAGCGGAACTTCTCGATGTTGCTCCGCGTGAGGGCCGAGAGGAAGATGCAGGGGGTGTTGGCCCGGGCTATCCAGCTCCGGCGCAGGTCGTCGAGCGAGAGGTTCTCGCGCGTGGCCGGCGTGAGGTCGTCCTCCTCCTTCTTTACATAGGTATAGGCGTCGACCTTGTTGAAGACCAGGTAGACGGGTTTGTCGCCCGCACCAATCTCCTGCAGCGTCTGCTTGACCACCGCAATCTGCTCCTCGAACTGCGGGTGCGAGATATCGACCACGTGAATCAGCAGGTCGGCCTCGCGCACCTCGTCGAGCGTCGACTTGAAGGACTCGATGAGCTCGGTGGGGAGCTTGCGGATGAAGCCCACGGTATCGGAGAGCAGGAAGGGGAGGTTGTCGAAGACCACCTTGCGCACCGTTGTGTCGAGCGTGGCGAAGAGCTTGTTCTCAGCGAAGACGTCGCTCTTCGAGATGAGGTTCATGAGCGTCGACTTGCCGACGTTGGTGTAGCCCACCAGCGCCACGCGCACGAGCGACCCGCGGTTGGAGCGCTGGACGGCCATCTGGCGGTCAATCTTCTTGAGGTCCTCCTTGAGCTTGGCAATGCGGTTGCGGATGATGCGTCGGTCGGTCTCGATTTCGCGCTCGCCCGCACCGCCGCGCGTACCCGTACCGCCGCGCTGCCGCTCGAGGTGGGTCCAGAGGCCCGACAGCCGCGGCAGCATGTATTCGTAGTTGGCCAGCTGGACCTGCGTCTTGGCGTAGGCCGTCTGGGCGCGCGAGAGGAAGATGTCGAGAATCAGGCGCGTGCGGTCGAGGATGCGGCACGGCAGCGCCTTCTCGATGTTGCGGGTCTGCGACGGCGAGAGCTCGTCGTCGAAAATCACCACGTCGATTTCATGCTCGCCGCAATACTGGGCAATCTCCTCGAGCTTGCCCGGTCCCACGTAGATGCGCGCCGAGGGCTGCGGCAGGCGCTGCATGAAGCGGCGCACGCTCTCGATGTCGGCCGTCTCGGCCAGAAACTCCAGCTCGTCGAGGTACTCCTCGGCCTGGCGGACCTCCTGTCCTTCGCGGACGACGGAGACCAGCACGGCGCGCTCACGGCGCTGCTCCTCGACGGCGGGTTGCGTCTTGTTGTTGCTCTTTTCAGCCAAAATAAATCTCCTTTCCGAGCGGACCGGTTCCGCGGCGGAGCCCTTGCGCCCCGTCGTCCGGCACCGACCCGATGCTACAAATATAGGGTATCTGCACAATGCGGATACCCTATGGGATGAAACTCAGCTCCGGAATCAGTTCTGCACGCGGAAGTCTACCGGAAGCGTGTACTTGACACGTACCACCTGGTTGCGCTGCTTGCCGGGGCTCCACTTCGGCGACTTGCTCAGCACGCGGATGGCCTCGTCGGAGAGCGAGCGGTCGGGCGACTGCAGCACCTGGATATTGGTCAGACGGCCGTCCTTCTCGATGACGAACGAGAGAACCACGCGGCCCTGGATGCCGTTCTCGAGGGCAATCTGCGGGAAGCGGATATTCTGCTGAACCCAGGTGCGGAACTTGTTCAGGTCACCGCCCTGGAACGAAGGCATCGTCTCGGCAATCAGGAAGGGCTGGTCGTCCTCGATGACCTCCTCCTTGACCTCGACCTGCTGAATCACCTCGGTGTTCTCGTCAAACTCGGCGAAGTCGACATCCGTCGTAATCTTCGTATCGTTGGTCACCACCTCGAGCATGTCGGTAATCACCTTCACCTCCACCTTCTTGGGAGCCTCGGGCGGTTTCTGGTCCTGACGCGTCACCTCGGTAATCTCCTCCTCGACGGGCGCCACGTACTCCGTAGCTATCTCGATACGATACTCCTTGGGCGTGTAGGCGAAGGCGGCAATGACCAGCAGCAGCGACACGACCAGTCCGATTTCAAGCAGAAGACCTCGCTTGTTGTTGAGGTCCGCTTTGGGCGATTTCTTAAGTTCCATTTATCCGTAATTTTTAATTGTTTCAACCGGAGTACCCGCAGAACGGGTACGCTATGCACCACAAATATACGCACAAAAATCCAAAAAAGCGCAATTCCCCGCAAAAATATGCGGATTTTCCTTAATTTTGTCCCACAAACTCCCTTCGGGGGAGGCTTCGCATGACTGAAAACGAGACTTTGTTCGGGATGGACCTCGCACAGCTGACCGCGCTGTGCAACGAGCTGGGAATGCCGCGCTTCGCCGCACGGCAGCTCACCCGCTGGCTCTATGCGCGCCGCACGGAGGAGCCCGCGCTCATGAGCGACATCGCGCAGCGCTTCCGCGAGCAGCTGGCCACGCGCTTCACCACCGCCCTCACGCCGCCCCGGCGGGTCGACCGCTCGGCCGACGGCACGAAGAAGTACCTCTTCGCCACGGCGCAGGGGGCCTACATCGAGTCGGCCTACATCCCCGACGGCGAGCGGGCGACGCTCTGCGTCTCCTCGCAGGCGGGGTGCCGCATGGGGTGCGCCTTCTGCGCCACGGGGCGGCAGGGGCTCGTGCACTCGCTCTCGACGGCCGAAATCCTCAACCAGGTGGTCTCAATCCCCGAGTTCGAACGGCTCACGAACCTCGTCTTCATGGGGATGGGCGAGCCGCTCGACAACGCCGACAACGTACTGCGGGCGCTCGACATCCTGACCGCCGAGTGGGGCTTCGGGTGGTCGCCCACGCGCATCACCCTCTCGACGGCGGGCGTCGCGCCGCAGCTGCCGCGGCTGCTCGACCAGACGAAGGTCCATCTGGCGGTGAGCCTCCACAACCCCTTCCCGGAGGAGCGGGCGCAGATTATGCCCGTCGAGCGGGCATGGCCCATCCGCAGCGTGGTCGACATCCTGCGCCGCTACGACTTCACCCACCAGCGGCGCGTCTCGTTCGAATACATCGTGCTGAGCGGCATGAACGACTCGCCGCGCCACATCCGCGAGCTGGTGCGGCTGCTCAACGGCATCAAGTGCCGCATCAACCTCATCCGTTTCCACCGCATCCCCTCGTCGCCCTTCTTCTCGCCCGACGAGGAGACGATGCTCCGCTTCCGCGACGCGCTGACGGCCCGCGGCATCCACACCACCATCCGCGCCTCGCGCGGCGAGGACATCCAGGCCGCCTGCGGACTGCTGAGCACCGCCGAGCAGATGGCGCGCAGCGGGCTCTCCGCGCCGAAGGAGGAGTAGCGGGACGGAAGGACCGGCGGCGCGAAAGGACCGGCGGGGCAAAAAGAACCGGCGAGGCAAAAGAACCGGCGGCGCGAAAGGACCGGCGGGGCAAAAGAACCGGCGGGGCAAGAGAACCGGCGAGGCAAGAGAACCGGCGGGGCAAGAGAACCGGCAGAACGGAAGAACAGCCGCACTCCATTTCAGAGCGGCTTCCGCACGGTTCGAAACGATTTTGGAGCGATTCGGAGCGATTCCGCAGTGATTCCGGAGCAAATCCGGAGTGATTTTTGCCGATTGAGCTCCGCAACAGCAGAATATCGCCGCCTCCGGAACGGTGCAAACGCGGCAGGCGCCACGGCCTCAACTACATCTGAAACCGCAATCCTTATCACATCCGCAACCATTAACCACCCTAAAACACCACCTCCATGAAACGCATCCTTTTACTCTTCCTGCTGCTGCTCGGCGCCGTCGGGGCCGAAGCCCAGGTCCGCTTCATGACCCGCTCGACCGACGGCGTGCGCCGTCAGGCCGTCGAGCAGAACAAACTGGTCTTCATCGACCTCTTCGCCACCTGGTGCCCGCCCTGCCAAATGATGGAGCGCGAGGTCTTCTCGCGCAGCGACGTCGGCGCATTCATGGAGCAGCACTTCGTCTGCGCCAAGTACGACATCGACAAGACGACGGGCCGCGAGCTGCTGAAGCGCTACGGTAACCGCAGGGTGCCGCTCTATCTAATTTTCAATACCGAGGGCGAGCTGCTCGGCCGCATCCGCGGAGCCACCGACCCCGAGCGGTTCATGGCCGAGGTAAAGCGCATCCTCGACACCCTGCCCGCGGAGCCGGAGCAGCAATAGCCGCCGCGCACTTTCCCGCGCCATTGTCCGCTCCGCGCCTTCCACCGGCACGCCACACACAAAAAAGATTCCCGAACCCCTCATGAGGGATTCGGGAATCTTTCGTTTATGACGCTCGGGGCGGGATGCAAATGATGACCGGGATGCGGGCCAGAATCCCGGACCGAAGTCTCAGGCCGGAAATGCAGGCCGAAGTGCGGGCTGGAGTACGGACTGGAGTACGGGTCTAAAAACAGACTGTAATGCAGCCCCGACCGCTCTGCTCCGCCCCGGGTCGCGTTACCCGCGCTACCAGATAATCACGCGCTCGGACTCGGGCAGGAACATCGGGCCGTCGGTGATGCCGAAGGCGTCGTAGAAGCTCTGCAGGTTGCGCAGCGTGGCGTTGACGCGCCACTTGCCCAGCGAGTGCACGTCGAGCTTCGTCAGACGGGCAATCTCCTCGTCGCGGATGTTCTGTCCCCACAGCGTCGCATAGGCCAGGTAGAAGCGCTGGTCGGCCGTGAAGCCGTCGATGGGCGCCGGAGCCTCCTTGCCCTCGAGCGAGTTGTGGAAGGCCGTCCAGGCCACGCGCAGACCGCCCTGGTCGGCGATGTTCTCACCCAGGCAGAGCGAACCGTTGGCCATCAGTGCCGGCTGGCCGTCCTTGGCCGGAAGCACCTCGATGGCGTCGAACTGCTTGACCAGCACGGCGGCCTTCTCGTTGAAGGCGGCCGTATCCTCCTCGGTCCACCAGTTGTTCATGTTGCCGTCCTTGTCGAACTGACGGCCCTGGTCGTCGAATCCGTGGGTCATCTCGTGGCCGATTACCACGCCGATGGCGCCGTAGTTGACCGCATCATCCGCATCGGGATTGTAGAACGGCGGCTGAAGAATGGCGGCCGGGAAGCAGATTTCGTTGGTCGTCGGGTTGTAGTAGGCGTTGACCGTCTGCGGCGTCATGTGCCACTCGTCGCGGTCGACCGGCTTGCCCAGCTTCGTGATGTTGTCGGCCGTATACCAGGCGCTGGCGTTGACGATGTTCTCCCAGTAGCTCTTCGAGGGGTCAATCTCGAGCGTCGTGTAGTCCTTCCACTTGTCGGGGTAGCCGATTTTCACGGTGAAGGTCGAGAGCTTCTCCTGAGCCTTGGCCTTCGTGGCGTCGGACATCCAGTCGAGGGCGGCGATGTGCTCCGAGAGGGCCGTCTGGAGGTTCTTCACCAGTGCGAGCATGCGCTCCTTCTCCTTGGCCGGGAAGTAGCGGGCCACGTACATCTCGCCCACGGCCTCACCCAGCGTGTTGTTGGGCACCGACATGGCGCGCTTCCAGCGGGGCTTCATCTCCTGCTGGCCCGACATCACCTTGCCGAAGAAGTCGAACGACGCCTGCTGGAAATCGTCGCTCAGGTAGGGAGCGGCCGCCGTGACGTACTGCGCGGCCAGGTAGTAGCGCAGCTCGTCGAGCGTGGCGCTCTTGAGCAGCTCGTTGACGTTGGCGATGGCCGACGGCGTGGTCACGATGACCGTGTCGAAGGCGCCGACGCCCATCTTCTCGTAGTAGGCCGGCCAGTCGATGGCGTCGTAAGTCTTCTCGAAGTCGGCCTTCGACATGGGGTTGTACTGTGCGACGATGTTGCGCAGCTCGACGTTCGACCACATCTTCTCGGCCAGGCGCGTCTCGAGCGAGACGACGTCGGCTGCGGCCTGCTCGGCCTGCTCGAGGCCCGCCAGCTGGAACAGACGGGCGAGCATCTCACCGTAGGCCTTCTTGATGCCGGCATTCGACTCGTCGACGTAGTAGTCGCGCGTGCCCATGCCCAGACCGCTCTGCGAGACGTAGAGGGCGTTGACGTTGCTGTTCATCAGGTCGGCCTCGACGCCCATCGAGAAGAAGGGGTTGCCCACCGAACGGTGCAGGTCGGCAATGGCCCCCGTCAGCTGTGCGCGGTCCGTGATGGCGAGCAGCTCGCCGAGCTTGCTCTGGATGGGGGCGGCACCCTCGGCGTTGAGCCGTGCGGAGTCAAGTCCCATCTTGTAGAGGTCCGAGATTTTCTGCTCGACGCTCCCCTTGGCCGCCTCCATCTTCGTCATCTCCTGGAAGAGGTCGTTGATGCGCTTCTGGTTGTTCTCGCCGATTACGTCGAAGGCACCGTAGCGCGAATATTCGGGTTTGAGCGGGTTCTTGGCCTGCCACCCGCCGGTGGCGTACTGATAGAAGTCGACGTTGGGAGCCACCGTGAGGTCCATGTTCGACACGTCGATGGCCGGCGTCTTGGGCGCATTGTTCTGGCAGGCGGAAGCCATACAAGCCATAGCTGCAAGGAAAATGATTTTCTTCATGTGTTGGTTTTTGTTGTGCGGCATGCGGGCGGTCGCAGCTGCGGGCGGCGGGCGGTGGTGCACCCTGCCTCGGGCAGCAGAGGCGGAGGCATCCCCTTGCGGGGAGGCGCCGTTCCGGAGGCGGCCCGTGCCGTCGGGTTCCGAAGTTTTGAGGTCGGGGTAAAATCAAACAGGGGGCCGTCTCTTGCGGCCCCCTGCTTGTTTAGTCACGGATGGCCGCTACACCCGGCAGGTCACCGAACTCGATGTACTCGAGCAGCGCGCCGCCGCCCGTCGAGATGTAGGAAACCTGGTCGGCCAGACCGAACTTGTTGATGCAGGCAACCGAGTCGCCGCCGCCGATGAGCGAGTAGGCGCCCTTCTTGGTAGCCTCGGCGATGGCGAGCGCCACCTCCTTCGAACCCGTTGCGAACTTGTCGATTTCGAAGACACCCACGGGGCCGTTCCACAGAATGGTCTTGCAGCCGAGGATGTGCTCGCGGAAAATCTTCTTGCCCTCGTCGGCGATGTCGACGCCTTCCCATCCGTCGGGGATGTTGTTGGCGGGGGCCGTCGAGGTGTTGGCGTCGGCCGAGAAGGCGTCGGCAATCAGGGCGTCGGGCGACATGACGAGCTTGACACCCTTCTGCTTGGCCAGCTCGAGAATCTCGAGGGCCACGGGGAACATGTCGGGCTCGCAAATCGAGTTGCCGACCTTGCCGCCCTGGGCTGCGGCGAAGGTGTAGGTCATACCGCCGCCGATGACAATCGAATCAACCTTCTCGATGAGCGACTTGATGACGCCAATCTTGGTCGAAACCTTCGAACCTCCGATGATGGCGCAGAAGGGGTGTGCCGGGTGCTCCATGAGCGACGAGATGGCCTTGACCTCCTTCTCCATCAGGTAGCCGAACATCTTGTCATTGGGGAAGTACTTGGCAATCAGATAGGTCGAAGCGTGCTTGCGGTGAGCCGTACCGAAGGCGTCGTTGATGTAGCAGTCGGCATACGAAGCCAGCTTCTTGACGAACTCCTTCTGGGGACCCTCCTTGAGGGCCTTCTTGGCGGCATCCTTCTCCTCCTTGGTGGCATCCTCGGCCAGGCCGCGGGGCTTGCCCTCCTCCTCGGCGTAGAAGCGGAGGTTCTCGAGCAGTACGACTTCGCCCGGCTTAATCTCCTTGCACATCCGGGCAGCCTTCTCACCCATGCAGTCACCGGCGAACTGGACCTTCACGCCCAGGTTCTTCTCGATGGCGGGGATAATCTGCTCGAGCGAATATTTGGGGTCGGGATTCTTCTTGGGACGGCCCATGTGCGACATCAGAATCACGGCGCCGCCTTCGGCGAGCACCTTCTTGATGGTGGGGATGGCGGCACGGATGCGGGTATCGTCCGTCACCTCGCCCTTCTCGTTGAGGGGCACGTTGAAATCCACGCGGATAATCGCGCGTTTGCCTTTGAAATCGTAGTTGTCAATCGAAATCATAGCTGTTGATTTTTAAGTATTTTAGTTGAAACCTATTGCTTTGCGGATTTTTCCGTGACAAATTTACGGAAATATTTCGGATTCCGTTAGTCCGATAACAGAAAAATATGTTGCGAGGAGGCGGAAACGGGGCGCGGAAGGGGCACGGGCAAGGCGCGAGAGGGAAGAGGCGCGAGAGGGAAGAGGCGCGAGAGGGAAGAGGCGCGAGAGGGAAGAGGCGCGAGAGGGAAGAGGCGCGGGAGGGAAGAGGCGCGAGAGGGAAGAGGCGCGAGAGGGAAGAGGCGCGGGAGGGAAGAGGCGCGGGAGGGAAGAGGCGCGGGAGGGAAGAGGCGCGGGCGAGGCGAAGGACAGAACACGGAACGGCGCCGTTCCCGGAAGGGCGCACTTCGGAAGGGCGCACAATAATTATAATGAGCCGGAGCGGGAGGGCGCGCGGAAAAAGGGAAGAGGGGACGGCGGAGAAGACAGGAGGAGCGGTCGGCGGGGAAGACAGGAGGAGCGGTCGGCGGGGAAGACGGGAGGAGCGGACGGCGGGGAAGACAGGAGGAGCGGACGGCGGGGAAGGCGGGACGAAACGGCAAAAAAACGACAGAAAACGACAAAAAACGGCAGGATGCGGCCCGACAACCCGTAGGGCTTGCAACGTCTGGTTTACAGCGCATTACGCCCGAAAAACCGGCGTTTCCGCCCCGGCGGATAACAGATTGTAACCGCAAAAATGAAAATATTTCACCGAAAATACCTCTTTTCCAGAAAAATACCTATCTTTGCTAACAGATTGTCACCCCAAACAAGCCAAAAACCTTAAAACCATAACGAATCATGTACGGAAAAATCAAAGCCCATCTGCAACAGGAGCTCGCCGACATCAAGGCCGCGGGCCTCTACAAGAACGAACGCATCATCTGTTCGCCCCAGCGCGCCGAAATCGAGGTCGGCGGTCGCAAGGTACTGAATTTCTGTGCAAACAACTACCTCGGCCTCTCGGACAACCCCCGTCTGATTGAGGCGGCCAAGCGCGCGATGGACGCCCGCGGCTTCGGCATGTCCTCCGTCCGCTTCATCTGCGGCTGCCAGGACATCCACAAGGAGCTCGAAAAGGCCATCTCCGACTTCTTCGGCACCGAGGATACGATTCTCTACGCCGCCTGCTTCGACGCCAACGGCGGTGTCTTCGAGCCGCTCTTCACCGAGCAGGACGCCATCATCTCCGACGCCCTCAACCACGCCTCCATCATCGACGGCGTGCGTCTGTGCAAGGCCGTGCGCTACCGCTACGCCAACGCCGACATGGCCGAACTGGAGGAGTGCCTCAAGCGCGCCCAGGCGCAGCGCTTCCGCATCATCGTCACCGACGGCGTCTTCTCGATGGACGGCAACGCCGCTCCGCTCGACAAAATCTGCGCCCTGGCCGAGAAGTACGACGCGCTGGTGATGGTCGACGAGTGCCACTCGGCCGGCGTGCTGGGCAAGACGGGCCGCGGCATTACAGAGCTCTTCAACCTGCGCGGCCAGGTCGACATCCTCACCGGCACGCTGGGCAAGGCCTTCGGCGGCGCCGTGGGCGGCTTCACGACGGGCCGCCGCGAAATCATCGACCTGCTGCGCCAGCGCTCGCGTCCCTACCTCTTCTCCAACTCGCTGCCCCCCGCCGTGGTGGGTGCCGGCATCGAGCTCTTCCGCATGCTGGCCGAGAGCGACGAGATTCACGACCGTCTGGTGGCCAACGTCGAGCACTTCCGCAAGGGGATGATGGCTGCCGGATTCGACATCAAGCCCACGCAGTCGGCCATCTGCGCCGTGATGCTCTACGACGCCAAGCTCTCGCAGGACTTTGCCGCACGTCTGCAGGACGAAGGCATCTTCGTGACGGGCTTCTACTACCCCGTCGTGCCGAAGGGCCAGGCCCGCATCCGCGTGCAGGTATCGGCCGGACACACCTTCGAGCAGCTCGACCGCTGCATCGCAGCCTTCATCAAGGTGGGCAAGGAGCTCAACATCCTCAAGTAGGCTCCGCTGCCCCAATCCGTTCAACCTTAACCAACACGACACAGCCATGCCGAAAATCGCACTGGACGCCATCGACCGGAAAATTCTGAAGTTCCTGATTAAGAACGCCCGCATGCCGTTCCTCGAGATTGCCCGCGAATGCGGCATTTCGGGGGCCGCCATCCATCAGCGCATCCGCAAGCTGGACGAATCGGGGGTCATTCTGGGCAGCCGCCTCATCGTCGACCCCAAGATGCTGGGATTCGACGTGTGTGCCCACATCGGCATCATCATCAAGGACCCGCAGCAGCTCATGCAGACGATGGAGAAGCTGCGCGACGTGCCCGAGATTGTGGAGTGTCACTTCATCACGGGCAGCTACAACATCCTGGCAAAGCTCTACTGTCTGGACAACGAGCATCTGATGCGCACGATTTTCGACGGGATTCTCCGCATTCCGGGCGTCTCCACCACCGAGACCTTCATCTCGCTCCAGGAGGCGTTCCAGCGTCAGGTGAACGTCGACTTCATCGAGGAGTAGCACCCGGGGAGGGGCGATTGAGGGGCCGAAGAGACGAGGAACTTAGGAACCGAGGGGCCGGGAGCGTGCCGAGGAGCCGGAGAGCCGGAGAGCCGGAGGAGCTGAAGGGTCAGAGGCTGAGAAGCTGGAGGACCAAGGAGCCGAAGGCCAGCAACACCCGGACACGAGTCGCGGGCCCACGGACTGCAACACCCGGCCGCACGCTGCGGACCGCATCGACCCCCATTGACAGAGAGGGGCGGAAGCACAAATGCTTCCGCCCCTGCTGTTTTCATCCGGCAGGACTTCCCTCACCGGCACGATTTGCCGCGCCCCGCCCTTCGGTCTGCCGCTGCATGTTCCGCCAGACGATGCATCACCGCCAGATTAAATCCGGCAAAGAGCGCTCCGCCGATGCTCCAGCAGAACACCTCCCCAACGGACAAGCCGCTGCGCGCAACCGCCACGCCCCAAATCAGGGCGCCCGCCGGCAAAGCCACGACTGCCGAGACCATTCCGGGAAACATGCACCCTACGACGAGCGCTTGAAGTCCGTGAAGAAGCAGATGCAGCAGAAAAGCCGCAAACAGAGCCAGCCAGGGGCGCAAATCACACGAAAGGGTCGCAGCAACCACCAAAAGGCTCTCTTCGAGCGCAATGGCCGCAAACCAGCCTCGGGAAATCCGCCCCAATCGGGCAAAGAGCGCCCCCAGACGGGGATGACGGGCCGTCAACATCCTGCGGTTCCGGAGCGTCCATTCGGGAAGTCCGCCGCCACGGCCCAAAAGACCGAAACACTCCTCGGCCTCGTGCAGCAGAAAGCAGCAGGGAAAGAGCCAGAGCAGCCACCCCGCCGGCAAGAGCATCGAAGGGGCCGCAGACATCACACCTTGGGGGTATAGACCACGCGCTTGGTGGCGAAGAACTCCTCGTCGAAGAAGTCGGAGATGTTGAAAAGCTGCCACTTGAGGTGCGTGGCGGCCAGCTCCTCGGCCAGGTCGCCCCCCTTCAGGTAGAGGATTCCGTTGGGCAGCGTGCCGTGCTGTCCCCGCTCGATGCGGTTCCAAATCCACCCCACGAAGGTCGCCATCTCGGTCACGGCGCGCGAAACGACGTAGTCGAAGCGCTCGGTGAGCTGCTCGACCCGCACGCAGCGCGCCTCGAGGTTGGTCAGTCCGAGCGACGAGCGGACCCCCTCGACCACCGTGATTTTCTTGCGGATGGAGTCGGCCGCCACGAAGTGCGCCTCGGGGAAGAGGACCGCCAGCGGCACCGACGGGAAGCCGCCGCCGCACCCCACGTCGAGGATGCGCGCCCCGGCATCGAAGCGGCAGACCCGCGCGATGGCCAGCGAGTGGAGCACGTGGCGCAGGTAGAGCTGGTCGAAGTCCTTGCGCGAGACGACGTTGATTTTGGCGTTCCAGTCGGCGTAGAGGTCGTACATGGCGGCAAAGCGGTCGCACTGCTCGGGGCTCAGGTCGGGAAAGTATTTCAGTATCAGTTCCATGGCCGGGATATGTTTCGGTGTGTGGTTCGGTTGCGTGGTGTCCGGGCTCTATGTTCGCATTTTTCCGGGGTCTTCCGGGGATTTTCCAGAATTTTCCAGATATTCGGGGGTTATCCGGTTTTTCGGGGATTCGGGCGCTGTTTCGCGGCGGGTTCCGTGGCAGTCGGCGGCCGAAGCAGGCTTTCCGGTTTTTTCGGGCTCTGTCTCGTTGCAGGTTGTCGCGGCAGTCGGCGGCCGAAGCTGGTTTTCCAACTGCCCGCGTCCCCGGATTATTTGCTCCCCCGAACGGCTCGCGCCCCGCCTACTCGCCCCGGGCGATAAGACGGCACATCTGCTCGCGGGCGCGGTGAATCTGCGTCTTGACCGTCCCGAGCGGGAGCCCCAGCTTGGTGGCTATCTCCTCGTAGGAGTACTCGTCGAAGAAGCGCATCCGTATCAGCTCGCGGTAGCGCGGCGTAAGCTGCTCAAGGTAGTGTTCGAGCTGCGTCCGCTGCTGCAGGTTGATGAAGCGCTCCTCGGGGGTCGGCGTCGGCGACGGCGGCGAGGCGAAGCGCTCGTCGATGGGGAGCTCCTCCTGACGCTTGCGCACGTAGTCGATGAAGGTGTTGCGGGCGATGGTGTAGAGCCACTGCCCGAAGGTGTAGTCGGGACGGTAGCGGTGGAGGTTGATGTAGACCTTGATGAAGGTCTCCTGCAGCAGGTCGTCGGCGCCGTCGGTGCCTCCGAGCCGCTGCACGAAGAGGCGGTGGATGGCCTCGCGGTAGCGGTCGAAGAGGTATTCGAAGGCGACGTCGTCCCCTCCGAGCGCCAGCCGCACCAGTTCGCGGTCCTCGGCAACGATGTAGTCGGCTATCTCCATACGCGTTCGTCTTTGCGGCGGAGCATGAGGCTCAGCACCGCGGCATAGAAGGGGCTCAGCAGGTCATAGAGGAAGTAGGTGCGCACCAGTCCCTCCTCGCCCAGACGCCGGGCGATGCGCCGCACCTCGAGCGCCACGACCACGTAGCGAGCGAGGAGCAGGAAGACCACCGCCAGCTTGTATTCGAGCGGCATGAGCACCAGCGCCGCAACGGCCGCCACCCAGAAGAGCAGCCGCGAGAGGAGCTCGAAGCGGATGAAGCGCTTGACCGCACCCGGGTAGAAGCGGAACGACGAGCCGTAGTAGCGCAGCTGGCTCATCCACCACCCCATGCCGCCCCACGCCTTCTGGCTGAGGGTGGCGCGCGGCGAGAGGACGACGCTCACGTTGTCGCGCGTCATCACCTGCTGCATGAAGAGGTCGTCCTCGCCGATGTTCATGTTGAGGTGGTTGAAGCCGTTGGCGTCGAAGTAGATTTTCTTGGTGAAGCCGAAGTTGTGGAAGATGCCCTTGTAGGGGCGGCGGGCGATGGCCCGCGCCAGCCAGTCGGCGGCGTGCATCATCCGCCAGCAGCGCATGAAGTAGTTGGCCAGACCCCGTCCGCGCTCCATGCCGCAGTAGCCGATGACGATGTCGCCCGTGAGGAAGCCCTTGGCCATGAGCGAGAGCCAGCGGTCGCTGCGCGGCATGGCGTCGGTCGAGGTGAGGACCAGATGCTCGTAGTGGGCCGACTTGATGCCGACGTTGAGCGCCATCTTGCGCGAAATCGGGAAGCGTGGGTCGAGCAGAATCTTGGTGGTCGTGATGCGCGGGAAGGAGCTGCCCAGACGGCGCAGCTCGGCGTAGAAGTCGTTGTCCTGACCCACGTAGACAATCACCACCTCGAAATCGGGGTAGCTCTGGGCCAGAATGAGCGAGAGGCGCTCCTCGACGAAGGCGTAATCCTCCGAAAACATGGGAATTACCACCGAGATGGGAGGCTCGTGGTCGAGCACCCGACGGCGGCGGCTGTTCTTGTAGCCGGGGATGCGGCCGTAGGCGACGAGGTAGTAGTAGAGCTGGATGCCGAGCATGAGCAGCAGCACCGCAGCGAGGGCCACGCCCGTCCAGCCGCAATAGGAGAGAACCGTATCGATGAATTGCATATGTTCGAACCGTTCGGAAACAGGGGCAAAGGTACGAAACAATTCAGACATTCGGGCGTTCGGGACGGGAATAAATTTCACGGCAGCGCGGGGCGGGGCCCCGGGAGCGCGAAGGGGGTGCGAAGAGGACGGCGAAGAGGCGGCAAAGAGGCGGCAAAGAGGCGGCGAAGAGGGCGAACAGGGGGGCCGGAGCAGGGGGCCGGAGCAGGGAGCCGGAGCAGGCCACTTCACGGGAGCCGGAGCGGGCGGTCGCACCCCGGCGCGGACGGCAACACGGGCGGCAACACGGGCGGCGGGCAACAAATCGCGGCGCAAAATTCATAATTCGCATTATTTTCCCTACTTTTGCGGGACAGTATGAGCATGCAATTTACCCTTCAGTACCGGGACCCCGCTTCGCGGGCCCGTGCCGGCGAGCTCACGACCGACCACGGCGTGATTCGCACGCCGATTTTCATGCCCGTCGGTACGGCCGCCACCGTCAAGGGGCTCTTCCACCGCGATGTGCGCGACGAGGCTCACGCCCAGATTATTCTGGCCAACACCTACCACCTCTACCTGCGTCCCGGCATGGAGATTATCGAACAGGCGGGCGGCGTGCACCGCTTCTCGACCTGGGAGGGGCCGATGCTCACCGACAGCGGCGGCTTCCAGGTCTTCTCGCTGGCCGCCTGCCGCAAGCTGCGCGAGGAGGGGTGCCACTTCCGCTCGCACATCGACGGCTCGAAGCACCTGTTCACCCCCGAGAGCGTCATCGACACCGAGCGCACCATCGGCGCCGACATCATGATGGCCTTCGACGAGTGCCCGCCGGGCGACTCGCCGCGCGACTACGCCGCCAAGTCGCTGGCGCTCACCCAGCGCTGGCTCGAACGCTGCTTCAACCGCTACCACCAGACGGCGCCCCGCTACGGCCACTACCAGGCGCTCTTCCCCATCGTGCAGGGGTGCACCTACCCCGACCTGCGCATCGCCGCGGCCGAGGATGCCATGCGCTACGACGCCGACGGATACGCCATCGGCGGCCTGGCCGTGGGCGAACCTGCCGAGAAGATGTACGAGATGCTCGAGGTGGTCGACGCCGTGCTGCCCGAGGGGCGCCCCCGCTACCTGATGGGGGTCGGCACGCCGGTCAACATCCTCGAGGGCATCGCCCGCGGCGTGGACATGTTCGACTGCGTGATGCCGACGCGCAACGGCCGCAACGGACAGCTCTTCACGGCCGAGGGCATCATCAACATCCGCAACAAGAAGTGGGAGGCAGACTTCTCGCCCATCGACCCCGAAGGGACGGCCTTCGTCGACAGGCTCTACTCGAAGGCCTACCTGCACCACCTCTGCGTCTGCGGCGAGATGCTGGCCGCCGAGATTGCCTCGCTGCACAACATCGCCTTCTACCTGCGGCTGGTGGGGATGGCCCGCGAGCACATCGCCGCAGGGGACTTCGCCGCCTGGAAGGAGCTGATGATACCCCGCCTCTCGCGCCGCCTCTGACCCGGCGCCGCCGAAGGCATGCACGCTGCAGGATGAACGTAACAAGACCATAACTTCAACGGAACGAGGAGATGAAATTCAAATTCCCGGGGTTCAAGATTCTGGACCGCTACATACTGGGGAAGTTCCTTTCGACCTACTTCTTCGCCATCGCCATGATTATCATCGTGGTGGTGCTCTTCGACTATGTCGAGAAGCTCGACAACTTCACCGAGCTGAAGGCCCCGTTCAAGAAAATCATCTTCCAGTACTACCTCAACTTCATCCCCTTCTTCATCAACCAGTTCAGCGGTCTGTTCACCTTCATCGCCTGCATCTTCTTCACCTCGAAGATGGCCTACCAGACCGAAATCGTCGCCATGCTCTCGGGAGGCATGTCCTTCCGGCGGCTCATGTGGCCCTACTTCCTGGGGGCCTTCATCATCGGCTCGCTCTCGCTGGTGCTCAACCTCTGGCTCATCCCCATCTCGCAGAAGGAGATTGTCGACTTCGAGTCGCAGTACGTCAAGCGCAAGCGCAACGCCCAGTTCGACCGCCACATCTACCGCCAGATTGAGCCCGGCACCTTCGCCTACATCCGCGGCTACTCCGAGAGCAACAACAAGGCCTCGTTCTTCGCGCTGGAGCACTACGCCGACGGCACGATGACCCAGTCGCTCGAGGCGGCCGACGTCACCTTCGACCCCGACACCCACCGCTGGACGGCGCTGCGCTACACCACCCGCAGCTTCGACTCGCTGGGCGTCGAGCAGTTCCGCCAGCACCGCAACCTCGACACGCTCATCAACCTCGAGGTGACCGAGCTGGGGCGCATCAACGAGCTGATTCAGACGATGAACATCTCGAAGCTCAACGAGTTCCTCGACCAGCAGAAGGCCAAGGGCTCCGACTCCATCAACATCATCGAGGTGGAGAAGCACGCCCGTTACGCCTATCCGCTCTCGACCTTCATCCTGACGCTCATCGGCGTCTCGCTCTCGTCGCGCAAGGTGCGCGGCGGCACGGGGCTCCACATCGGCATCGGCACGGCGCTCTGCTTCTCCTACATCCTCTTCAACCGCTTCTTCGAGGAGTTCGCCAAGAGCGGCTCGCTGCCGCCCGGTCTGGCCGTATGGCTCCCCAACATCATCTACCTCGGCATAGCCCTCTACCTCTACCGGAAGGCGCCGAAATAAACCGTACAAGGTCATGGAAAACTACTGGAAACGTCTCAAGGCCCACCCCGTGGCCTACAACCTGACGCTCATCGTCCTGACGATGCTGGCGCTGGCGCTCGTCGCCCACTTCGCCATGCAGGCGGGCACGCGCCACGGCGCACGCCGCACGGTGCCCGACTTCGCGGGCATCCCGCTCGACGAAGCGCAGCGCCTGGCCCGGAGCCACGACCTCGAACTGCAGGTCAACGACTCGCTCTTCGTGCCGGCCTACGAGGGGGGCATCGTCCTCGACCAGCTGCCGGCCGGCGGCGTCGAGGTGAAGCCCGGACGCACCGTCTACGTCACCATCAACTCCTTCCGCCAGAAGAGCGTGCCGGTGCCCTACGTGGCGGGCCGCTCGCTGCGCCAGGCCAAGAACATGCTCGAGATTGCCGGGCTGGAGATTGAGGAGCTCATCTACCGCCCCGACATGGCGACCAACTACGTGCTCGAGGAGTACTGCGACGGACGTCCCGTTCTGGAGACGAGCCGCATTGAGGCCGAAATCGGCTCGGGCGTGACGCTCTACGTGGGCGTCGCGGAGGGTTCGGGCACGACGCCCGTCCCGATGGTGACCGGCTACGGGCTGCGTCAGGCCAAGAGCCGCCTGTGGGAGCTGGGCATCAACGTCGGGCGCGTCACCTTCGACGAGGGCATCAACCTGCTCAACCAGAAGCAGACGCGCGTCTACCGACAGAGCCCCTCGGCCGAGCAGAGCATCGCCCTGGGCCAGCGCGTGGACCTCTGGCTGACGCTCGACACGAAGAAGGTCTCCGAGCAGCGCGCCGCAGCCGAGAAGGAGGCGGCCCGCACGGCCCGCGAGCGCGCCGAGCGCGAGCAGAATGTCGCCGACTCGCTGGCGCTCCTGCGCTTCGAGCAGGCGACGGGCAGCGCCGCGGAGGAGACGAGCAGCGCGGAGGACGGTGACGAAGGATTTTTCGATTGACCGACAGCATGGCATACTCCGAACACAAAGCGACGGGCCCCCTCGGGGAGCTCCGCACCCATACCGCCCCGGACGGCAGCGCACCTGCGGCCACCGGGGGCTGCATCGCCACGCCGGCCGGAGGCGACGGGGAGTCCATATCCGACAACGGAGAGCCGGCAACCGACAGCGGGAAGCCGCTGACCGGCAAAACGGCTCCGCAGCCCGGCGACCCGGCCCCGGAAGCCGGAGACACGGCTCCGCAGCCCGCCTCCGCAACCACTCCGGCCCCGGAAACCGGCAACACGACCCCTCAGCCTGCCGGCACAACCCCGAAAGCCAAGGGGGAGCCGCTCGCGGAGGAGGAGGCGGATGATGATGACGGCGACGACGACGGTGACGACGATGAGGGCAGCGGGCAGGGGCTCTACGAACACTTCTCCATCACGGCCGACAAGGGGCAGACGCTCATCCGGCTGGACAAGTACCTCACCTGCCGCATGGAGAAGTGCTCGCGCAACCGCATCCAGGCGGCGGCCGACAGCGGCAACATCCTCGTCAACGGCAAGCCCGCCAAGTCGAGCTACAAGGTCAAGCCGCTGGACCGCATCTCGCTGGTGATGCCCTACCCGCGCCGCGAGGTGGAGATTATCCCCGAGAACATCCCGCTCGACATCGTCTACGAGGACGACGACCTGCTGATTGTCAACAAGGCGGCCGGCATGGTGGTCCACCCGGGCCACGGCAACTACCAGGGGACGCTGGTCAACGCCCTGACCTACCACCTGCGCACGCTGCCGATGTTCCGCGAAGGGGACATGCGCGCCGGACTGGTCCACCGCATCGACAAGGATACCTCGGGACTGCTCGTCATCGCCAAGAACGAGCTGGCACACGCCCGGCTGGCCAAGCAGTTCTTCGACCATACGATTCACCGCCGTTACGTGGCCCTCGTCTGGGGCAACTTCGAAGAGGACGAGGGGACCATCACGGGCAACATCGGCCGCGACCCCAGGGACCGGCTCAAGATGCACGTCTTCGCCGACGGCTCGGAGGGCAAGCATGCCGTCACACACTGGTGCGTGCTCCGGCGCTACGGCTACGTGACGCTGGTCGAGTGCCGCCTCGAGACGGGGCGCACGCACCAGATTCGCGTCCACATGGCCTGGCAGGGCCACCCGCTCTTCAACGACGCGCGCTACGGCGGCGACCGCATCCTCAAGGGGACGACCTTTGCCAAGTACCGGCAGTTCATCGAGAACTGCTTTGCGCTGATGCCGCGCCAGGCACTCCACGCCCGCTCGCTGGGCTTCGTCCACCCGACGACGCACCGCGAGGTCTGCTTCGAGAGCGAGCTTCCGGAGGATTTCCGCGCCGTTCTGGCCAAGTGGGACACCTACGTGGCGGCCGGCCGCACCGACGAGGAGACGCTCTGAGTTCCAATCGAGGGGGGGGGTGAGCAGGCCGGGGGAGGGCAACCTCCGGGCCGCACCGCAACACCGGACCGCAATACGACAAAAAATGCCGGGGCTGCACCCGCACCGCAACACCTGCCCCTCCCGGAAGCGCGACGCCCGCCGCACACACACCTCCGGGACCGCAACGCGACACCGCGACGCCCGCCCGCGGCCGCCGCACCCATATTATCCGTTACCGAACAAACCGCCATGTTTCTGCCGACAACCGTCAAAGAGGTCCGCGAACGCGGATGGGATTACCTCGACGTCATTCTCTTCACGGGCGACGCCTACATCGACCACCCGGCCTTCGGCGCCGCGGTCATCGGCCGCCTGCTCGAGGCCGAGGGCTACCGCGTCGCCATCGTCCCCCAGCCCAACTGGCAGGACGACCTGCGCGACTTCACCAAGCTCGGTGCGCCGCGCCTCTTCTTCGGCATCTCGGCCGGAGCGATGGACTCGATGGTCAACCACTACACGGCCAACCTCAGGCTGCGCCACGACGACGCCTATACGCCCGGCGGCCGCGCGGGCTTCCGCCCCGACTACGCCGTGACGGTCTACACGCGCATCCTCAAGCGCCTCTTCCCCCATGTGCCGGTGGTCGTGGGGGGCATCGAGGCCTCGCTGCGGCGGCTGACCCACTACGACTACTGGAGCGACGCGCTGCGCCCCTCGGTGCTCGTCGAGTCGGGCGCCGACCTGCTCATCTACGGCATGGGCGAGCGGGTGGTGCAGCAGGTCGCACGCGCCATGCACAACGGCTACAACGCCAAGCTGCTGCGCCGCATCCGCCAGGTGGCCTTCCTGGCCGACGACGACTACGTCGCGCGGCTCGACCCCGCGACGACCATCCGCCTCCACTCCTTCGAGGAGTGCCGGGCCGACAAGCGCGCCTTCGGCGAGAACTTCACCGTCATCGAGACGCAGAGCAACCTGATGGAGCCCGTTGCGACGCTCGTCGAGCGGACGGGCGACCGCTGGGTGGTGGTCACACCCCCCAACACCACGCTCTCGACCGAGGAACTCGACCACTCGTTCGACCTCCCCTACGAGCGGGCGCCCCACCCGCGCTACCGCGGCAAGGGGGAGATTCCGGCCTGGGAGATGATTAAGTTCTCGCTCAACATCCACCGGGGCTGCTTCGGCGGCTGCTCCTTCTGCACCATCTCGGCCCACCAGGGCAAGTTCGTACACTCGCGCAGCGAGCGGTCGATTCTCGCCGAGGTGGAGCGTATCGTCCGCATGCCCGGCTTCAAGGGCTACCTCTCGGACATCGGGGCCCCCTCGGCCAACATGTACCGCATGGGGGGCCGCGACCGGACGCTCTGCGCCCGCTGCCGGCGCCCCTCGTGCCTCCATCCGCAGCGTTGCCCCAACCTCGACAACGACCACCGGCCGTTGCTGGCCCTCTACGAGAAAATCCGCGCCGTGAAGGGCATCCGCAAGGCCTTCATCGGCAGCGGCATCCGCTACGACCTCTTCGACGATTCGCCCTACCTCGAGACGGTGCTCCGCCACCACACCTCGGGGCGGCTCAAGGTGGCCCCCGAGCACACCGAGGAGCATGTGCTGCGGCTGATGCGCAAGCCCCCCTTCGCCCTCTTCGAGCAGCTCAACGAGTCGTTCCACGCCATCTGCCGCCGCGAGGGGCTCCCCTACCAGCTCATCCCCTACTTCATCTCGTCGCACCCCGGCTGTACGGAGCACGACATGCGCGAACTGGCGCGCAAGGTGCTCGGACGGCTCCACTTCACCCTCGAGCAGGTGCAGGACCTCACCCCCACGCCGATGACCCTCTCGTCGGTGATGTTCTACACGGGCGAGAACCCCTACACCCACGAGCCGGTCTACGTCGCCCGCACGCAGGAGGAGAAGCGCCGCCAGAAGAGCTACTTCTTCCGCCCGGGACAGGCGGGGGCAGCCCCGGCCCGAAGTGCGGGACGAGGCACAGAGCATGGAACAGGACACGATTCGACCCGGGGCGCGGAACGCGGAGCGGAGCATGGAGCGGAACGGGGAACGACCCGGGGTGAGGAACGCGGACCGGAGCATGATTCGGCGCGCGCTGCGGCCCGGGAGGCAAACCGGGGCGCGAAGCGGGGCTCGGCGGCAGGCTCCGGCAAGTTTTCGGCAAAGGGTTCGGCAAAGGGTTCGGCAAAAAGTTCGGCCCGCGCCGGGCAGACCGGTCGCACCGAGCGATTCGACCGCCCGGGACAATCCGGGCCGTCCGGCCGCTCCGAACGATTCAACCATTCCAACCGCTCCGAGGGGCGGGAGCCGCGTGAAACCACCTCTTCGGAGCGCCGCTCCGGGAGGGCCAAAGGCGGGCGGCGATGAGCGGCGGCTGGACCATCCGCCGGATGAGGCAGTCGGAGTACGCTCTGCTGCCCGAGCTGCTGCTCAAGGCCATCTACCTGCCCGAAGGGACGCCGCCGCCCCCCTTCGAGGCGGTCTTCTCCCCCGAACTGCTCCCCTACACGGTCGGCTTCGGAGCCGGCGCCTACGACCGGGCGCTCTGCGCCGTGGTGCGCGGAACGGTCATCGGCGCCGTCTGGGTGCGGCTGGTCAGGGGGTTCGGCTATCTGGACGACGCGACGCCCGAGCTGGTGCTCGTCGTCGAGGAGCCCTTCCGCGGCCGCGGCATCGGCACGGAGCTGCTCCGCAGGATGCTGCTGCTGGCCGCCGACGAGGGGGTCCAGCACCTCTCGCTCTCGGTGCAGCGCGCCAATCCGGCCCGGAGGCTCTACCTGCGCATGGGCTTCGAGACGGTGCGGAGCCACGGCGGGGAGGATATCATGTGCCGCCCGACGGCGGGTGTGGAGCGCCGGACGGGCGACCGTCTGCGGCGCTGGCTGGAGCCGATTGCAAGGCTCTTCCGCCGCGACGAGGAGCCGGAAGGATAAGGCGCCCGAGGGTCGGAGCACAGAGACAAAGGGTAACCGGGCAGGCGGCAGGAAGCACAGGCCGCGGACAGGTGGCGCAAAGGTCGGGGCAGGCCGGCAGCAAGAAGCACCGACGGCGGGTCGGCGGCACGGAGCGCCGGCGCCCCCTCGGCAACCCACAAAAGATGAGGCGGAGCACTCCCGTGGGGAGTGCTCCGCCTCTTTTTTTGGGCGTGAATAAACGGAAGCGCGGTCTTCGCGGCTCAGCACCCCAGCAGCGGGGCGAGTTCGTCGATGCGCTCCAGCGCGGAAAAGTCGTAGGGTGCGAGCGCCGCGGGGTCGACCTCCTCGTGGCGCCACGTCTCGCCGAAGGGGATGTGGACCGCACGGCCCCCCAGCGCCACCACGGGGAGCACGTCGGAGCGCAGCGAGTTGCCCACCATGAGGAAGGCCCCGGGGGCGACCCCCAGCCGCCGCATCACCTCGCCGTAGGCCGCCTCGTCCTTGTCGGCCATCACCTCGACGGCATCGAAGCAAGGGGCCAGCCCCGAGAGGCGGAGTTTGCGTCGCTGGTCGAGCAAATCCCCCTTGGTGACGACCGCCAGGCGGTAGCGCCCCTGCAGCCGCCGGAGCGTCTCCCGCACGCCGGGCAGCAGCTCGACGGGACGCTGAAGCTGGTCGCGCCCCAGGGCGAGTAGCTCCCCCACGACGGCGGCGGGGAGCCGCTCGCCGCCCAGCTCGAGCGCCGTCTCGACCATCGAGAGGACGCAGGCCTTGACGCCGTAGCCATAGAGCGGCATGTTGGCCACCTCGCGGGCATAGAGCCGCTCGACGGCCTCCCTCGCCCCGGCCCACGGGGCCACAAGGGCGCAGAAGCGACGTTCGCTTTCGCGGAAGAAGGGTTCGTTGACCCACAGCGTGTCGTCGGCATCGAAGGCGACGACCTCAACGGTTCGGTAGTCCGATATTCGGTTCATCTCATCCATTTCAGTATCTTCAGAAGATTCCCGTCAACATGACCGACACCCCGTGGCGGCCGAAGGGGCGGGCCGCCGTCAGCTGACGGGCCCGCTGCGAGGCGCGGTGCTCCTCGTAGGTGTAGTCGAGCTGGAAGCGGAAGAAGCGCCAGGGGGTCCACAACAGCCCCAGCGTGTAGTTGTTCTGGCCGTAGCCGAGCTCCATATCCTCGTCGAAGGAGTCGTAGCGCACGACGGGAAAAAACTTCGCCGAGGCGCGCCACCCGCCCGCAAGGAACCACCCCTGGCTCCGCTGCCGGCGCAGAGGCTGTTCATCCCCGGCGGCGGCCACCTCCGTACGGCCCCAGATATACTCGCCGCGCAGCATGAAGCGCCCCCGGTCGTAGCGGCCCCCCGCACCGTAGCGCACGCGGCCGAGGCTCCGCTCGCCATAGCGGCCCCAGTAGCCCGAGGCGGCAAGGAGCAGCCCCGCCGTCGGGCGGAGGGTCAGCCGCGCCACGACATCCTTCGAGCGGTTGCGGTCGTGCGCATTGATGCCCTCGCCGTTGAGCAGCGCGAGGTTGTAGCCGAGCAGGTGCTCCCCGCCGCGGCGGATGAAGCCACCGTAGAGGTGCCCGCCGAGGCCGCGTCCCGTCGAGGCGTGGCCGCTGATGTCGTTGAAGCCCATCAGGCGGATGAGCACCAGCGGGTAGTCGATTAACTCGACGCTGAAGGGGGGATACTCCGTGTTCTCGATGGAGAAGGGGATTTTGAAGGCCCCCGCCTGGAGGTTGAGCTGTTCGAAGGGGCGGTAGCGCAGGAAGGCGTCGAGCAGCTGGGGATGGGCCAGTTCGATGTGGAAGCGGTAGTCGAGCTGCGGGGCGAGGTCGCCCTGCAGGTCGAGTCGCACGCGCCGGACGAAGAACTCCGAGGTGCCGCGGTCGTGCCATTCGTAGCCCAGCTGCAGGTAGCCCGAGATGCGGGGCAGGCAGGCGCGGAGGCGCTCCAGCCGCGCGATGCGGCGCTCCAGAGCGGCAGGGTCCGCGGCGGAGGCCCGGGCGGAGGCCCGGGCGGAGTCCGGTTCGAGGGCGGCAGGACCTTGGGCGGAGCCCGGCTCCGGAGCGGCAGGCATGGGAGCGGCGGAGGTCGCCGGGTTGCCGGGGGCCGCCGGGGAGGAATCGGCCGGAGGAGCCGGGACCGGAGGAGCCGGGACCGGAGGAGCCGGGACCGGAGCGGCAGCGGGGGCTGTCTTCGGAGCGGCGGCAGGGTCCGGAACTGCGGGTGACTCCGGGGCGCCGGTCGTCTCCGGGGCATCCGGAACTTCCGGGACATCCAGAACTTCCGGGGCCGGCAGTGCCGCCGCGACAGGCAGAGCCACCGGGGCAGCCGCGACAGCCACGGATTCGGCAGCCGGCGAAGCCCCCGCAAGGGGGCGAATCGGCGCATCGGTATGAAGTCGGGAGGGAAGGGGGTTGCCGGGACGGAGCTCATGCGCGAAGCATCCGGCCGGCCGAGCACTGCAACAAACCGCACACGCAAAGAGTGCGAGGAGGTGGTTTTTCATGGTATTGGTGCTTTGAGGTGACAAATGAAGGAAATTCCGCGCAATATTCCAACCGGGACCGGCACTTTCGGCCTCCATTCCGGCCAAAAGGGAGGCAAACGCCCCCTGTCCGCCGCGGCGGGCCGGCAAATGGAGAAACCGGCGGGTCAATGGGAATGGCCGGCGGGAAGAAGAGACCGGCGCAGCAACCGGTCGAAACCGGTGGCCCCGGGAGGCGGCGGGTCGGCGTCGGCGGGGAGGAACTCCCGAGAGGCCGGCGGGAAGGAGCGGCCGGCGCAGCAACCGGCAGAGGCGGCGGCGACCGACGGGGCAACCAGTGGGACGGCGGGTCGGCGTCGGCGGGGAGGAACTCCCGAGAGGCCGGCGGGAAGGAGCGACCGGCGGGGCAACCGGCAGAGGCGGGCGGTCCCGGAAGGCGGCGGGTCGGCGGCGGGTCAGCGGGCGCCGGCAAAAAAGACACCCCGGAGCGGCACTCCGGGGTGTCGACGGACAAGCCGTCTTCAACACAATACTTATGATACTTAAATACTGATTTTTCCAGTCGTCTGCTGCCGCCGGACGCTGCCGGCTGCCGCGCTTTTCCAATTTTCGGGCCGCATTGCTCCAACTCCGGGTCGTTCCCAAATTCGGGCCGCTCCCGACACCGGGATTGGTCGCCACTTTTCCAGTTTTTGGGCCGCCACCCTCCAATCCGGGCCGCCGGCCTCCTTGCGCCGGCCCGGCCAAACTTCGGGCCATCCATCGCGGTCCTGCCAAGTTCCGGACCATCCATGCACCAGCCCCGCCAGGTTCCGGGCGGTCCAGTTCGGCACCCCAATCTCCGGCCCCCGGGCCCCCGCCGCGCTACTCGCCGCTGCGCACCTTGCGGTTGATGCGCTGCAGATGCTCGTGCAGCCGCTCGCGGAACCGCTCGCGACGCTGCTTGAGGTTCGCCTGCCACCCCTGCCAGCGGGTGTAGCGCTCGCGCTTCTCGGGGTAGATGTCGGGAATCGTCACCAGAATGCCCGTCTCCTCCACCCCGCCGAAGTCGGGGTTCGAGACCGTATCGAAGACCCGCATCGTCGGCGAAAGGTTCATGTAGGCGTTGATGAGCGGCGGAATCGTCTCGTCGAACTCGCGGATTTTCTGCAGCAGAATCCGGTAGTTCTCCGCATAGTCGCTCCCCGTGAAGAACTCCTCGTAGTAGGGGTCGTCCAGGTCGAGCTGCAGCGGGTGGATGGCCGTCACCAGATGGTCGCGGTCGGGGAAGTAGCGCCGCAGGAACCAGATGAGGGCGTTGCGTGCCACGGACTTGTAGGTCGTATACATGGTCACCTTGCCGAAGAGGTACTTCGCCTGGGGGTTGAGCACGATGAGGGCGCCCAGTCCGTCCCAGAGGTTGTCGAGCGCGTAGATGCTCTTGCGGTTGGCCCGCGCCTGGTAGGAGCGCTGCACGAACGAGCGCCCCAGCTCGATGGTATAGGGAAGGTAGTCGCGCCGGAACTGCTCGCTGAAGCGGAAGTAGTGCTCGGTCGAGAGGTGGCGCGGATGCTCCGACGTGCAAACGATGAAGCGGTAGCCACCCACTATCTCCTCGGCGTGGGGGTCCCACACGATGAGCTGGTAGTAGCCGTCCGGTGCGAGGTCCTCCTCGTCGATGTCCACCTCGAGCCCCGTGCCGCCGCCGGCGATGCGGAAGGCCTCCTCGCGCAGGCGCCCCACCTCGCGCATCAGCGCCGGACACTCCGAGGCCGCAAAGATGTAGATTTCGTTCGAGGCCTTGTTCGTATCGCGGTACTTGCGTTCGGGGGTCAGCTCGGCCCGCAACAGTGCCCGGTCGACGGGTGGAATAATCGGTTGCATCAGCGTTTGGGATATCGTCCGCCGCGGCCCGCGGGTCGGCGGCGGATTATACTTTACGGCACAAAAATAGGTATTTTATCGCTTTTTCTCCCCTGCGTCGAGGCTATTTTTCAAAAAATAGGTCTTTTTGCGTACGAACTCCACCTGTTCGCGGAGCGACCCCGCCGCCTGGAGCTCCGTCATGCGGAGCGGCTCGCCGAAGCGGATGCGGAAGTGCTTGCCCCCCTGGGAGAACATCTCGTCGGGGAGCCAGAGCATCTCGATGTTGAACTTGATGCCCAGCGCCTTGCGCAGCGAGGCCACGCGGTAGAAGAAGTTCGACAGCTCGCCCTCGACGAAGACCGGAACCACCTGCCGCTGCGAGGCGTAGGCTTTCTTCAGGAAGTTGGGCTTCCACGGAAGGTCGCACACCTGACCCCCGATGCGGCGCGAGCAGAGCCCCGCCGGGAAGGTCAGAATCGGCCGCTCGCCCATGAACTCCTCCTCGTAGCGGCGCGCATAGGCGGCGCTCTGCGCCCCGTGCTTGTTGACGGGAATCCAGAGCGGCCGCAGCGGCTCGAGGTGCATGAGCAGGTCGTTGACCACCACGCGCGCATCGCCGAAGCGGCCAATCAGCTCGTCGGCCAGCATCATGCCGTCCATGCCACCGAAGGGGTGGTTCGAGACGAAGAGGTAGCGCCCCGCGGGGTCGAGCCGTTCGAGCCCCTCGGAGGAGTAGGTGACCCCCCAGGTGCGGAAGCAGGCGTGGATGAACTCCCGCGGAGGGAGCTCCCAGAAGGTGCGCAGGATGTAGTTGATATCCTCCTCGTGGATGGTGCGGCGCAGCCACCGCAGGGCGAAGCCCGGAAGGTGGCGGGCCAGCGAGGGGGCCTTCTCCGCGAGGACGCGGGCTATGTCGATTTCGGCCATTTCGGACTGTTTTTTTCACGCTTCCGCCGTACGGAAGCGGAGCCGCACGGCCGCAGGGCGACCGGCAGCCGGGTCGGAAAAATTTATATCGGCAAAGATAAACATTCTTCGGGAAAAAGTCGCTACCTTTACACCCAAATCGACCATAGCGAAATGGCTGCTCCGCAATACCACGTACCCGTCCTGCTCGAGGAGTCGGTCGGGCTGCTCGACATCGACCCCCGAGGCACCTACGCCGACCTGACCTTCGGCGGCGGAGGGCACTCGCGCCGCATCCTCGCCGCACTGGGGCCCGAAGGGCGGCTCTATGCCTTCGACCAGGACCGCGACACGCGCGCCAACTGCCCCGACGACGGGCGGTTCCACTACGTCGAGAGCAACTTCCGCTTCCTGCGCGGGGCGCTGCGGCTGCGCGGCGTCGTGCAGGTCGACGGCATTCTGGCCGACCTGGGGGTCTCGTCGCACCACTTCGACGACCTCGAGCGGGGCTTCTCGTTCCGCGGCGAGGCGCCGCTCGACATGCGGATGAACCAGCGGGGACACCTGACGGCGGCCGACGTGGTCAACGGCTACACCAACGCCGAGCTGACGCGTCTGCTGCGCGACTGGGGCGAGCTGGAGACCCCCTGGAAGATTGCCAACTGCATCGAGCGGGCACGCGCCGGGGAGCCCATCCGCACCACCGCGCAGCTGGTTGCGGCGGTGCGCCCCTGCACCCCCCGCAAGGAGGAGGCGAAGTTCCTCACCAAGCTCTTTCAGGCGCTCCGCATCGAGGTCAACGGCGAGATGGAGGCGCTCAAGATGGCGCTCGAGCAGAGCCTCAAGGTGCTGCGTCCGGGCGGGCGGCTGGTGGTCATCTCCTACCACTCGCTCGAGGACCGGCTGGTGAAGAACTTCATGCGCAGCGGCAACTTCGAGGGGCGCGTCGAGAAGGACTTCTTCGGGCGGAGCCTCACCCCCTTCGAGCCGCTCACCCGCAAGGCGGTGACCCCCTCGGACGAGGAGCTGGCACGCAACCCCCGTTCGCGTTCGGCCCGGCTGCGGGCGGCCGTCAAGCGGGCGGATATCCCCGGCGAGGCGGCCAGCGAGCAGGAAAGCCGATAGCTGCGAGGCAGCCGGGAAAAGAGAAGAAGGCCGGCAAGCAGGAAGGCCGGTGAAAGAAACGGGCCGGCGCGGCCTATAAAAAAATAATAGAAAACGAGAGGAGGCGGGAGGCGCCCGGCAGAGAGACTGCGGAGCCGCACCCCGCCGACCGCACGAGAGATAAGAGATAAAGAGAGACGACCCGCCATGATGCAGGACCACGAATTCGACCCCGTAACCCCCGAGGAGCTCGCCGAGCGCGAGCGCGAGGCGGAACTTGCACGCAAGATTCGCCGCGAGGTGGTGCGCATCCAGCGGGGCGAGGCCGACGAGGAGCTGCGCGAGGATGCCGAACGCGAAGAGGCCGAGCGCCGCGAACGCGAAGAGGCCGAGGAGCGGGCGCGCAAACGCGCCTCGAGCACCATCCGCCAGCTCATCTCGGGCACCATCCTGCTGCGCAAGGAGGCCTCGGAGGCCTACCCCTACCTGCTCAGCATCGCGGGGATGTTCTTCCTGAGCATCGTGGTGATGTTCTGGTCGCTGCACCTCGACCGCCGCTATTCGCAGCTCGAACGCGAAGTGCAGATGCTGCGCGAGCGCTCGGTGCGCCTCCAGCAGCAGCGCTTCCGCGTGACGACCCATTCGGCCGTCGTCGAACAGCTGCGCCAGCGCGGCATCGAACTCTACGACCCGACGGTTCCGGGCGAAATCATCGAATAAACGGCCATGAAGGAGGTACACTCACCCATCAAGAAGGACATCCTGCTGCGGGTCCGGCTGCTCTACGTGCTCTTCATCGCCGTGGCGGCCGTCGTGCTGCTGCGCCTCATCTGGGTGCAGCTCTTCAGCCGCGAGGTGGCCTACAACGCCGACCGCCTCTCGAGCCGCATCTTCACCGAGGAGGTCATCCCCGCCCAGCGGGGCAGCATCCTGGCCCGCAACGGCGAGCCGCTGGCCACCTCGATTTTCCGCTACCAGGCCGCCTTCGACTTCGGCAGCCCGGGACTCGACTCGCTGAAGAGCTTCCACGAGCAGAGCGACTCGCTGGCCAAGCTGCTCGCCGCCTTCTTCCGCGACAAGCCCGCCTCGGAGTACCGCCGCTTCTTCCGCGCCGAGCATGCCCGCCGCTACCGGCTGGTCAACGCCCGCGAGACCACCTACCTCCGCTCCACGGGCTTTCTGGGGCGGCTCATCGACCGCCTGCGCGGCGAGGAGTACATCACGCGCCGCATCTACGACACGCTGCGCGACCACACCCCCGTCAACATCTTCCCGCGCGAGGTCGACCGCGCCGAGTGGGAGACGCTGCGCCGCTACCCGCTGCTCAACTGGAACATGGGCATGGTCTACAGGCTCGTCGAGCGCGACGAGCGCATCTATCCCCAGGGCGAGCTGGCCCGTCGTACGGTCGGCCTGACGGGTGACCGCGGCAACTACGGCATCGAGGATGCCTACCGCGAGGAGCTGGCCGGACACGACGGCCGTGCCGTGCGGCAGCGCATCGCCCGCGGCTTCTACGGCCGCGTGGCAGGCAAGGGCAACGAGGAGCCGCTCGACGGCGCCGACGTGGTGACGACGCTCGACCTGGACCTTCAGGATGTAGCCGACAAGGCGCTGCGCCAGCAGCTCGAGGCGCAGAACGCCATCTGGGGGACCACCATCGTCATGGAGACGCGCACGGGCGAGATTCTGGCCATGGCCAACCTCGGGCGCGCGGGCGGCGAGGGGAGCTTCGCCGAGCGCGAGAACTACGCCCTGGGGCGCAGCATGGAGCCCGGCTCGACCTTCAAGCTCGCCTCGATGCTGCTGCTGCTCGACGACGCCGGCATGTCGCCCCACAAGGAGTACGACACCCACAACGGCGACCCGGTGACCGTGGGCCCGGCGCGCAACATCCGCGACTCGCACCGCGGCGACCGCGTCATCGACTTCCGCCGCGCGGTGGCCTCGTCGTCGAACGTCTACTTCGCCGAGGCGGTCTGGGAGCACTACGGAGCCACGGGCAAGAAGATGGATTACAGCAACTTCCTCCACGAGCAGCTCCACCTGGGGCAGACCGTCGGGCTGGAGCGGCTGGGCGAGCGCAAGCCCTCCATCACGCGCGACTGGAAGGTGCCCGACCCGGGCGTGATGCTCGTCAAGATGAGCTACGGCTACCGCGTGCGGCTGGTCCCCATCCAGATGCTCACCTTCTACAACGCCATCGCCAACGGCGGCAAGATGATATCGCCGGTGCTGGTGCGCGAGCTGCGGCGCGGCGACGAGGTGGTGCGCCGCTTCGGGAGCGAGACCATCGAGAGCCGCATCTGCTCGCACGAGACGCTGCGCGAGGTGACGCGCGACCTCGAGGAGGTCTGCCGCACGGGTACGGCCAGCCAGTTCTTCCGCGACTCGACGCGCTACCGCGTGGCCGCCAAGACCGGCACGGCGCAGATTACCGACAGCCGCATGGGGGGACGCTACTACCTGGGGTCGATGATTGCCTTCTTCCCCTCCGACGAGCCGCGCTACACGGTGCTGACCACCATCGAGACCCGCGCCCAGCCGGGCAAGGCCTACTACGGCGGGCCGCTGGCCGGGCCGGTGGTCAAGCGGATGGTCGACTACATCTCGAACCGCGAGCAGGAGTGGCACGGCCGCGTGGAGCGGGGCGGCGAGCGGCGCTACCCCGAGCACATCAAGGGGGGCAGCATCGAACAGCTCCGTGAAGTGGCGGGCGAGCTCTCGCGCAACGTCCGCAGCGAGAGCCGCCACGGCTGGGGCCGCGCCACGGTCGACAGCACCGCGCGCGTCCACATCGCGGAGCTCGAGACGCAGCGCAGCGTCATGCCCGACGTGCGGGGCATGGGGCTCAAGGATGCCCTCTTCCTGCTCGAGTCGCAGGGGCTGCGCGTCGCCTTTACGGGCGAGGGTTCGGTGCGCCGCCAGAGCATCCCGCCCGGGACGCACGTTGCGCCGGGGGCGACGGTCTCCATCGCGCTGCAGTAGCGGCCGGGGAGGGAGACAAGGAGCCGAGAGGGCTTGATGGGGGGCCGACCGGAGCCGGCACGATAAAAGGAAGCGCCGGGGCCGGGCCCAATAAAGAAACCGGACGGAGCCGAGTGGCACAACCCGGACGCCGGGGCCGGAGAGGACCGAAAAAAAACGCCGGGCCGGGTGCGGGACAAAGACCGCCACCACCGGGTGCGGAGAAGAATACCCCACCGCCGGGGCCGAGAGGACCGGAAAAAACGCCGGGCCGGGTGCAGGACAAAGACTGCAGCCACCCCGGGGCGGCGGATTGAAACGAACGATTGTCAGTAAAAACTGAAGCAACATACGATGAAACCATTGGAAGAACTTTTGCACGGCATTCCCGTCGAGGAGCTTGCGGGCCCCCGCGACGCCGCCATCGAGGCACTCGCCTTCGATTCGCGTGCCGTGCGGCCGGGAAGCTGCTTTTTCGCCATCCCCGGCACGCAGTGCGACGGGCACGACTTCATCGGGGCGGCGCTGGCCGCCGGAGCCACGGCCGTCGTCTGCGAACGCATGCCCGCCGAGCGGCCCGAAGGGGTCGCCTTCGTCCGCGTGAAGGATGCACACGGCGCCCTGGCCGATGCGGCGACCGCCTTCTACGACCACCCGAGCCGCGCGCTGAAGCTCGTCGGTGTGACGGGCACCAACGGCAAGACGACCACCGCCACGCTGCTCTACGACCTGGTGCGTACGCTCGGCTACCGCGCCGGCCTCATTTCGACGGTGGTCTACCGCATCGACGACGAGCGCATCGAGTCGACCCACACCACGCCCGACCCCGTGCGCCTCAACGCCATGCTGCGCCGCATGGTCGACGCCGGGTGCAGCTACTGCTTCATGGAGTGCTCGTCGCACGCCATCGTCCAGGAGCGGACGCGCGGACTCGACTTCGCCGGAGGGCTCTTCACCAACATCACCCACGACCACCTCGACTACCACAAGACCTTCGCCGAGTACATCCGCGCCAAGAAGCTCTTCTTCGACCGGCTGCCGCAGGGGGCCTTCGCGCTGACCAACGCCGACGACCGCAACGGCGCGGTGATGCTCCAGAACACCGCCGCGCGGCGCTACACCTACTCGCTGCGCTCGATGGCCGACTTCCGGGCCAAAATCCTCGAGATGCACCCCGACGGCATGCTGCTGCGCATCGACGGCAGCGAGGTGTGGGTCGGCTTCCTCGGGCGCTTCAACGCCAGCAACCTGCTGGTCGTCTACGGCACGGCCTGCCTGCTGGGATTCGACCGCGCGGAGGTGCTGCGCGCCATGAGTGCGCTGCACCCCGTGAGCGGACGGCTGGAGTTCATCCGCGCCGCCAACGGCACCACCGCCGTGGTGGACTACGCCCATACGCCCGACGCGCTGGAGAACGTCCTCCAGACGCTCGACGAGGTGCGCCGCCCCGAACAGCGGCTCATCGTCGTCTGCGGCTGCGGCGGCGACCGCGACCGCACCAAGCGCCCCGAGATGGCGCAGATTGCCGTCAAGTACGCCTCGACGGCCATCTTCACCTCGGACAACCCGCGCCACGAGTCGCCCGAGGCGATTCTCGACGAGATGACGGCCGGACTGCAGCCCGGCGACCGCTACCTGCGCATCACCGACCGCGCCGAGGCCATCCGCACGGCCGTGATGCTCTCGGCTCCGGGCGACCTGCTGCTCGTGGCCGGCAAGGGGCACGAGACCTACCAGATTGTGGGCGACAAGCGGCGCCACTTCGACGACCGCGAGGAGCTCCGCCGCGACTTCGCGGCGCTCGACGGCGGGACGGCCCGATAGCCCCCCACCGCAAACCGGACCGGCGCGAACGCCCGCCGCGGCCGCAACACGGCGCGAACCCGCCGGGCGCACGACACAGACACACGACACACGACACAACAAGAGAAACGACCTTACCATGCTTTACCATCTTTTCCAGTACCTCGACCGCACCTACGACCTCCCGGGCTCGGGCATGTTCCAGTACCTCTCCTTCCGGGCGGCGGCGGCCATCATCCTGGCACTGCTCATCGTCATCATCTTCGGACGCCGCATCATCGACCTGCTGCGCCGCCAGCAAATCGGCGAGGAGATTCGCGACCTGGGGCTCGAAGGACAGCTCCAGAAGCGCGGCACCCCGACCATGGGCGGCATCCTCATCCTGCTGGCCATCCTGGTTCCCACGCTGTTGGTGGGCAAGCTCGACAACATCTACATCCAGCTGATGCTCGTCTCGACGCTCTGGCTCGGATTCATCGGCGGCCTGGACGACTACATCAAGGTCTTCCGCCACAACAAGGAGGGGCTCAAGGGGCGCTTCAAGATTGTGGGTCAGGTCGGACTGGGCATCATCGTCGGCACGACGATGTGGCTCTCGCAGGACATCGTCGTCCGCGAGAAGGTCGTCCAGCCGGTCGACACGCTCATCGTCGAGCAGGACGGAACCCCCGTGCAGGGCATCCACCAGAACGTGGTGCTCAGCTCCGAGAGCACGAAGACCACCAAGACGACCATCCCCTTCATCAAGGACAACGAGCTGGACTACGCCTGGCTGACGGGCGGCAACGAGACGGCCGCCTGGCTGCTCTACGTCTTCGTGGCCATCTTCGTCATCACGGCCGTCTCGAACGGCGCCAACCTCACCGACGGTCTGGACGGTCTGGCCACGGGCGTCTCGGCGCCGATTGTCGCCGTGCTGGGCGTGCTGGCCTACCTCTCGGGCCACATCGTCTATGCCGACTACCTCAACATCATGTACATCCCCGGGGCGGGCGAGCTGACGGTCTTCGCCGCCGCCTTCCTCGGCGCACTCATCGGCTTCCTCTGGTACAACTCCTTCCCGGCGCAGATTTTCATGGGCGACACCGGCTCGCTCTCCATCGGCGGCATCATCGCCGTCTTCGCCCTCTGCATCCGCAAGGAGCTGCTGCTGCCGCTGCTCTGCGGCGTATTCCTGGTCGAGAGCCTCTCGGTGATGATGCAGGTCTCCTACTTCAAGTACACCAAGCACCGCTACGGCGAGGGGCGCCGCATCCTGCTCATGGCCCCGCTCCACCACCACTACCAGAAGAAGAACATCTTCGAGACGAAGATTGTCGTCCGCTTCTGGATTATCTCGCTGCTGCTGGCGGCCATCACGCTCGTGACGCTCAAAATCCGATAAACCCAACCCTCAAAAAGTACAACCCCATGCAAAAAACGCTTATTCTGCTCATGCTGCTGGCGGCCGTCTCGTGCGGCGGCGACAGCCAGGCGCCCCGCATCGCGGCGTCGCTCGACGACGCGACGCTCGACGGCGTCGAATACGCCCCGCTGGAGGGCAGCCTCCAGGCCGGCAGCTATACGGCCGCCACGCCGCTCGGCGGCGGGTACGACATCCCCGACCAGGAGCGCGTGGAGTCGGTGCGGCTGCTCTTCACCACGCTCGACGGCTACCCCGAACAGTGGCAGCTGCTCCTCTTCCCGGGCGAGCGGCTCCGCATCGACGGAGTGCTCCACGACGACGAGGGCAATGCCGAGCTCGAAATCCGCGGCAGCGAACCCTACGAGACGCTCGACCGCGAGGAGTACCCCTTCCGCCCCCAAATCCGGCGGCTGACCACCCTCGAACGCATCGTCGATGCGGGCGGACAGCTCGACGAGCAGCAGCAGCTCGAGCTCGACTCGCTCGCCGCCTGGCACCGCGCCTACCGCATCGAGTGCATCCGCACCAACCCCGCATCGGCCGCCACGGCCGTACGGCTCTACGACCTGGCGCTCGAGACGGGGCGCGATTCGCTCTTCAGGGCACTCTGGGCCGAACTGCCGGCCGAGGTGCGCGGCGGAAAATACAAACCCCTCTTCGACCTGCTGCAGCCCGCGGCGGCCGGTGAGGCGACTCCGGAAACCAACAACGCGTTATGAAAAAGATAGTCGTTCTGGGCGGCGGAATCAGCGGTTACGGCTCCGCAATCCTCGCCCGCAAGAAGGGTTTCGACGTATTCCTCTCCGACTCGGGACGAATCGCCGACCGTTACAAAGCCAAACTCGACGAGTGGGAGGTCCCCTACGAGGAGGGGGGCCACACCGAGGAGCGCATCCTCGCCGCCTCGGAGGTCATCAAGTCGCCGGGCATCCCCGAATCGGCCCCCATCGTGCGCAAAATCCGCGAGGCGGGCATCCCCGTCATCTCGGAAATCGAGTTCGGCGGGCGCTACATCGGCCGCGCCCGCTGCATCTGCATCACCGGCTCGAACGGCAAGACGACCACCACGTCGCTCATCTACAAAATCATGCACGACGCCGGGATGAACGTCGCCCTGGGGGGCAACATCGGCGAGAGCTTCGCCTATTCGGTCGCCACGGGCAGCTACGACTGGTATGTGCTCGAACTGAGTTCGTTCCAGCTCGACGGCATGTACCGCTTCCGGGCCCACATCGGCGTGCTGATGAACATCACGCCCGACCATCTGGACCGCTACGACCACTGCTTCCAGAACTACATCGACGCGAAGATGCGCATCACGCAGAACATGACCTCGCGCGACTGGTTCGTCTACTCGGGCGACGACGAGACCATCTGGGCGCAGCTGCCGCACTACGACCTGCGCATGCGCCAGCTCCCCTTCGCGGCCCGCAACGCCGTGGCCAGCAGCGCAGGCGACGCCTTCCTGCTCGACGGCCGCTTCACCGCCACGGCGGGCAAGGCTTCGGTCGAAATCGACACCGCGAAGATGCAGATTAAGGGGCTGCACAACGCCTACAATGCCATGGCCGCGGCGCTGGCGACGCTGGCCGCCGGCGTCGACCCCGAGCAGATACGCCGCTCCATCTACGACTTCGCACCCGTCGAGCACCGGCTCGAACCGGTGGCCGAGCGCGGCGGCGTGCTCTGGCTCAACGACTCGAAGGCGACCAACGTCGACTCGGTGTGGTACGCCCTCGAGGGGATGACGCGCCCCGTGGTCTGGATTGCCGGCGGCACGGACAAGGGCAACGACTACACGCCGCTCAAGAAGTTCGCCCGCGAGAAGGTCCACACGCTCGTCTGCATGGGGCTGGACAACGCCAAGCT
The DNA here is from genome assembly GCF_002159425.1 of Alistipes sp. An31A. NCBI lineage: Bacteria > Pseudomonadati > Bacteroidota > Bacteroidia > Bacteroidales > Rikenellaceae > Alistipes > Alistipes sp. An31A. Next base: position 39,735 of record NZ_NFIO01000013.1, read on the forward strand.
GCTGCGCGAGTTCGAGGGGGTGGTGCCCCGCATCATCTCGACCGACTCGCTCGACGCGGCGATGCGTGCCGCACGCGAGGCGGCGCGTCCGGGCGACGTGGTGCTCCTCTCGCCGGCGTGCGCCAGCTTCGACCTCTTCAAGAACTACGAGAACCGCGGCGAGCTCTTCAAGCAGTGGGTGCTGAAGAACGCCTGACGATGAATCCCGCAACGGCACGATGGAACGCACGACGATGAACAACGACGACACGACACCCCGCAGCGGGGCCGCAGGCGACGACGGGGCGCAGGCCGCATCGGAGCGGACGCGCCGCACGCGCGCGGAGCGCAGCACCGGAGGGCGGACCGGAGGTTCGGGCGACGCAGGCAGCTCAAGCGGCGCGGGCTCGGGTGCCGGTGCCGCGGCGGCAGCCGACGGCGGGGCTCCGGAGGGTCGTGGACTGCATCTGGGGCGGCTCTTCAACGGCGACCGCGTGCTCTGGATTATCATCGCGGCGCTGGCCGTGATTTCGATTCTGGTGGTCTACTCGTCGACGGCCAAGATGGCCTACGACGCCCACACGGCACGCACGACCTACCACTTCCTGCGGCAGCAGGTCATGGTGCTCATCCTGAGCCTCGGGGCGATGGTTGCCGTGCAGAAAATCGACAGCCGCGTCTACCGCGCCCTGGCCAAGCCGGCCTACATCCTCAGCGTGCTGCTCACGCTGCTGGCCTACTTCATCGGCCGCACGACCAACGGAGCCGCCCGCTGGATTCCCCTCGGATTCTTCGACCTGCAGCCCTCCGAGGCGCTGAAGGTGGCCACGGTGCTCTTCCTGGCCCGCCAGCTGGGCAGCCGCCAGAGCCGCATCGACAAGATACGGATTGTCCCCTCACTCAAGTTCTGGACCTGGCGCCGCTCGCGCGAGCAGCGCCGCATCTGGCGCGAGGGTACGTGGCCCATCCTGATGCCGGTGGCCGTCTCGGCGCTGGTCATCTTCCCGGCCCACACCTCGTCGGCCGTGCTGGTCTGCATGGCCTCGTGGGTGATGATGCTCATCGGGCGGGTCAACTTCCGCGAGCTGATGAAGCTGGTGTGGCTGGGCGTTGCGGCCGTGCTGCTGGTCTGGATGCTCAACCTGGGGCGCAGCGAGACGGCCGAGGGGCGCGTCGGCACGTGGCTCCACCTCTGGACCACGTCGCAGACCGAGAAGCCCATCGAGCATCTGACCGACACCGAGCGCTCGATGATTGCCATCCACAACGGCGGACTGCTGGGCGAGGGGGCCGGGCAGAGCGCCATGCGCGTGGAGATGATTCACCCCGAGAGCGACTACGCCTACGCCTTCTTCGTCGAGGAGTACGGCATCGTGCTGGCCGTGGTGCTGCTGATGCTCTACCTGTGGATTTTCTTCCGCGCCATCGAGATTTTCCGCCGCTGCGGCACCGCCTTCCCGGGGCTCATGGTGCTGGGGCTGGCGCTGCTCATCACCTGCCAGGCGCTGCTGCACGTGATGGTGACCGTCAACCTGATTCCCGAGACGGGGCAGACGCTGCCGCTCATCTCGCGCGGCGGTTCGTCGGTGCTCTTCACCACCATCGCGCTGGGGATGATTCTGAGCGTCAGCCGCCAGAACGACGAGCAGTCGCACGACCGGCCCCGCGGCGAGACGATGTACGAAAAATAGCCCCCCGAAGGGAGGGGGCCGGGCGGAACCGGAGCGCAAAGCCGGAGACGGGGACGGACCGGAGACAGGGACCGGGCGGGCCGGGACCACTGTCGGAAGACCGGGCGAGACGGGATGAATGCCGGGGACCGGGGCAAACCGGGCCTGCCGGAGCAAACCGGAGCAAACGCCGGGGCAAACCGGGGCCATCCGCAACCCAAAAACAAGAGACGAAATGGAGGATATCAGACTCGACAAATATCTGTGGGCCGTGCGGGTCTTCAAGACCCGGAGCGATGCGGCCGATGCCATCCGCACCAACAAGGTGACGGTCAACGGCGCCTATGCCAAGCCTTCGCGCGAGGTGAAAATCGGCGACCTGATAGCCGTGCGCAAGCAGCAGGTGACCTATTCGTACAAGGTGCTCGACCTGGTGTCGAGCCGCCAGCCGGCGAAGAACGTGCCGCTCTACTGCCTCGACGTCACGCCGCAGGAGGAGCGCGACAAGCTCAACATCCCGCGCGAGACGGTCTTCGTCTTCCGCGAGCGCGGCACGGGACGCCCCACCAAGAAGGAGCGGCGCGAGCTGGACACGCTGATGGACGAAATCTACTACGACGACGAGGAGTAGCCCCGTCAGCGGGGGCAGGGGAAGGCCCGCTGCGAAAACATACTGGCCCTTCAGCCGCCGGGAATGCCGGCCCTCTTGCCGGAACATACTGGAAAAGGCTCCGACGCCGGAGATATATTGGAAAAAACCTCTGCCGCACGCGTGCGGCAGAGGTTTTTTCATTCGGGCAGCCAACCCCGGTCGGGGCGGCACGGGGCGCACCGATTAACGTCGGTTAGCACCGGTTAGCGCCGGAGCAGGCCGAGCGTACGGACGCCCACCGAGGAGCCCTCGGCTGCCGGCGTACGGAGCACCACCTTGCAGAGCTTCGTCGTCGCCTTGAACTCGGTGTCGCTCAGTCCGTAGGCAAAGGCGATGTACTCCGTGTCGGGGTCGAGCGGCATGTAGCGCGTCATGGTGAAGCTCTCGTTCAGGAGCATCATCGAGTAGTAGTCGCCGTAGTCGTTCCAGAGCTTCTCCATATCCTTGGCCAGAATCTCCTCGTCGCTCAGGCCGGCGAAGTCGGCCAGCTTGGTCAGCTCGCACCGGTAGGGAACCGCCTCGGAGGTGGGGATGAACTTGATTTGCGCATTCTCGATGCCCCACGACACCACCTCGATGCGAATCGGGTCGTCGCCGCCGGCGGCATCCTTCAGCATGAAGGGCTCGGTGGTGAACAGACGGGTCGTCGCCGCGGCGCGCAGACCGTGCTGGCCCACACCGAAGGCGAAGCCCACGTACTCGGTATTGGCCGCGAACTCGGCATAGGAGAAGGTGTAGTTTCCCTTGTGGCACTGCTCGGCCACCACCGTAGCGTAGTCCGAGCTGGAGATGTGCTCGTTCAGGTCGTCGAGGCAGAGGTTGATGATGCCCTCCTCGCCCAGCGCGTCGAGGTTTTCACGCAGCACGAAGAAGCAGTAGTAGTATTCGTCGGCGGTCGAGGGGGTCACCTGCAGCCGGGCGCTCACGTCGGTCAGGTCGACCACTTCGAGCCCAAGAGTCATCGACGAGGGCTGCACCGTAGGTTCGGGCTTGGTGCGGAACGAGGCGCTGACCAACTCGGAGGTCGCCTTGCCCGAGTAGTCGAGGCCGAAGACATACTCGACATACTCCGTATCGCCCGCCAGCTCCTCGGCCGTCACGAAGCTCTGCGTGCCGGTGAAGAGGAGCCCCATCGAGCGGCAGAACTCCTCGAAGCTCATGGCGTTGAGCTCGGCGGCGCCGGTAATCTGGGCTATCTGGGCGTCGATGAGCTCCTTCTCCGAGGGGAAGGCGTCGAACTCGGCGCGCGGCAGGACGTTGCAGAAGTAGGTCATCGAGGGGTCGGCCGGCGTGACGGTCACCTCGGCACTGTAGAAGGTCACCTCACCGAGCGTGATGGCGAAGGGCGGCTGGGGCGTTTCTCCTGTTGTGGCGCTCGTCGAGGACCACTCGGAGTCACTCCAGCGCGTGAGGTCGCCCGAGACGGCCTTCACCCGGAAGGCGTACTGCGTCGAGGGGGTCAGCCCTTCGAAGCGGACCGAGGTCTCGTTCGTGTAGACCTCCTCGCCCTCGTTGAAGCGGTAGGCATAGCATTTGGCCTCGGAGACGGCCTCCCACGTGAAGGTGAGCGAGACGTCGTCGCCCGTCGAAGCGAGCGATGCGGGGGCGGGAAGCTGTGAGACGGGTTCCGGCGAGTCGGAGTCATTGCCGCACGACACAAGGAGGGGGAGCAGTGCTGTCAGCACGCAAAACAGACGGAATTTTTTCATAAGGTATCATTTAGTTAAGGGTGTGTTTTGAGGATGGGTTTTTCCTGTTTTTTAGGGATGGGTTTTACAAAGATAGAGATTGTTTTGAAAAAAGCAAGCGTTTCGGCCGCTCTCCCCCACACTTTTAGCGCGCACCCTGCCCGACCCCGCTCCGAACGGCGCCCGGGCAACTGCGGCCACTCATACAAAAAAGAGCGGTGCCTCCCGCCCCACCGCACGCAAAAAAGGTGCGCCGCCCCACGCAAAGGGAGCAGCGACCCCTACACCCGCACGTTTCGTCGGGCGCCCTCACCGCGCAAAAAAGGAGCGGCGACCCTCCACGGGTCACCGCTCCCTCGTTCGGGCGCTCCGCCGCACCGGGCAGAGCCTCACTTCTTGTTGTAGGCGTTCATCGTCAGCGAGACGCCGACCGAGACGAACGACACAATCGCCTCGCCGAAGAGCTTCAGCCGCTCGGGCAGCGCCGCACGCTCCTCGGCCGTCCACTCGCCCAGCACGTAGTCGACCTGGTGGCCGCGCGGGAAGTCGCCCCCCACGCCGAAGCGCATGCGGGCATACTCCTCCGTACCGAGCAGCTCGGCGATGTTCTTCAGCCCGTTGTGGCCGCCGGCACTCCCCTTGGGACGCATGCGCAGCGTACCGAAGGGCAGCGCGATGTCGTCCGAGACGACCAGCAGGTTCTCGAGCGGAATCTTCTCGGCCTCGAGCCAGTAGCGCACCGCCTTGCCCGAGAGGTTCATGTAGGTCGAGGGCTTGAGCAGCAGCACCGTCCGCCCGCGCACCTTCATCTCGGCCACGGCGCCGTAACGGGCCGTCGTAAAAACAACGTTGGACGCCTCTGCGAGCGCGTCCAACACTTTGAAACCGATGTTGTGGCGGGTTTCGGCGTACTCGGCGCCGATGTTCCCCAGCCCAACAATGAGGTATTTCATACTCCGTCAGGATTAGGCCTGAGCAGCGGCACCGCGCGATGCACGCGTTACGCGTACGGCGCAGACAGCCGTCGTAGCCGGCGTCACGAACTTGAGGTTCTCGAACTTGAGGTCGCCGACGAAAATCGTCTTGCCGACACCCAGGTTCGTAACATCCACCACGATTTCGTCGGGCAGGTTCTCAACCAGGGCGCTCACGGTGAGCTTGCGGGCCGAGAGAACCAGCTTACCGCCGACCTTCACACCCTCGGCGTTACCCGACAGGCGGACGGGAATGGCAATCGATACGGGCTTGCCGTCGGCGATGCGGAAGAAGTCCAGGTGGAGAATCTCCTCGCGTACGGGGTGGAACTGAGCCTCACGCAGTACGGCGAGCTCCTTCTTGCCGTCGAAGTCGAACTCTACAATGTAGGAGTTGGGGGTGTAAATCAGGGGCTTTACCTCGCGGGGGTCAACCGAGAAGGTGACCGTCTCGCCGTTGCCGCACAGCACGCAGGGGACCATGCCCTCGCGACGGATTGCCTTGGCAGCCTTCTTGCCGTACTCTTCACGCTTTACGGCCTTGATGGAAATGGTTTTCATAGCTAAAATTTTGAATGTTAAAGTGTTACCTTGGGCGGTTCTCAGTGCGGCGACGCGGCGTCGCACCCCACTACCGCTTGCATTGGGCCACAAAGATACGAAAAATCCGGGAAATCAACACTTTTCGGCACTATTTCTCGCCCCGCGGCCCGAAAAAGTGCGCGGCAGCGAAGTGGGCGCAGGGGCGGAACGCGACCGCGATGCGGGCAGGAGGGGCAGGCGGACGGGCGACGGGACAGCGACGGGCGGGCACACGAGCCGGGCAGGACGCACGAGCCGGCGGGGCACACGAGCCGGCGGGCACACGACGGAGGGCGGCGGACCGGACGGAGGGGTGGATGGGTGGACCGGCAGCCAGGTTCAGCAGCCGGTTCAGCAGCCGGCTCAGCGCCCAACATGCTGCTCGAGCCACTCGCGCAGGGCGTCGCCCCGTAAATCGACCGCCACGACCCGGCGCTCACCATCCAGCAGCAGGTTGTGCGGGATGGTCCGGATGTCGAAGCGGGCGACCAGCTCCGCGAACGAGGCGTCGCTGCGGTCGAGGCGGAGGTTGAGCAGC
>NZ_NFIO01000014.1:0-44572 GCF_002159425.1 Alistipes sp. An31A
GACCGCGCAGTTGTCGCACCCGGTCTCGGGGGCCGTTTCGACCTCGAGCCGGAAGCGGTTGCCGCCGCATGAGCACAGGCCAAGCAGGAGGGCAGCCGCAAGAAGGGAGAGACAGGTTTTCATGGTCAGTTTTATAATATTTATTCGGAGCTTCGACCTAAACGAACAATTATGATAAACATGTTTGGTCCATTACCATCCCTTTACCTATAGCCGTTTCAATCATCAAACCTCCTTTGATAACTGCAGATAAACCATCCGAGGCACATACTCGACCAGATACAGATCCACCGCCTCTTATTTTGAATGTACAATTAAATTCATACTGGAAGGGTCCACACAATCGGCCGCCCTGCACCAAATTCATCTGCTTTTTCGTCAACTGCTGTGCGGCAAAATCTTTCATCGTTTTCATAGTCGTAGTTTTTTATCGGTTTAAAATTTGCGTTGGTCCGGACCTTTGCGTCTCGACAGGTGTTCGGAACTGCCGTTTTCCGCCATCGGCTTCACTCGATTCGGAAAAAGTTGCTTATCCTTACGACGCCTTTCTGCGTTTTAGTTAAACTTTTGAGCTGTCACACTCGGTTTTGCTTCCTCGTGGAAAGGTTCTTTTGTTGTCACGGGCTGGCGAAACCCAATTCGAACAGTCTACATTGCGTTGCGTCAAAATAGATATTTCAAATCCTCCACATCATACGTATCCGGCAAGCGGCGGTTGTCCACCAGAACGGTCGGAGTTCCCTCGATACCGACTGCCTGACAATAGGACCTGTGAGCCTGCAAGATTGAGATAGCCTGCGGATGAATCTTGGTCCGAACAATCATTTCAAGCCGTTCGTACCATATTCCGATTTGTCGGTCAGCCTCTGCCCAACCTTTCGTAATCCATGTGGTGATTATCAGCAGGGCCGCATCATTCGAAAGGTGGTCCCCGTCGTTCACGGCAAACAGCAGCTCAACCCGGCAATCACCCAGCAGGCCGAGTTGCCGATGAACCCGGGCACATTTAGGACACGAAGGATTCATCACAACGGTAACGGTACGCCCGCTCTCAACTCCGTTATGGAGCGGGGAGGCCGAACCGCTGCGGCCCGGCTCCTCCCGACAACGGGCAAGCTGAAGCTCGAACAAATCCGAATCACTCAGCAGGTGTTCCCGAAGAGCCAGAAGCCGCGGCATCTCCACGGCCATTTCCGCCTGGGTAACGGAGCGTCTGATTCCCAACGCCATACATGCGAAGACCACACAATATCCAGCCACATCAATCCAGAGACCCCGTTCCACGACTTTGTCGGGTCCGAAAAACAACTCCACACCGAAATCAGCCAGCAGTACCGCATCGATTGCCAGACACAACGTACACCATCGTCGATGACGGATTTGCCAGCCCAGCGAATAGACAACAAAGGGAATGGCCAATACATCAAGCCACCGGAAGAGGGCAGCAGGATTCTCTGCAAGGAAGAGTCCCCAGAAGAGCGATGTGGCAAAATAGGCCAACGACAATTCGCCGAGTGAAATCCAACCGAAAAGTTTGGCTCCGGCCGACTGGAAGACCGCATTGCAGTCGGCGTGTTTGCCGAGCCGCAAAAGGACTGTGCAAGGTGCGGATTGAACGACGATTTGGCAATCACCAGCAGCGAAACGGCACATCCAAGCATCTTGACCGGATAACGCAAATCCTCCCACCCAAGCGGTTTCAACAACAAGCCGAGACCAAGCAGCAGAACGAACAGTCCGGCAAACCAATAAACTGCAGTCCGGTCGAGGAAGGCCAGCAGCTGTTTGAACCAATAGGCGAACCAGGGTATCTCGTTCGACGCATCGCCTTTTTCCGCCAGGAGCACCGTGCCGTCCCAAGCGCTGCGAAACCACTCTTCCGGAACCTCAAGCCGCCGACCTGAACAGGTCCGCAGACAGAACTTCCGGCCAGACCTGTCCCTTTTTTCAACAAGATAGAAAGGATATTCCGTCTTACCGGCTGCCACGATATAGGCGCCGTCAATCTCGGCAAGTTGTTCGAACTCCAGCTTGCAGACCAGATTCGGCACCTGCAGTTCGTCGAGTGTATCGCTTAATGCACGGATGCTGTGCGGTAGCGGATGACGGGAGCAAGCCGTGGCCAGCCTCAATGCATCACGTTGAATACCCTGTTTCCGCAACAGGGTATTCAACAGATATACCGACGGAGGGTTCATGATGAGAACTCTCTTACATAAGATTCAACGTTCCGAACCCTTCATAATTCGAACCGATAATTTGAATCGTATAGATATCGCCCTCCGACATATTGACGGTCATATATACAATGCTTTCAATAGTTGTATTACAACTATGGCTTGCAATACACTGGTTCATTCCATTCAGGACATAAACCGTTACATTACCCACCCCTTCATGGAACGTTAGCTCTAGCAAGTTCCCGGTAGGGGTATACCAGGCATCTACGGTTTCCCCCGCAGAGCGAGTCTGGCCCGTCCCTTTTCCTCCGAGTCGTTTCACGTCTCGGATGTAGATTTCTTCCGTCTCCGAATCTTGCAATGTAATAGAGGCAGCAGAGGCCGCTCCACTAGAAATAAATAATCCACTCAACAGGATTGCTACATATAAAAACGTTTTTTTCATAATAGAATATGTTAGGGTTTTAGGTTGCATGAATGTATAATAAAGAAGACTATTCCGCAAGAATCCTGACCGCGCTCCATATCATACCTGCCAGGATTTAGCATTGAAAAACAACAAGTTACAAAGGCAAATCTCACACTGGCACTTCTTTACGACGGGATATTTGTGTATGTATATGGAAATAAGACACTTACATCACACATATGCCTGTGATGAAATATTTTTTGCACAAATGAAAAAAGCGACGAATTATTTGTTAATTCGTCGCTTTTGCTATCAATCTGAGACTCGTTATTCCTCGTTTTTCCTCAATTCGGCTATTTGCCTGCTGATGAAATCTTCAATCTTCTCCTCCTGCGAGAGATGTAACTTGCGTCTCAAACGGCTTCGTTTGTTATAAAACGAACCCAAAGTTGAATAGTCATAGAGGTAACAGATGCCGGCATGGGAAAAGCCAAAGCACATGAGGGCACATAAATCTAAATCATGTTTGTTCAAATCCGGGTATCGGGCTTTAAGATAATCGATGATTCCGAAATATTTCTGATTGACGATGTATTGCAGGTCATAGAGAGCATATTGCGAGTTTGTATCCACGGCCATGTACCTTTTGAACTCACGGACGAAATTCGCCGGTTTGATTGCCGGTAGCTTTTCAACCAGTTGATGCAGACCGGACAACCGCTCTTCGATGGCCTTGCTCACCTTCGATTCCCGCTCGTTGGAACAATCAAGCATCTGCCTCACATGTAGGAACCGATTGGACAGGTCGTCGTAGACCTGATGCAGATTATCCAATTCCTGTTTCAACAAGGCGCGCTCCTCGCGGACCTTCTTGTATCGACGGGTCCAAGCATATCCGACGAGGACTACGATAAGAGCCAAGATAATCAGGATGAAAATCATACCTGCCATCTGAACCTGATGTTTCAATCGAAAAGACTCCAGCGATGCCTTGAGCAGCCGATTGTTGTACTTCTGCTCCACCTCTTGCAGGGCTGTCTGCTGCGTGACTTGATTCAGCGAGTCGGCCATATGCTGGTACAAACGGCTGTAGCGAAGCGCCTGCTCGAAGCGGCCGCAATCAGATTCAATCCGGGTCAGCAGCGCATAACATCCGGCAATTTGATGGTCCGTAAACTCATGTCTGTTGGCAAGAATAGTCTGTCCGCACAACCGAGCCGAGTCCAATTCTCCCGCCTTCTGATAGATGGCAAGCCAGGTCCCCGCCGCAACCGGAGGGTGTGGTTCACCGTAATAATCGAAACAGATTTTTCGAAAAGAGTTCTTTATGGAATCCACTGGATTGCCCTCTTCCAACCGGATTGAAATCAAATTGCCGTCGATTGCATAGGCAGCATTCCTATCACCGAGAGTCAGGTATAGCTTTTTGGCTTCCTGCCAACTCTCCTTTGCCGCGGCAAAATCTCCGGTCAAATAATAAATATACGCTTTATTGTTCAACGAAATCGCTTCATTGCGCGCGGCTCCAGCCTGATGGAAACACGCTCGGGCCCTTTCAAAACGCAGCAAAGCATCCTCTTGGAGGTATTCATCACTATACAGATTTCCAATGCGACTATGAATTAATCCCTGCAGGTAACTGTCATTTGTATTGACCGCAAAGGCCTCCGCTGCAACCAACGACTTCATTGCGACATCGGTATCATGCAGATTGGCATATACACATCCATAATAATAATGAGCCAGAGCTTTCTCCTGTTCGGACCCCTTGCGATTATAATAATCCACCGCCAGATGAATCAGAGAATCGCTTTGGAGTTCTATTTGATTCTTGTCTAAGGCCTGCGTATAAAGAAGAGCAAAACGAGCCTTGCCGGACCTGCTTGATATCTCGTCAACATCCAAGGATTTCAATATGGACAGAGCCTGTTCGGGATGGTCGAACATTAATTCGGCTGCCGCATCCAATTTGTTCGATTGATTCCGGCTTTCCCCGCAGGACATACACCCTAATAAAGCACCGATAAGCAATATGTAATATTTCATGGGTACGTTTTGATGATACTTCAAAGATACGAAATATTCTCTTCCCTCCAGATATCCCCAAGGACAACAAACGGAGAGAATCAGATAATATTCCTTTTACAATCAACCTGTTAATTTCTGATAGTGACCGTACGGTCGTCGGCATTGCCCCTAATTTGCTTTGCCCATACATCGACAAGTTCTTGAAGTCCCGACCAGCGACGGAAGCGGTCAACGAGTAGTACGCAAACCAATTGTAACAGGACCAATAACGGTTCAGTTCCGGAAATACGATTCCCAGGGTCCGGGCAAACCGGACAATCTTCTCCAATGCCCGCAAATCATCCTCCTGCTGCATACTTGTCGATTTAAGGGCGGCAAGACAACAAAGGAACGAGGCGGCTTGCCTCAACTGACCTTCCAAGTCAGCGATGGTCGGCAGGGATGGTGCTCACTACCCCACTCCCGCAAAACACCGAACGGTCGAACTTCCGTTTACTTCTGACTTAACTCAACCAGCGTACCCCGCAACGTGTCGAGGAAGTGGGTCAAACGGTTCTTGCGGTTCAGGACGGCCCAGCGGCAGTTGTCCGGATTCTTGAAACTCGTATTGCAGAGCGTCTCAAACTCGCGCGTAATCTGCATGAAGGTAGCCGGGGAGTCGTCCTGCTGGCAGAAGAAACCCACGGCCGACAAGGCGGCAATCACCTCCATCAAGTCGGAATTGGTGAAGCGTTTCGAGATTTTCAGCGGCGAGTGACGCCGCTGCGCGGCAATCTCCCGGATTCCCGGGTACTTTAGCTGCAGGTAAATCATCTGCTTCTCGAAATCCACCAAAGTGAGTGATGAACGGATTAACATGTATTGCAGAGAGGCCGAGTCGTTGTAGTTTTCCAGCAGTTGAACCAAAGTCTCGCGAATCCGTGCCAACAGCTGCAACGAGTCCAGCCTTGAACACCCATCCTGTTTGGATATTTGCTGAATACGATTGACAAAACGATTATATGCAATATTTAGGCTTTTTCGCTCATCATCACGCAACGGTTTGTCAATCAAAGCAAACAGCTGCACAATAAAATCACATTTCTCAAGCCTTTTGACACTCTTTTGCATGACCGGGACTGTGAGAGAAACACAATGTATAAAAATAAGCAATTTATACATTGTGTTTAAGTTGGCTGGATTTTCGGGATTTATATCTGTTATTTTTAGTTCTCAATTATTATGTTTATCTTTGCAAAAGCAATCAGAATATGATTGTGCGTAATCCTATCGTCACCACCCGAAATCGCAAAATTTTATGAGACGAATAGGATGATAGGTGGTTCGTGTAAACAGGCACGAATCAACCTATCATTTCGTCGGGTTTTTGCGAGCCTCGGGTGGTATGGGTTGAGTTCGTGCCTTTTTTGTGAACCATATAAAGCTGCCGTTAGAAGCATGAGCGACATCAAAGCCGGTGGTACAGCTTGATTACTCGATATGCGGACTAAAATACGGCAGCTTTTTTATTTAGGGCAAATCACAATCATTGTGGAAGATGGTTTGGCTCCCTGAAGAGATCCAGTTTTTGCATAGTTATTCCCGTCATAAATCGCTGCTTTTCCGATAACTCCCATAGCTAAATTCAAATGGTCATAAAGCACAAGATTTTTTGTTTTATAAACAGCCCGCACATCGCAACGATGCGCGGGCCCGGTGGTACAGCTTGATTACTCGATATACGGACTTACATCACACCTAAATTCTATTGAATATCGGCATATGTAATGGTGTATCCGTTAGGATTGAAAGTCCAATCCTGCGAATATTCTGTTCCTGAATAAGTAACCGTACTGCCAAAGGCCCCTTCCGCAATTTTCTGGAATACGGGTAATGGATTAACATCAGAAGCCTTACGGACGTTAAACATCATAATACCACCGTAGTTGCCACTGGCAGCCTGCGAGGAGCGGGTCTTGATCTGATTCAGGTAAATTGCATTGTACGATTGTCCCATCTGGATAGCCTGCGGGCACCAGCGGTCGTTCGTTACGCCGGCGAATGCGCTGGAAGTCTGGAAAACATTCGGGTTAAATGATCCGTGGTCGGCCAAATCGATCTCCGCACCTGCCGCTGCGGAAATGTTAGACGCATAATTCCATTGGAACATCTGGATGATTTTGCGTTCGCCGGGGAATTCAGCATTGAATTTCTCGCGCAGCTTGAGAACGAGTTTGCTGGCCGAAGTGGGATCAATGGGAGTCGAATAGTCAGCATATTCATCGTCGAATCCGATTCCGTCCAGGTCGTATTCCTTCACGATGTAGGTAAGAATAGCGGCGAACTTCTCGATCTGGTCATCCGTCAGGTTCGAGATGCCGATCCCTTTGTGGTCACCCAATACGTTCAGAATCACCTTGATTCCAGCATCCTGCAACGGCTCAATATAAGTCGCTTTTGCAGCCATCACAGGCGCTAATTTGTCGTTGAAGAAGATGCAGGGATCTCCATTTGCATCCTTGTGAATATTCGAAGCAAAAAGTTGTACGAGATCGATGAATTTTTCGCCATCCATTTCATACGACAACGCATTGAGCGGATTGGTATCGTTGATCTCATAATACACTTCGATCAGCGGTGCTTTGTCGCCATAGGCCCGCGTTACCTGAGCCTTTTCTTCCGGCTGGGCCTGCATGTCGGGATTTTCCACATCTTTATTGCATGCTGTAAACATTATACCTGCAGAGAGGAACAAAGTCGAAATAAACAAAGTCTTTTTCATAATCAATAATTTTAAGGTTGGTCTTTGTGAGTTGTGATAGTATGATGTAAATCCGTATTTTATCGTTTACCAGTCTTTTACCAAGTCTCCGTAGTTCAAAGCTCCCCACCCGTAATTTACGAGGACATTATATATATACGTTCCATCCATAGCTCCCTCGCCGAATACGGGCCATAACAGACTCGGAACCGCGCCCCAAGACATTTCATACTCATTTTGTTGATTGGAGATAAGGTCGGCCCATACGATCGTATTGTTCGGCGCATAACCCATCATATCCCAGATGCCCACATTTATAAAGCCCTGTGCCGTCATCAGGAAATCGCTTGCCGCCGGATACCACGGAACGGCGAAATATCCGAAATTTTCGGGTGAAAGTCCGGCGATCGGCCGGCGCGGATGGTTCGTCGTCGGGAGCATCATGCCCAAATCGGCCGCATCGTCCGGTGTGAGGTCGATTACCTCCCACGGATCGAGCAACTGGATATCCTCGCTCTCCGACATATAGCCCGACCATGCATAATCGAGATACTGTCCGACCTCGATGCCGCCCGTCGCCTCGGTATCCCAGAAATATTCGGTCGGCTCTTCGTAATCGGCCAGTGTCAACAATTTGTCAGGAATGGCCTCGCGCATAGCCTTGATGAGTTTCGGATAGGAAGTGGTATTCATGGCGGGCATTCCCTCTACCTCTCCGTACCCGGAATTACGGTCCCAAAGGTTCACGCCGTCCAAATTATAGGTATCGAGACACGTCTTGACCTGTGCCACGAAATCGGCAATCTGCGCATCCGAGAGATTGCAAAAGCCCAGGCCCGTATTGCCACCTTCAATACAAAGACAGACTTTACGGCCTTTGTCCTGCAACGGCCGGATATATTTGTCTGCATGTTCCAGCACATAGCGAATATCCGCATTAAGATTCAATATTGCCCGTCTAGTTTCTGCATTGCATCCAATCTGAACCGTCCTGAGATTTACGATATTACCGTAAGTCCGCTCCCAAATGGTATTGAACGGCGGCATGCACTCGGTTTTCTGCAAAACCCAAATATCTGCCAATAACGGCTGATATTCAGCCGTATTCAAATAAAACACATTTAGATAGTCTGTATCCAGATCATAGTCGCCGTGATCGATTCCGCGAACCTTAACCCCATAAAAGATAGCATTGTTCACGTCCGAAGTGGTCACATCATTCGATGAAATAGCAATCGGTAATAGATAGGTGCCGGCAACTACGCCGTCTGGTTTGAACGACACCTGAATTTTATCGGAAATACGTTCTCCGGCAGCCACCAAGATTGTTCCATTGCCAGCTATCTCGACATTCGCCATGGGGAAAACGGGTAAATCCGTACCATACTTGTCATTACACGATTGTGCCAAAGATTCATCCAGGACAACAGTGATAGACATGTTTTTTTCTGCAGGGCGGGTTAGCTGACAGTAAATCTGATCTATAGCAGGCACCGTACTCCCTTCTGTAAGATTGACCACTGAAAATTCGGTTGCGGACTTCATGCTACGAACTTTTACATAGGTATTCTCCAGCGGCTCCTTGTCAGGAAGTTCACCGCGTGTCGTATCTATCGGATCGGCATCGCAGGCCGCCAGGCCGAGCACGCCCAGCGCCATCAGGAATGCAAGGATTCCCTGTTTCATATCATAGTTCCGTTTCATAGTTATTCCTCGGTTTCGTTGATTTTCGGAATTTCAATACCGTCGGGCCAAACGATATCGGTCTCGGCCACGCCGTCATTGCCATACATCGAGTAGTCCTTGACGGTATTCCCGGCGCCCTCGTTGCATTTCCAATATCCCAACAGCGTCGGGTCGCTCGCAGGATCGGTTATTTCGTACATGTTCTCCCTGATCTGCTGCGGTGTGCGGGCTACGGACCAGACACGCGCCTCGGCAATCTTGCCGTTGAGCGGGCGGTAATCATCGTAGGAACGGCCAATGAAGAACTGGTAGGCATCGCCGAAGCCACCGTACTTCTTCTCGTTATCCGGAGTCGGATTCTTCAGATAGAAATCATAGAGCGCACGCATAGCCAGGTTGATGCGCGTATCCTCGCTCATTGAGGTAAGGCCCATTTCGGTACCCTCACTCTGCAACTCGCCGTTGACATAGACGCAAACACGACGGGTTGCCTGGTCGTAAGTGCAGGCCACATGGTACCATTGTCCGGCCGAAAGATTTTTCGTGGCATTTCGCTCGGGGAACTTGCCGAATTTCGAACCGGCACCCGAACCGTCGAACTGCAACTGTTGGCGCTCAAAATTCGTGTCGCCGATACGCAGCAGCAGGTACTGCTCGACACCCATCACCGAAGAAATATTCACTGGATTTCCCCCCGCATCAGTCGTGGCAAACTGGTCAATGTAGATCAGCGCCTCATAGGTCACGGCCGTCAAGCCGTTCCACGCCTGACTGTTTATCCCGTAGGTATCCAGCGTAGGGAAGTTAATCCAGTTGCCCTCGCCGAGCTGCGCCGCGACGGTGATGTTCGACGAACGTTTCACCACGTAATAGACCGTCGAGGAGGTCGCCAAGGTCGGGACCGACGACTGCGCGATCGTCACCGGCACAAGGTAGGTTTCGTCGAGCGGCAGAGCCCCGGTCTGCTCGGCGCCCTCGCCCAGCAGGTGCTGCAGATGGAGCGTGAGCGTCTCGGAGGTCGTCTTGCCCGCGGCAATCGTCGCGGTTTCGGACGAGAGCGTATAATACTTCGCATCAAGCATCGGCCACGACGTGCCGTAGCGGGCGTTGTAGCGCTCAACCAGCGACGGATCGACCGTCACGGAGAGCGTCACATCCTGATCCGACGGATAGGCCAGCGTCGCCGCAAAGGTGCGGTCGAAGACATCGAGCGTATTCTTGATTGTTGCCGCCTGCACCTCGGAGGTCTCCGCCACGTCGAGGTAGACCACGTTGCCGAACTTGTGGTCGTCGGCGTCGTAGTTGGTGCAGGCCGTCTGGACCGCAACCATTCCGATGCAGGCCAGCAACAGCATATTTTTCCGTGTTTTCATGGTTCACTATTTGGAAGGGTTCAACAGTTGGATGGCATCGCTCAGCAGCGGGTAGTTGCGCTCGACATCGTAGTAGTCGTTGTCGATGTCGTAGGCGGCAAGTCCGGCCAGCGGTCCCAGCGAAACGACCCGCTCGGCCATCTCCGTAATGGCGGCATGTTCGACGACATCCTCGTCGTAGAGCGGAGCCCCAGCAGCAGCAGCCAGCAGCAGCCGTTCAGGTGCGATGCCGGCATAGCCCGTGGCATTGACCACCTGCAATTTCAGCGTCGTGATGTCGGTTGTCGCCTCGGTATCCAGGACCACATAGTCCAGTTTCGCGCGGTCGGCTTCGGCCACGAAGAGCGGATTACCCTCATAGACCAGCAGCTGGCCGTCCGTTTTGGCCGCCGAAAGCGTCGAGACAATCGAGGCCGTAGCGGTGGCATCCAGCGGGTCGGCGGTGAACGAATAGCCGTCCAGATCGTTGGCAGCTACCGCGGCAATCACGCCGTCGAGATAGGTTTTGAGGGCCGCATCGCCCGAAAACTCCGCCTTGCGTGCGGCGTAGTCCACCTGGTAGAGCACCCGGGTCCCCTTTTCATGCATCGTGACCATGTCCTCGGCGTCGAAGCGCGAGAAGTTGTCGGCATTCGTCAGCGATACGATGTCCAGTGAGTCGGGCAGGCAGCGCATATAGTCCTTTTCGCTCGCGGAGGGGGTCGGCGAATTATAGAGTCGGGCGTAGGTCAGGAAATGTTCGCTCTGCTTGTATTCGCGCAACGCAGCCGTATACTCCGCCCAGAAGGCCGGATCCTGATCTGAGGGGCGCCGGACCTGCTGCTCGACAGCCTCCGTTTCGGTCCAGTCGCTGCATGCGGCGACCCCCAAAACGAGCGCCGAGACTGCCATGCAGCGGAACAGATTGGTGATGATATGGTTTTTCATGGCGTTGGTCATTAAAGGTTTTTGCGGTCCCACCACACACGGGTTCCCTGCGTGTCGCCCGCGCCGTTGACGGATTCGCTGTTCAGATTGGCGATAGCTGCTTGGAGGTTCGTCGGATTCTCGGTGTACTCCTCTACCGGGTACGGCAGGCGCCGTGCTCCGAGCGACGAATCCACCGTCCCGCCGCTGGCATTCTCAACCACCGGCAGCAACCGCGGATAGCCCGTGCGCCGGTGTTCGGCCCACGCCTCGGTCCCCAGCGGGAAGATGGCAATCCACTTCTGGGTGATAATCTTTTCGAGGTTTGTCTCGATATCCGTGGCCTTGTCGTCCCAGGCAATCGTCACGCTGCTCTGCGGCGTCGAAACCGAATAGCGGCCAATCGGGTCGACATAGGCCGCCGGCGTATGCGTGGCATCGGCAATGTAGGCGTCGGCACCGCTGGCACCCCGCTCCTCGAACGACAGCCGGATGGCATCCTCGTAGAGCGTCCTGGCGTTTTCTGCCGAACCCCAGCGCAGTTCGTACTCCGCGCGCAGGAAGGTCACCTCCGCAGCATTCATCCACAGATAGGGGTCTGTCCCCGTGATGAGCATGTTCGAATAGGAGGAGACGGCCGTCGCCTTGCTCGAGACGTTGATGCCGATGCGGATGCCGGCGTAGCCCTGCACCTCCTGTCCGTTCTCCACGAGGCGCACCGTTGTGAACATCTTCTCGCGCCGCGGGTCGTTGTAGCCATTCATGTAGCTAATCAGGTCGGCTCCGACGCGATGGTCGCCCCAGTCGTTGTAAATCAGCGTCATGCGGTTGTCCGAGGTCTGCATCCGCGCATTGTCGGCATTCGTCGTGATGACGCCCCCGGCAATCGCTTCGGCGGCCTTCGTGCGGGCCGTTGCCTCGTCCACGTAGGTCAGGCGCATCGCCATACGCAGCTTGAGCGAGTTGGCGAACTTCAGCCACTGCGCGATATTGCCCGCATAGACCCCGTCGTAGCGGCCGAAGGCGTCGGACGGCAGCGTGAGGTTGTCCTCCAGCGAAGCAATTGCTGCGTCCAGCTCCTCGAACATCGCCGCATAAGCCTCCTGCTGCGTGTCGTAGGCCACCTCGAGCGATTCGGTCTTGTCGGCCATGATTTGCGTGTAGGGAATCGGACCGTAGGAGTCCGTCACGCGCTGCATGATTGCTATGCGGCAGACGGCGGCCAGCGCGTGGGCCGTCACATCGTCCGTACCGTTGATGATGGCCCGGTAGGCCGGGTAGGTCTCGCTGATGACGTTCACGAAGGGCCACTTGCGCCAGTCGGCCGAAGCATTGAAGGTCTCGAACTTGTTCTGCCACGTGTCGACCGTGGCGCCGATATAACCCGCATAGGGTCCTCCGACCAGACTCTCCAGGAACTGGTACATGTGCTCCTGCGTCGGAACAACGAGTCCCTGCAGGGTCTTGAGATTGGTGCCAATCTTGTAGTTGTTGGCCTGCAGCTGTTCGTCGGTCACTTCGTTCGGATTGCGGTTGATATCCGCGAAGTCGCCCGTACAGGCAGCCATGCCGAGCAGCATGACCGCAAGCAGCAGCCGCTGCACGTTATGTTTCGTAGTTTTCATGGTCTTGCTGTTCATTTAGAATTGGAATTTCACGTTGAAGCCCAGGCTGCGCAGCGACGGCATCATGAAGTAGTCGATGCCCTGGTAGTTCAACCCTGTCGAGGCCACGGCCTCGGGGTCGAACGGTGCCTTGCAGTAGATCATCCAGAGGTTGCGCCCGACGAACGAGACGGTCATCCGCATCTTGTCGCGGAACCACTTCGCGGGGAGCGTGTAACCCAGCGAAAGCTCCTGCAGGCGGAAGTTCGTCGCCGAATAGGTGTAGTACTGCGGCAGTCCCGACTGGGCGCCGATGGCCTGATACCACTTCTGCGCGTCGATTGTCTGGCGGCCGTTGATGATGACACCTCCGGCGTCACGAGCTGCGGCAGAAGCCTCCGAAACACCATACAGGTCCATGTTGGCCTGCGTCGCGGAGTAGCAGATACCACCGATGCGGGCCGTGAAGAGCAGACCGAGATTCAGTCCTTTCCACGAAAAGTCGTTACGCCACGCCAGGTTGTATTTCGGGAAGACCGAGCCCAGGTAGATATCCTCCATGTAGTCGTCCTTGACGGCCACGTTGCCGCTCTTGTCCACCTCGATGAAACCTTCACGGTTGTAGACCAGGTCGGAATTGGTGTAGAGGTCACCCAGCGTACCGCCCGGTTTGAGGATATACTTTGCCTTGCCGAGGCCCTTAATCTCCAGCCGGTCTTTCGAGATGATTTCACCGGTTTCGGGATGCCTGTAGTTGTGGACCAGCTCGACAATCTCGTTCTTGTTCCACGAGAAGGTGAAGTTCGTTGCCCAGCGGAAATTCCGCCACGTGTTGTCATACCCCGCCGAGAGTTCGACACCCGTATTGCGGACGTGGCCCGTCTGCAGGTAGATGGTCGAGTAGCCCGACGATACGGAAATCTGCGGGTCGAAGGTCTGGTTGTAGGTGTCGGCCCAATACCACGATGCCGAGAGGCTGATGTGTTTCCACAGACGGGCATCGAGACCCAACTCGTAGGTGCGGGTCCGCTCCGGGTAGAGGTCGCCAATCGGATAGTGCGTCTTGGCGGTCCAAACCTTGTTTGTGGCATCGTATTCGTAGGTCGGGATGGTCAGATGCCGCGGGAAGGGCATACCCACCGAGGCAATCGAACCGCGAATCTTCAGATAGGTCAGCGCACGACCCATGTCCCAGAGCGAGGTAGGCACCCACGAAAGGCCCACCGACGGGTAGAAGAACGACGATTCGGGCGATTCGGCCAGCTGCGAGGCCCAGTCGTTGCGACCCGTCACCGTGAGGTAGAGCATCTGCTTCCACCCCACCTCCACCGAGGCGAAGAGGGACTGCGTCTGCTCCTGCCAGCCCGACTTCTCGGCCCGCTTCTTCGAATCATCGAGGTCGAAAACGTTGAAGACATTCGGAAGGCCGTTCTCCTGAATCGGGCCCCGGTATGACAGCAGGTCGGTCTTTACGTTGTTAATCGACGCACCGATGTTGGCCTGCAGCGACCAGTCGTCACCGAACGTCTTGTTGATATTCACCATCACGTCGGCATAGGTCTGCGTATCGTATTCGCGCTGTTCGGTGTAGTGGCCGTTCTTGCCGCCGTCCGTAATGGTCGTGTTCGACGAAGCGTAGAGCTTCTGCGTGTAGAGCGAATTGGCATTGTCAATCCTGACGCGCCCGGCGACATTCAGCCACGGAAGGATGTCGTACGAGGCCGAAAAGGAGAGCAGGTAGCGCTTCTTGTCCGTGTTGCGCAGGTTGCGGTAGGCAATCCAGTAGGGGTTCTGCATCCGGAGGTCACCGCCCTCGAGGTCCGAAGACCAGAACTGTTCCATCAGTTTCGAAGCCGGATTGTAACGCTCGAAGATTCGGTAGGCGTCGAAATCCGTTCCCCGCGGGAAGAGGTAGACCGGGACCAGCGGGTTCGAATAGACACCC
Organism: Alistipes sp. An31A; assembly: GCF_002159425.1. Classification (NCBI taxonomy): domain Bacteria; kingdom Pseudomonadati; phylum Bacteroidota; class Bacteroidia; order Bacteroidales; family Rikenellaceae; genus Alistipes; species Alistipes sp. An31A. The sequence goes on from NZ_NFIO01000014.1 coordinate 14,872, forward strand.
TGGTTGGTCATGTTCTGGTCCTGCTGGTAGATGTAGCTCGCCGAAGCGTCCAACCGCAGCTTGTCCTTCAGGAAATAGCTGGTATTGCGGAAGGTGAAGTTGTAACGGTCGTAGGTGTTGTTGGGAATGATACCGTCGGAATTGACCGCTGCGGCCGAAAAGTAGGTCTGGTTGCGGTCCGTACCGCCCGAGAGCGTGAAGGCGTTCGTATAGACGTGCCCCGTTTCGAAGAAATCATTGGGTGTATAACCGATTTGCGCAGCCGGAGTAAGCCGTTGTCCCCAGCTGTAGACGGCAGACCCCGCGCTCGAACCGTTCAACCCGGTTCCATAGCGGTTCTGGAACTCCGGCAGCACGAAGGGATTCAGAAACTCCGTATTGCTCGAGAGCGTCACCTTCAAGGCGCCGGCCTGCCCCTTCTTCGTCGTAATCATCACCGCACCGTTCGCGGCATTCGAACCGTAGAGGGCCGCGGCTGCAGCGCCCGTCAGCACCGAAATCGACTCGATATCCTCCGGGTTCAGGTCGGCAATCGACTCCGTGGCACCCTTCGAATCGAACTCCGTACCGCCTCCGCCGCCGAAGTTGTACATCGGAATACCGTCGATGACATACAGCGCATTCGACGACTGCGAGATGGACTTGTTACCGCGTAGCACCACCTTCGTGGCACCGCCCACGCCCGACGACGAGGCGTTGATGGTCACACCGGCCACCTTGCCCGAGAGCGAATTCATGAAGTTCGCATCCTTCACGGTGGTAATCTCTTCAGCCCCTACCTGCTGGACATTATACGAGAGGGCCTTCTCTTCGCGTTTGATGCCCAGGGCCGTCACCACAACCGACTCAATCTCCGACGTTGATTCCCGGAGCGTCACCGCGAACGAGGTCCGCGTACCGACCGGCACCGCAGCCGTCTCATAGCCCAGATAGCTCACCTCGAGGGTCTGCGAGGAGGCCGGAGCAGGAACCTCCAGCGTGAAGCGCCCCTCGGCGTCCGTAGAGACGCCCAGCGTGGTGCCCCGCACGATGACCGAGGCGCCGATAATCGGCTGCCCCTTGGCATCGGTCACCCGGCCGGTGACCGGAACTGGCCGTACCGCAGCAGCTTGTTGTTTATAAATGAAGATACTCCGTCCGTCGATATCAAAGCCGATATCGAACGGCGAGAACAGTTGATCCAGGACTTTGGTGATTAATTCATTCGAGACATTGATACTCACCTTGCGGCTCTCCAAATCTTCCACATCCCGGTTGATGAAAAGATACCGCGTCTGCGCCTTAATCTTGTCCATCGCCTGCTCCAGAGTCGCATTTTGCAGATTCAGCGTGATGCGAGCAGTCTGAGCCTTAGCCGTAAATAGAACACAGCTCAGGCAAACAAGTAAGGCAAGTCGAAACAGTCTTCCGTTTTTTTGGGCGAATCCTGTTTTTTCCATACTTTTGTAGAATTAAGGATAATAGGTTACTTAAGTTTTAGGCTGACTATTATCTGCGGTCTGCGGATTCCTCCAAATCTGCAGACCTTTTTCGTTGGATAACAGTCTGAAAATTTATATTGATTTATTTTCTCATAGGCATCTCTTTTTAAAGGCACAACCTTGATAAATCGTTACCAAATTCATAATCACATTATCGTATCATAATCACATTCGACTTTTCATCACGCGTATAGGTAAACCCGGTGGATACGAGCTGGACCACGTGCAGGGCATAATCCACCCCATCCGAAATACGCACCTCTCCGCTCATCACGTTGATTTGCGGCAGAGTCTCCCGCTCAATCTCAATCCGGACATCAAATGCGCGCTCGAAGATGGCCATCAACTCATCAAACGGCATCTTCTTGAGATGAATCAAACCTTCCGTCCAACACAAATCGTCGAAATCGGAAACGCGCTCCTTGTAAAGCCGGCCATGCTCCAAAACAACCCGGTCGTTCGGTTGCAGGATGATGGATTCAGCCGGGTCTTTGCGGCTGGTCACCTTGACCCGACCTTCAACCAGCGTAGTTGAAAACAGCCCGTTCTCGGAATCGGCCAGCACGTTGAATTTCGTACCCAGAACCTGAATCTCCGTTGCAAAGGTCTCCACAATGAATGGGTGCGACGAATCATGTGTAACCTCGAACAAAGCCTCACCCGAGAGTTTGACCCGTCGTGTTCTACTGGAAAAGACAACCGGATATTCAAGGGTCGTTCCGGCATTGAGCTGTACATGAGTTCCATCCGCCAGGGTCACCTGCATCCGCTGCCCCGCCGGTACAAAAACAGACATCTCACGTTCTGCCAGCGAGTGATGGTAGACAACCTTTCCCAGGTAGGCGGCTCCGACCATCACAATCACGGCAGCCGCCGTACGAACCGCATATCGTGCAATCCGGAGAAGGGTGCGACGAGGCTTCGGAATGGCCGCGTCAGAAGCGGGCGCCGGGGCATAGAGGGCCAGACCCGCGAAAAGAAGGTGTGCTTTCCGGAATTCCGCCCGATTCTCCGGAGAGGCTTCCACCCAGGAGAGGATACGTTCTTCCTCCTCTTGAGAGGCTTCTCCCCGAAAATATCTGAATAAAAGTTCCTGTTCCATGTACAATCAATCGTAATAAGATGAATTTTATCTGCTGTTCTATTATATAGTCGAGTGACGGGAACAATCCTTACCCCCATTTTCCCACCTCATCTGCAAATAAATATTTTTATTAAATTCAACAAATATTTTCAGAACTTAAACTTTTGAATAACAACGCATTATACAATTAGCAGGAGAAGCTATCTTTTTTCTCGAAAAAATCTTAACTTTGAGATTTGAAAATCAACTTCCCGGACAAGAATGATTCAGCGAATGGAGATGCATGAGTTCGACAGGTTGTATGGAGCGTACAAGCCCCGCTTCATACTCATAGCCTGCTCCTATCTTCGGGACCGTTCCGCCGCTGAAGATTTAGTCACGGACTGTTTCATGCACTTCTGGGAGAAACGCGAAGAGATTGTATCCACAACCGAGAATATTCCGGCTTATATCCTCGGCATGGTCCGGCATAAATGCATCGATGCTCTGCGCACGCGGCAGCAGCATCTATTGACCCATCAGCAAATCTATCAACTCGAAATGCGCAACATACGAGAGAATCTGGCCGCTCTTGAGGAGTGTGACCTGGCCAAGATTCTCTTCCGCAGCGAAGTCGAGGAGATTTTTCATCGGCGATTGGCTGAAATGCCGGAACTCTCGGCCCAGATATTCATCGCAAACCGGTTCGAGAATCAGACCTATCAGGAGATTGCTCAACGCTATGGCATCTCGGTTCGGAAGGTTACCCGAGAAATTCAACGTTGTCTGAAACTCTTGAGAGAGGATCTCGGCGATTATCTTCCCATAGCCGTTCTGTTATTCCCCCATTTCCTCGACAAATAAAAAGGGACGGCCGAAATGTGATTATGATTTAGCAACGAATTTATCGTGGACTAATTCCGCAGGCCGTCCCTTATATTTTCTTGACAAGAAATTCCATGCTGTGCACCTGAAGGAAATATTCTTGTCGGCTCGTTCTTTATTGCTCCAGGTTTATTGCAACATGCATATAAACAAATACTCTTTTTAAGAGAAATCCACCACTCGATTATTTCCTACGATACAAATTTAGGCAAAATATTTGAATGCACGTGAAATCACATGTATAAAAAACATAAGCGGCCTCTTTCCTTTGTAAAAAGATGGATACAAAGGGAACAAAATATAAAGATCAGGTCTTTCAGAGGCTCCTAATCGAACGTATGCAACAATTACGTGCGGAATATGGCTATTCTCAAGAAGATGTGATTGAGTATACGCATTTGGACATATCTCGATATGAATCGGGAACGTCCATGCCAAGCACGCTATCCATTCTTAAACTCTGCAAGTTATATAATATCAGCATATCGGACTTCTTTGCGCCGATAAACTATCCTCCCAAAAAAGAAAAGGATGTTTGATGACCACAAACATCCTTTTCTGATTTTATAATCGCCTGATACGCTGCTTTCTTTTTCGTTTGGAGACTTGTTGCTGTTCTTCGTAGGCTTGCACATCCGCCAATTCCAGAATCGCGTCCAACGGATGGAACGACTGACCCGACCGGAAAGATTCTTTTGAGGATGGGCTCTCCTGCTCCGAGGATTCCCGGGAGACTCCCCTACCCTTCTCTTCGGTATGAAACTGATGCTCGAAGGCGTTGGCCGAGAAATTCCGCCCCAGCAGGGAGCCGTTGGCTACAATTCCCTGCTCATGGTCGATAAAGGTCACACCGTAGATTCGTCCCGCAGCATTGAGGCGGAATACTGCATCAACGCCCGTGTCGTGCAATCGCTCGCAGAACTCCGTCCGGGTTGAACACCGCGCCATGCCATCCGCAACCTTTCCCCTCAATCCGTCCAGTGCTCCGGGCTCCTTCAAGGCCGTTTTCGAACGTTCATAATAGCGTTGCATAGCCTCATATCCGACATCCTTCCCGATGCGGCTTGACTTGAACGGCGTGCCGATGCCATAGCCGTCATCAGTCAGCGCCCCGTAGATCATTCCGGCATAATCACGTCCATCAATAGTTCCGGTCCGTTCCTCAGCCGAGACATTAAAGGCTTCAAGCAGCGTCCGCCACTCCCCAAAAGAGGCGCATCGGTAATGCCGCAGGCACGACCTTACGGTGGATGAAACCTGCTGCTTGACATCACCCTTCTGATAATCGACCTTGCGCAATCCCTCCCGATCCTGCAGCTCCTGGCCTTTGACACTCGGGTGTAGCCCGTATTTTTGCTCGAGGTCCCGCGTAATCTCTACGGAACGTCGGGCCTCGAAGTCATGAGGCAGTTTCCGCCCCTCTCTATCGATACGAAGCGACACGATATGCAGGTGTTCGCGGGCAATATCCCGGTGTTTGAATACAATGTAAGGTTGCTCGCCGTAGCCCATCCGCTCCATATATTCGCGGGCAATCTCGCCCAGTTGCTCATCGGTCAGACGGTCCTCGGGCGAGGGGTTCAGCGAGACATGGAAGACCGTGTTGGTCGTGCGTCGGTTGGCTTGCAGGAAGGGTTCAAAACTGGCCATGCACCGTTCGTGGCTCATGCGTCCTGCGGTATCGAACGGATCAAGCATCCGATTCCAGAAGAGCACCTCGGCCTGCCCCCGGTTGACTTTCTCCTCGTTGTAGCGGACAGCGCCGCCGACGGTTGCTCCCGTCCTTATATTCGCAACCATCCTTCGGCCTGTTTGGTAAGATTCAGAATCTCTATACTCAATGCCTTCAGTTCGCGGGTGTGCTGTTCCAACGCAGCGATCTGGCGCGGAATCGAGACATTGGAGAAGTGGCTGTTGATGGCACGGACCACTTGATTATAATTATTTCCGACACGCTGAAACTGGAAGTAAAGGTCGTTGAGCCGTGTCAGAAATTCCACCTTCGAAGGGTCACGGCGGATAACCTCGAAACGCTCGGCAAAGAGTCGTTTGACGATGAACTGGCTGCGGTTGTGCTCCAATCCGGCGGCAGCAAGCATCTGCCGGAAGCGGATCTCCTGCTCCTCGTTGAGCCGGAACGAGTATTTGTAACTCGGGGTTTGAGATTGGGGGTTGTGTTTTCGCTGACGGGTCATTCGATAGAAGATTTGGGGTTCGACTTGGGAGAACCCCGCCCGCCTCGCAGAGCGAGGACCTTTGTCGGACAAACCGCCGGTTGTCGGACAAAGGTACACCTCGCTCCCGTCAGGCGACGGGTACAGTTCCGGCATCCGCAGAGGACAATTCCTCTCCCGAAAAAGCATCTCCGAAACAAAAAAACACGGGCGGATTCTCCGTTGCAATATTACGAGGATCTTCAGGGATTAAAAAGCGCTGTTGTCGGCCATGCGAGGCCTCCGAAGGACACCAGGAACCAACCTCCAAAAACCGCATTACCTTGCGGGCAGATGGATTCAAACCGACACATGACGGCATGGATATTCGATGGAGAAGAGATTTCTCCAAATAAATATTTCTGGATTTACAGATTTCCGGAATTCTGGAAATATCCACCTGAACGGAGATTCATGCACATACATAAATGTAGAGTTGAAAATCCAACACGACCAATCATCAACCCCTCAAATCTTCAAACGATGAAAACTTCCAATCAACAAACATCCGGTTCCTGGAACATCTCCATCTGCAATCAGAAGGGAGGTATCGGCAAGTCGGCCCTTACGACGCTTCTCGCCAGCTATCTGCATTACATCTGCAAACTCAAGGTGCTGGTCGTCGATTGCGACTATCCCCAATGGTCAATCTACACGCAACGCACCCGCGAGTTGGAGATTCTTGATTCGAATGATAATTACAAACTGCTGATGACGCGGCAGTTCAAGGTCTCGGGACAAAAGCTCTGGCCTGTTGTCCGTACCACCCCGGACAAAGCAGTCGATGAGGCCGAGCGTTTCAAATCGGAGAAGGAATATGTGCCGCAGATCACACTCTACGATCTGCCCGGGACAGTCAATACCGAGGGTGTCATCGAGACATTCTCGAAGATGGACTGCCTGTTCCTTCCGATGAAGGCCGACAAGATTGTCATGGAGAGCGCGCTCTCCTTTGCCCGTATCCTCTCGCGGCAACTTGTCGAAAATCCGGCAATCCGGCTCAAGCGCATCTTTCTTTTCTGGACGATGGTCGACCGTCGTGAGAAAACGTCGCTCTACGACCTGTATGATGGCATCATCCGCCAGCTCGGACTGCCGCTGATGGAGACCCGCCTACCCTACCGGTCGAAATTCAACAAGGAGCTGCTGGCCGACGGCACGGGCGTAGGACGTTCGACCCTGCTGGCTCCGGAAAAGGCATTTACGGCCGATTCCCGGATTGGGAATCTGGCCCATGAGATGCTCACCCTGCTTCAAACCCTGTAGATATGGCCAAGCGACAGAAAATGGAAATCGACGAGGGCCTGATCCGAAAGATGATAGCAGGCGAGGCCTCACCCCGCGAAAAGAGTACCCAGGAAAATACCTCAACAAAAGAGCCCCCGGAGCTTCCCGACCCTGCGGAGCCGGTTCCCGAACCGGAGACAGCGACAGCAGATGCTCCAGCCGTGGAGGAATTGCCGCAGAGCTTCGCAGCGGAGAATCGCCGTCGACGCACCATGCCCCTTCCCGATTACGAGCAGACATTCCTGCAACCCGTGAACTACGACCTCAGAGCCTCCCTCTATGTGAGTCGTGCCACCAAACTCAAGATTCTGGAGATTGTCAAAAAGATCGGCAACGAGCGTCTTACGGCCACCTCTTTCGTGGACAACATCCTGCGCCACCATATCACCACCTTCCGGGACGAAATCAACCGAATCTACAAAACCCGCAACAAGGAGACCATTGTTTAACCTAAAAACTTTACTGCCATGTTTTACAACCCATCTTATCTCGTACTTGCAATCGTTTTCCTCGGAATCACTCTTGCCATCCAGATCGGATATTTCTGGCGAACGAAGCGAAAAGCCCGGATTCCCGATTCCAATCAGGAAAATTCCGACCAGACAAAGGCCACGACCGAGTTTGAGCGAATCTTCATGACACCGCTCACCATTCGGGCACGAAGTGCCATCTACGTCAGCGGAGCCACCAAGCAGAAGATTCTGGAGATTGTCCGAAAGGTCGGAGGCGAACGAATGACCGTCACCTCCTATGCGGAACACATCCTGCGGCAACACCTTGCCCAATACAAGGAAGAAATCAACCGCATCTACGAGGAACGCGGCAAGAAAGATCTGTTTTGAAAATGGGCTTCCCGAGTTCCCTTTTCGAGCGAATTGCACGATGGCATTGGCGGTGGCTTCCGCAGCGGTGGCGAAAGTCCGCAGAATCCCGGGCCGACGGGCCGGACGGCAAGGTCGATTCGGAACAGGCTGTCGAGCCCTGCCGGGGAGAATCACCCTCACTGATAATCCCGAAACACTATGCTGTTACCGGCCATCCGCGGCCTCGGAAGGCCATCCCGGCACCTGCGGAATCAAAGCCCGAAGATGCTGCTACATTTGTTCCGCCCTCGGCCGAAAAGCCGGCCTCGATGCAGGGCTGGGGCGAGTTGGTCCTCCAGGCTCCAATCCGCGAGAACGGCGAGACCGTAGAGCCGCGGGAGCCCCGGCCGCCCTTGCGGCTTCCGTCCCTGCAGGACAACGGCGAGTTGCACGATCCGGAGGTACAGGCGCTGCTCCGGAGCGCCGAAGCGGGCGAGCGTGTCCTTACGCCGGATGTTACGGAGGAGGAGCGCCGCGAGATTGAGAATTTTGACCTGCGAAACTATGTCTGACCCTCAAAAAAACGAATGCACAATGAACTGGAATCGGGATTACGGCTAATGCCCGGATGATTTGTTACGGGAAGCAACGGTTTGCTTCCGTCCGGTCGCAGACTGCCTCGAAAGGCGGGCTGCGGCCTTTTTCACACCCATTACCAAACTGCAAAACCGATGAAAAAAAGCGCAATCTTCTTGATTCTGATGCTACCTGCATCGCTTGCTTCCTTCGCACAAGGCAACGGCATGGCCGGAATCAGCGAGGCGACCAACATGGTCACCTCCTATTTCGACCCGCTCACCAAACTGATCTTCGCCGTGGCTGCCGTGCTGGGGCTGGTGGGCGGCGTCCGCGTCTACTCGAAGTTCAACAGCGGCGATCCCGACGCCTCGAAGTCCGCCACGGCGCTCTTCCTCTCGTGCGTCTTTCTGGTTATCGTCGGCACCGTCTTACGCTCCTTCTTCCTCTGACATGGCACAGTATACCATCCACAAGGGCGTCGACCGGCAGGTCGAGTTCCAGGGGCTGACCTCGCACTATCTGATTCTCTTTGTCGCCGGGCTGCTGGGCATCTTCCTGCTCTTTGTCATCCTCTACGCCGGAGGGGTTCCGCAGGGCATCTGCATCCTCTTCGCCGTCGCGGGCGGCAGTGGCCTCACCTGGGCGACCTTCTATCTGAACCGCCGCTTCGGACCCCACGGTCTGATGAAGCTCCTCGCCCTGCGGCAGCATCCGCGCCGCATCATCCACCGCCGGAGTGTGCGCCGCCTGCTCGAACGTCGAACCTTACCCAAACGCTGATGCCATGCGAGGAACCCTGAAAACTTCGACCCTTGAGTCGAAATTCCCACTGCTGGCCGTCGAGGGGAACTGTATCCTCTCGAAGTTCGCCGACGTGACGGCCGCCTTCCACGTGACGCTCCCGGAGCTCTTCACCCTGACGGCCGAGGAGTACGAAGCGCTGCACGCCACCTGGGTCAAGGCGCTGAAGGTCCTCCCGGACCACACCGTCGTCCACAAGCAGGACCTCTTCATCGAGGAGCGTTACGAAACACCCGATTCCGAGGCCGAGCGCACGTTTCTCTCCCGGGCCTATGAACGCCACTTCAACGAACGCCCCTTTCTGCGCCACACCTGCCACCTCTTCATCACGAAGAGCACTCCCGAGCGGCTGCGGCAGACGAGTGCCGCCTCCGTCCTGTGCCGGGGCTTCATCATCCCGCAGGAGATTCGCGACGGGGAGGCCGTGACCCGTTTTCTGGAGAGCGTCGCCCAGATGGAGCGCATCCTGAACGATTCGGGGCTGCTGCGGGTCGACCGCCTCACGGAGGCGGAGATTGTCGGTACGGATTCCGATGCGGGACTGCTGGCCCGCTACTTCGCCCTCACGGACGAGCGACAGGCTGCGGTCAACGAGGACATCCGCCTCGACCCGGGCATGATGCGCATCGGCGACAAACTGCTCTCGATGCACACGCTCTCCAATCTGGATCTCCTGCCGCAGAGCGTTGCGACGGACTTCCGCTATGAGCGTCTCTCGACCGACCGCTCGGAGTGCCGGCTCTCGTTCGCGGCCCCCGCGGGACTGCTGCTCGGATGCTCGCACATCTACAACCAGTATCTCTTTCTGGACAACCACGACGAGACCCTCAAGCGGCTCGAGGCCCGGGCCCGCAACATGAACTCACTGGCGAACTACTCGCGCGGCAACGCCCTGAACAAGGAGTGGATAGACCTCTACCTGAACGAAGCCCATTCGCAGGGGCTGCGCTCCGTAAGGTGCCACTGCAATGTCGTGGTCTGGGCCGAGAGCGAGGCGGAGCTCAAGCGGCTGCGCAACGACGTGGGGTCGCAGCTCGCCACGATGGGCTGCACGCCCCACCACAACACGGTGGACGTGCCGGTGCTCTTCTGGGCCGCCATCCCCGGCAACGAGGCCGACTTCCCCGCCGAGGAGAGCTTTCTGACCTTCCTCGAGCAGGGGGTCTGCCTCTTCAACGGCGAGACCAACTACCGCTCGTCGCTCTCACCCTTCGGCATCAAGATGGCCGACCGGCTCACGGGGATTCCGCTCCATCTCGACATTTCGGACCTTCCGATGAAGCGCGGCATCACCACCAACCGCAACAAGTTCATCCTGGGACCCTCGGGCAGCGGAAAGTCCTTCTTCACGAACCACATGGTCCGCCAGTATTACGAACAGGGGGCGCATATCCTGCTCGTTGATACGGGAAACTCCTACGAGGGGCTCTGCTCGCTGATCCACCGCACGACGCGGGGACGCGACGGCATCTACTTCACCTATACCGAGCAGGAGCCCATTGCCTTCAACCCCTTCTACGTCGAGGACGGGGTCTACGACATCGAGAAACGCGAGTCAATCAAGACCCTGCTGCTGACGCTCTGGAAACGCGAATCCGAGGAGCCGACGCGCGCGGAGGAGGTGGCCCTGTCGAACGCCGTGAACCTCTACCTCTCGAAGCTCAAGACGGACGATTCGATTCAGCCCTCGTTCAACACCTTCTACGAGTTTCTCGCCTCGGACTACCGTCGGCTGCTGGAGCAGAAGCATGTCCGTGAGAAGGATTTCGACCTGGCGAATCTGCTCAACGTGCTGGAGCCCTACTACCGGGGTGGCGAGTACGACTACCTGCTCAACTCCGACCGGCAGCTGGATCTGCTCTCGAAGCGCTTCATCGTCTTCGAGCTGGATAACATCTCTTCGAATAAAACGCTGCTTCCCGTGGTGACGATCATCATCATGGAGGTCTTCATCAACAAGATGCGGCGGCTGAAGGGCATCCGCAAGATGATCCTGATCGAAGAGTGCTGGAAGGCCCTCACCTCGGCCAACATGTCGACCTACATCCGCTATCTCTACAAGACGGTGCGCAAGTATTTCGGCGAGGCGGTCGTCGTTACGCAGGAGGTCGACGACATCATCTCCTCGCCGATTGTCAAGGAGTCGATCATCAACAATGCCGACTGCAAGATCCTCCTCGACCAGCGCAAGTACATGAACAAGTTCGATCAGATCCAGACGCTGCTCGGTCTTTCGGAGAAGGAGCGGGCGCAGATCCTTTCGATCAACCAGGCGAACGATCCCCGCCGCACCTACAAGGAGGTTTGGATTGGACTCGGAGGCGTGCAATCGGCGGTCTACGCCACGGAGGTCTCGACCGAAGAGTATCTCTGCTACACCACCGAGGAGCGGGAGAAGATGGAGGTGATGGCCCGGGCCGAGAAACTCGGCGGCGACATCCAGGCAGCCATCCGCGCGCTGGCCCGCGAGCGGGAAGACCAAAATTCCCGGCCATGAAACAGATCCTTTGGAGCTGTGCCGGGCTGCTGCTGGCGTTGCTGGCCCTGCTCGGCGGATTCCGGCTCTTCTACGATTTCGAATACCACAAGATCCGGCCGCTGTGCGGCGAGTGGCATTCGACATTGGATAAAACCCGGCTCGAGATCAACCACGCGGACGATGGCTTCTGGATTCGCATCCATCGCTACGACACGCGGACCGGGCGTGAATCCTTTGAGAGGCACCCGCTGAAGTATGCCTCGTGCATCCATTACATAACCTATGGCGGTGCGCGTGTCGATCTCTTCCACACCCCCGGTTCCGACCTGCTGCTGGTCATTCCGGGAGGTATTTTCAAACGCGATTTGTCCAACCTTCAAAACGACTTACCATGAGTAGTACCCCAAACATCACCCCCGCGGAGGCGCTCACGGCGCTGCGGGCCGAAATCCGACAGCGCACCCAGCTTGTGCGGCTCATCACCTCGCTGCAGGAGGAGATCGCCTACGACCGCATCTGCGGATCGTGGCTCTCGACGGAGAACAACCTCTCGGCCTCGATCCGCCGCATCTGCACCCGAACCTACCGGATGCTGATCTTCGACAACACGCTCTGCTACCGGCGGCTGGTGCAGGATACCGTCATCACGGCCGAGCGACGCACGCTGCTCTTCGGCAGCCGCGACGATCCGCGCGACATGCACCCCATCGAACTCGACCCCGAGAGCGACACGCTGCTTCTGGGCTGCTACGGACGCTTTGTCGCGGAGGAGCGGGCCTGCCGGCGTGCGGAACAGGAGAGCATTTCCGAGGAGTGTTTCACGGATCATGAACCCGAGGCATGAAGTGGCGCGAATTATTCGAGGGGCTCTTTCGCCCCGCAGCCGGGGAGGAGTTCCAACAATGGGAGCCGGCTCTGCAGCGAACAAGGCAGCTATTGGAGGCCCGGGACTTCCGGACGCTGACCGATCTGGTTCGGGAGCATCGCCACTCGGAGCTGCTGACGCGGGGGATCGGGCTGGAGATGATGGCGCGTCTTCCGCAGCTCCTCACCTCGCCCGACGAGGCGGCCCGCCCCGAGGTGCTGCAACTGATGGATGCCCTGCGCAGGACACCCGCCATGAGGCACACGGGCCGGAAGCTGGCCAACCTGCTCGGGAATACCTCCCATCCGATCCACGGCGTGCTGGCCCTGCACACGCTCCTTGTGGATGCTTATCCCGAGCGGCATCCCGAAAGCCGGATGCGGCAGCCGACAACCGGGGAGGTGCAGGCGGCCATGCGTCTTGTCGACCGACTCTTCCGAACGGGGATTTTTCACGAACTGTGCCGCATGACAGAGGTCCCGACCCGGATGGAGCCACCCTTTTATGTGGCCCGGCTCTACGGCTGGGATGTCGACTGCGAGATGCTGCAGACCATGCGGCACGAGCGGGATGCGGCGACGCCCGGAGCCGATCCGCGGCGGATGCAGGAGCTCCGGGAGGAGATCTTCCGCACGGAGAACCACCTGGTCCGCGGTGCCGAGCGCACCATCGAGAGGATGTCCGAGATGTCCGTTCCGCGGAGTTATGTCGAGCGCCTCGAGAGCGAACTGAACACGCTGGGCTGGCTGGCCCGCGCTCCGGAGCGCATCGACGATCCGCACACAAGCCGGCAGTTTCTCGACAAATACGAGATCCATCCGGGTCTGCCCTCGGAGGCACAACGTGCCGAGGCGGAGGCGGCATTCCGGGAGCTCGACGCACGGCTTGTCCGACTGACGGGCCGCAAAGCCCGGACGCACGAACTCGACCTCCGCGTCGCACAACCTGAGCGGGAGCCGGGCCGCACCTTCTTTCGCCGGGAGTACCCCGCGGTGATGCGACCCGCCGAAACAGTACCTCGCAAATTGAGACATTGAACGAACTTCAAAACCACCGAACCATGAAACCACGCATTATTCTGCTCTGCCTCGGGCTGCTCCTGACAGCCCGGGCTGCGCAGGCGCAATGGGTCGTCACGGACCCTACGAACCTCGCACAGGGAATCATCAACTCCACCAAACAGATTATCGAAGCGGCCCGCAACGGCTCGACCCTCCTGCAAAGTTTTCAAGAGACCGTAAAAATCTACGAGCAGGGGAAGCGGTATTACGACGCGCTGAAGGCGGTCAACAACCTCGTCCGTTCGGCCCGCAAGGTCCAGCAGTGCATGTTGCTCGTCGGGGAGATCTCCGACATCTACGTCAACGGCTATCAGCGCATGGTGGTCGATGACAACTTCTCGGCCGCGGAACTGGCGGCCATCGCCACGGGATATGCCCGGATTATCGAGGAGTCGGCAGGGGAGCTCAAGGAGCTGCAGGATATTGTCAACCCCACGGACATGTCGCTGACGGACAAGGACCGTATCGACGTGGTGGAGCGGGTCTACGGCGTGCTGCGCCACCATCGGGATCTGGCCCGCTACTACACGCGCAAGAACATCTCCATCTCGCTGCTGCGCGACGCCCGACGCAACGACCTCGACCGCGTGATGGCCCTTTACGGAACCGACGAACAACGATACTGGTAGCGATGGTACAGGCACTCTCCATTTCAGAGAACATCCACACGATTCTCCGCGTTCTCTACGACGATATGATGGTTCTCTGCTATCCGATGGCCAAAGTTGCCACGGCCATAGCCGGAATCGGGGCCCTGATCTACATCGCCTACCGCATCTGGCAGGCGATGGCCCGGGCCGAACCCATTGACCTCTTCCCGCTGCTGCGACCTATGGCGATTGGAATTAGCATCATGTTCTTTCCGACCCTTGTGCTCGGGTCGCTCAACGGAATTCTCTCACCGCTGGTGCAGGCCACCCACTCGCTGATGGTCGGCCAGACCTTCGACATGCAGGAGTGGCGGCAGGAGTGCGCACGCCTTGAACAGGAGAGCCGCGAGCGGCTTCCGGCGGAGAGCTACTACACCGAAGACGAGGAGAAGGAGCGCGAGTTGCAGGCCTTGGGCATCGACGAGCAGTCGCAGCAGGCCCTCGACCGGATGCAGAGCGAGCGGAAGTCGTGGAGCATCAAGGGGATGATTCTGAAGGCCCTCACTGCAATCATGGAGCTCTTCTTCGCTGCGGCGGGCGTGATCCTCGACGTGCTGCGGACCTTCTACCTGATTGTCCTCTCGCTGCTCGGGCCCATCGCCTTCGCCATCTCAATCTTCGACGGATTTCAAAACACCCTGGTGCAATGGTTTTCCAAGTATATCTCCATCTACCTGTGGCTCCCTATCTCGGACCTCTTCTCGGCTATCATCGCCCGGCTGCAAACCCTCTCGCTGCAGCACGATGCCGAGATGATGGCGCAGGACTACAACTGGTATTTCGACATGTCGAACAGCGTCAACCTAATCTTCATCCTCGTGGCCATCTGCGGCTATCTCTGCATCCCTTCGATTGCCTCGTGGGTCGTGCAGGCCAACGGCTTCTCCTCCTACAACCGAACCATTTCGCGCGCTACGTCGCTCGTGAGCGGCGGTGCCGGATGGATCACCGGGAAGGTTTGGGCCGGGACCAAAAGCACGGTCGGAGCCGCCGGCAAGGGGCTGGCCTCCGCAGCTCGCCTGATCCTCAAAAAGTAATCGCATCATGGAATTCAAATCATTGCTGAACATCGAAACCTCCTTCCGGCAGTTGCGCCTCTATGCGCTCATCTGCGCCGGAATCTGCGCCGTGGTGACCATCACGGCCGTCAGCCTCTCGTATGCCTTTGCCGAGCGGCAGCGCGAGAAGATCTACGTTCTGGACAACGGGCGCTCGCTCATGGTTGCCCTCTCGCAGGACCTTGCCCAGAACCGTCCCGTCGAGGCCCGCGAGCATGTGCGCCGCTTCCACGAACTCTTCTTCTCGCTCTCACCCGACAAGGCGGCCATCGAGTCGAACATGGAGCGGGCCCTGCAGATGGCCGACAAGAGCGCTCTGTCCTACTACAAGCTCCTGCAGGAGAAGGGGTTCTTCAACCGGCTAATTGCCGCCAACGTCTCGCAGATGGTCCATGTGGACAGCATCCGCTGCAACTTCGACCGCTATCCCTACGAAGCCACGACCTACGCCCGGCAGCGCATCATGCGCGAGAATACGATTACCGAGCGGTCGCTCGTCACGACCTGCCGGCTGGTCAACGTCTCCCGCTCGGACAACAACCCGCAGGGGTTTCTGGTCGAGGATCTGATGATTGTCGAAAATAAGGACCTGCAGACCTATGACCGTTAAAGCACTTATCCAAAGCCGTGTGCGCTGGCTGCGGCGGCGTATCCGTCGCTGGCACGACCAACTCTCGCCCCGAACCCGGCGGTGCATCCTCCTCGGGATGTTTCTGCTGCTGGTCGGGCTCTACGGGTTGCTGCTCTTCGGCCCGACTCCGCGATTCGATTTCGGGAGGATGGCGCCTCCCTCTTTGGAAAATCTGAAATTTTGATAACCATGGAAGAGAGACAAAAAAACACACCTACGCCCGATTCCGCCGCGACATTCGAGCGTCAGCGAAAAAGAAAAGTCATCCTGGTGGCCGCTGTCGGGAGTTTTCTGGTCACCGGGTTCATCCGGTTCCTCTTCAAACCCGCGCCCACAATCGGCGAGGGGCAGGCAGGAATCAACACCACGCTGCCCGACGGCAAGGCCCCGAAGATCGAGGGTGACAAGCGCAAGGCCGCGGAGCGCGTGGCCAGCGAGGAGCAGTCCCGCAACCGGATGATGACCCTCGGGGACAACACCTTCTCGCTGCTCGATGAGGAGCTTCGCAACACGGAGCCGCAGTCTCCAACCGATGATCCCGTGCGCCGGGCTGCCGAGGCGAACCGCGCCATGCAGCAGCAGGCCCGGCAATTCTACGCCGCGCCGCCGCGCAATGCCGAGGTCGAAGAGCTCCGCGAGCAGGTGGCCTCCCTGCAGCAGCAACTCGCCATCGAGCGGCAGCAGCCCGACCCGATGGAGGTGGCCGAGGAGCAGTATCGTCTGGCACAATGCTACCTCGGAGGCGGGACTGGAATCTCAGGCGAGGCCGACGGCGCGAAATCCCCGGGACGTTTCAGCGTCATGCGTCCCGTCCGCGAGGGCGATGTCCGGGCTTCGACCCTCAATCCGCGAATCGACTCCGCGCGGGAGCGCAACATCGGGTTTCTGACGGCCGCGGGTGTTCTTCCTGTGGATACGGCTCCGACCATCCGAGCCTGCGTCGCGCAGACACAGGTCGTGCGCGTAGGTTCGACAATCGCCCTCCGGCTGCTGGAACCGGTACGCATCGACGGTGAAGTTATACCTCGCAATACGCCGCTCTACGGCGCCGTCTCCGTAACGAGCGACCGGCTGCGGGTGACGGTAACCTCCATCGCATACCGGGAACACATCTTTCAGGTGCAGGCCGAGGCGTATGATCTCGACGGGCAGCCGGGAATCAACGTCCCCAACTCCCGCGAGCGGACAGCCCTCAAGGAGGCGTTGGCATCCGTGGGACAGACGGCCGGGACAAGCGTAAACATCACCCATTCGGCTGGGCAGCAGCTCCTCGCAGAACTGGCACGGGGCGGGATTCAGGCATCCTCCCGCTACCTCTCCGAGAAGCTCCGCGAGGTGCGCATCACCCTCAAGGCCAACCACCAGATTCTGTTAATCTCCAAAGAAAACTAAACGGCAACACCATGAAACGAGACCTCATTTATCTGACTCTTCTGGCTGCTCTTTTTGCCGCGGCCAAAGTTATGGCCCAAAACGACGGGACCTCGTCCCGACAGGGGCTCACGCCCCGCTCCATTGAGGTGGGATTTACGAAGACCGTGCATATCCTCTTCCCGGCACCCGTAACCTACATCGACATCGGCTCGATGGCCATCATTGCCGGGAAAGCCGACGGCGCGGAGAATGTCGTGCGGGTGAAGGCCGCCGTGCGCGACTTTGCGGAGGAGACCAACCTCACGGTAATTACCGAGGATGGCGGGTTCTACACCTTCGATGCCCGGTATGCCGAGAACCCCGCTACGTCGACCATCGAGATTTCGGTCGTGGAGAGTCCGGCGGCACAGCCCGCGTCAGCCGCGGAGCCAGCCCGTGCGGACGAAGGGCGCGTACTGCTCCGCGAGGTGGGGCGGGAACGTCCTGCCACGGTAAAACGCGTGTTGAGCGACATATACCGCCAGAACCGCGCAGACGTAAAGGGAATTCACACCCGGAAATACGGCGTGGAGCTCGAGGTGCGGGGAATCTACGTCCACAACGACGTGATTTACCTCCATGTGCAGATTGCCAACGACACGAACATCTCCTTCGAGGTGGACTATCGCCGCTTTGTCGTCGCGGACCGCAAGGCAGCCAAACGCACGGCTCAACAGCAACGCATCATCGAACCGCTGCGGGTCTGCAACGACCCCTTGATTGTGCGCGGACACCAGCGCCAGCGCATCGTTTTCGCTCTTCCGAAGCTGACACTCGAGGAGGACAAGATTCTTCTGCTGGAGATTGCCGAGAAAGACGGAGCCCGCCATCAATGTCTCGAAATTTCGAGCAAGGAATTGCTCGGGGCAAAGGCTCTGTAAGGATTGCAAGAAATAATAAACCTTGTAGCAAGTAAGCCGTTAAGGGAATTAGCGACTTACTTGCTATTTTTATATCCACTCAACAAATATGGAACATCTTATTCCTACTCGCGAACATCGTGTGAACCATATTTAGATGGACAAAACTTTCAAAATACATTCTAAAAACAAGCGAAAAGGTTATATACATACAACCTTTTCTAGAAATTATGTTATCTTTGTAATATTGATGGGAAATAGATGTCCGTATGAAATATCTTAACATAAAAAAGGCTCTTGCTGCATGGCAGAATTTGCAGCCACTTTCGGAAAAGGATAGAGAACGGCTTAGCCGACGTTTTACAGTGGATTTCAATTACAACAGCAACCACATTGAGGGTAACACGTTAACTTATGGACAGACAGAAATTCTGCTGCTTTTCGGCAAAGTGATTGGGGAGGCAGACGTGCGTGACGTACAAGAAATGGCCGCAAGTAACGTAGGCCTGCGAATGATGACGGAAGAAGCTGCGGTGAAGGGAGTGCCATTGACACAGAATTTTATCCGGACATTACATAAAACCATATTACGAGAAGATTATACTGTTTATCGTAATTTGCCTGGCGGCATGCAAACAAGTTATGTAATTCATGCCGGCCAGTATAAGACACGACCGAACAGTGTTATTACACGGTATGGGGACAGATTCGAATATGCTTCACCCGAGGAGACTCCTGGATTAATGGGAGATCTGGTGGATTGGTATAATGCCGCGGAGAAAGAGGGGAAATTATCTCCAGTAGAGTTGGCCGCGCTGTTTCACTATCGTTATATACGCATTCATCCATTCGAGGACGGCAACGGTCGTATTGCACGACTGATGGTGAACTACATTCTGACTCGCCATGACTATCCGATGATTGTAGTACGCAGTCGTAAAAAAAGTGAGTATTTAGACGCTTTACACCAAACTGATATGGAGGTTGGCCCTGTCCCCAGTGATGGAGCCCATGCAGACATCAAGGACATCCACCCTTTTTTGAAATATTTCAATGATCTGGTAGCTACGGAAATATATAATGATGTATTGTTTGTAAGCGAGCAAAATGAAAATGTATGGTGGTATGATGGGGAACGGATTGCCTTCCGAACCCCCAATTATACGAAAATTCTGAACGCTATGCGAACACAGCCAACATTAACATTGGCAGACATGAAAGAGAAAACAGGTATTAGTGTGACGGCTATACAGAAACTGTTGGATCAATTGATTTCAAAAAAGTATGTGGAGCGAGGCGAGAAGGAAGGGAGCTGGAGAGTATTTGTAACACAATAATTCAGAATAGACGTTTTTGCAACGGATTAATTTCTAAAAGTTACTAGTCTACAAATCTAGAAAATCTGTAGACTTTTTTATTTATCCCCCAGACACACTTTTGGAACAATATCATCAAAATACTCCTCACACATAATTTCCATAGCGTGATTTATTATCTGGTTCGACAATAAGTCATGGTTCCATAAGGTTTCCGGCGTTGGATCTCGATCAGCAGACCTCTTTGTACCAGCAAAGTGTAGGTCTCCCGAACGAAGTGCACGCACGGCGAATCGAACGAACAGCCCAGCGGTGCGCGGACGGTGTGCACCATCAGTTGCCGCACCAGCTCCTCGAGAACCTCGTCCCGAAGGTGGTATTTCGAAGGATCCGAGGTGCGGAAGGCATCGAGAAAAAGCCGCTCGGAATGTTGCTGCCGGTAGTAGGCCAACTCCTCCTCGACGGTAAAGTCGTAGAGCCGGTCGTAACGGTCCGTTGTCTGATATTGAAACGAGGTCCCCTGTCGCAAAACTCTTTCGACAAGGGCGATATGCGGCTCCTCGACCGGGCCGGAGAGTTCCGTCGGGTGGCAGTAGAGACAGGTCGTTCCCAGCTGGAAGGAGGGACATCCCGGCGGATTCTCCCGGATCGTAAAACCGGCACGCGAGAAGAGCGCGCGGATCTCCGTGTAGAACCGGTCATGCTGTTCGTGCGACATACGGCCGTCGTTATAGCCCGCCTCGATGCGGAAGTAGACATCATAGATTGGATGGGTGGTTTTCATGGTTTGAAAGATTAAGCCGCAGCCCGAAGACTGCGGCATGGTTCAACAATCGGCAACAAAGTCTATGCAGCCGGAACTTCGGTCTCCTCATCCGCGATTTCGTCAGTCCCGGCCTCCAGATGGTCGAAGATCATCCGGGCTGCCCGGTTGACGTCGACCAGAATATCGAACAGGTAGGCCGGCTCCTGGCGCAATTGCGTAAGCCACCATTTGAGATAGGCGGCATTCTCCTCGCGGGGCGTCGTGGCAAAGCCAGCCATGGCACCGCACAGTGCCGAGGTCAGCTCCGCAACCAACTCTTCGCGGGCATACTCTTCGTCGCCAAAGCTGCTCCCCATCGTGCGGTTCAGACGCTCGGCATGGCCCGTGCTGTGGGCAATCTCGTGCAGCAGGGTCCCGTAGAAGGCCTCGCCCTTCGGAAACTGCTCCTTGAGCGGGCAGACAACCCGATTGTGCAGGCGCGTGTAGTAAGCCCGGTCGCCGTAACGGAGTTCGATCGGGCAGAGCCACGCCTGCTGCTCGACCATCCGGTCAATCGGCTCGCAGACCATGCCGTCGGAGTAATCCTTCCGCTCGGCACGGGCTGTCAGCGCCGCATAGCGTTCCGGTTGCTTCTCTTGCATATCCGTCTGGTCGAGGTTGAAAACCGAATAGTAGCGTATGATGGGAATGACCTCATACTGTTTGCAGGCCTCCTTCGGAAGCTGGCGATACACCTCGAGATCAATCTTGCGGCGGGTCTCCTTGTGGCGGATGCAGATTTTCCAGAAGTAGACCGGGAACGACAGGGAGCCCTTGAGGATATTCAGTCCCTCCTCCTTGGCCTGCCGGAAGGTCATGAAGATCGGTGTTTGATAGCCGGCTATCCCCGAGAGGAAAAGCAGCATCAGAATATTCCCGGCCCGGTAGGGCGTGCCGCGCAGGTTGCGGGGAAGACCGTGCGCGAGGTCCGTGATCCACGGTTTCTGCCAGTCGGTTTCGAGGTGTTCGATACGCTGGATCATCAGCTCCGTCAGTCGGGGTGCTATGGCATCTATCAGATTCTGGTTTTTCATGGCTGAAAGTTTTGAAAGGGTTATGATTCGAATTGGGTAGCGAGCCGCCACACTTCAATCTTTTCTTCATTCGCCTTGGTATTCCACCAACGATTGCAGGCTTCCCGGAATGCACGGTAGTCCTCTTGGGGATTGAAGTCTTTTTGAGTGAGACCGGTCATTTTTTCCCGGTCCGCTATCACGAGCTTATTCTCCCACCATGGATTGATTATCTCTTTCATCAATTCACCTTCTCGAACCTGGCAGGTGTGGTCTTGGCAGTCATCACACCACATATCTTCACGATTATCATCTATCGAGTAAATTTGATTGGTATTACCATCAACCCATGCCTGATAGTAGACATGACGAGAACCACACTCCTCGCATCGCCACGGATTAGGACTGTTATCCGGGATGGCGGGCTGTATCATGGCAGGTTGCAGTCGGAAGAATCTGCGGTGTCGGTTTCGCAATTTTTTGAGTGTTCTGTTCATAGTTGCAGAAATGAAAGACGGAGCAATCGTTTGATTGCTCCGTCGGTTTTACTTGGTTCAGGCGGCCAGCGATTCTGCCGTCTCGTTCGGGCCGAACTCCGGATCGGCCGGGATAATCAGCGGCTCGGCAGGCGGTGCCGGAATCTCCGTGTCGGGCGTTGCCTCCAGCTCCTCGGGAAGTTCTTCGGGAATCGATTCTGCATCCGACTCCCGGGATTCGGCCAAAGCCCGGGCCTCCTCCTGCGCCTTCAGGTCGTCGATCTGCTCCTGCAACTTTGTCCGGCGTCTTTCGTAGGTTGCCAGGTACTTCTCCTGCACAGTACGGCTTTGGGACTCAAAATTCAAATCGGCAAACCGACACATCAGGCGCGTGTCCACCTCCTCGTCCGTACAGTTGTAATCCCGGGCCGTTGTGCGGAAGAAGTCGAGCAGGAAGAGGCGGATCATTGCCGCCCGCTGCTCGGGAGTCAGTTGCCCGGCGGCCGCAAAGCGCTCCTCCTCGGTAACGCGCCACTGATTTTGAGGTTCGATGCCGCACTGTCGAAGCCGATTGTCGGCCATGTGTCGGATCACGGCGTAGTAGAACATCTGGTGCTCCTCTTCGGTCAGCGGGCTGCCCGAGACCTTCGATTCGCGGAACAGCTTCTTCATGTCGGCGGTGATATGCTCGTAGCAAAGCTGCCGGTTTCGGTAATCCTGACGCAGCAGCCCCTCCATCGGAGAGGCGGGAACCATCGTGACGTAGACCGTCCGTTCCCCTGCGGCATCCTCGACTGCGACCTCCCGCTCCTCCTCCGGAACATCCTCATAGCGGATCTCCACGTCGAACATTCCGATGACGGCATATTTGCGGACACGCCCTTCCGTAACGTCAAATTCGAGTTGCCGGGTCTGCTCCGTAAACCGGGCCAACGCCGCTTCGTAGCGCATCACCGCTTCCGCGTAGTTTTCTTCCGACGAGTAGCACTCCGCCTGCGGGGCTTCGGGCATTTCGGGGGCCGTATCGTAGTAATCGAGGTAGTAATCCAGCTCCTGAATCCGGTAGCCCTCCTCTTCAAGATGCTCAATCACCGAATCGGGGGTATCGCCCACCGTGGCAAGGACTATCCGCGGATCCGCCTTCAGCAGCTGCAGGGCCTGCTGCACGAGGTATTCGTCGTTCTTGCGCATCATGCAGCTCCGGTTCTGGCAGCCCGCGCAACCCTCCGCACATTCATCCTTGAAGAGAATCTGGTTGGCCGTATTATGGTGACAGGTGTGACATTCGGTCTTGTCGAAACGATAGGTGTCCAGGCGTGTCATGTAGCAATCGTAGAGCCGCCGGGCAATCTCCTTGATCCGGGCATTCTTCCACGACAGGCGGCATCCGTCCGAGAAATGCTCCTCGTAGACCTCCTGCTGGACCGCCGCATCGTATTTCGCGATCTCGGTGGCGACACCAACCGAAATCTCCTCCCGGTCGAGCTGCTCGGCGAGGGCGTCGATCAGATCACAGAGTTTCAGTCGGGAGCGGATGTAGGCCTCGGATTTCCCGAACTTTCCAACCAGGCTCTCAATCGTATGACGGCCCGATTCCAGCGCCCGTTTGTAGGCCGCAGCCTCCTCGCGGGGTGTCACGTCCTCGCGTTGGAGGTTCTCCGTAATGGCAGCATCCTCGGCCTCGGCATCCGACAACTCCCGGACAAGGGCCGGAATGAATTTCAGCCCCGCCATAGCTGCTGCCCAATAGCGACGTTCGCCATAGACAATCTCGAAACCTTCATCTTTGGGCCGGACGCAGATCGGTTGCAGAACCCCGACCTGGCGGATGCTGTCAGCGAGCTCCTGCAAGGTCTCCGAGCGGAAATCCTTGCGGGGATTGTAGGTGCTGCTGACAATCTTGTTCAGATCCAACAACTCGACGGCCGGAGTCGGTTGCTGGTCCGCAGTCCCGGAAGAGGAGGCAGCTTGCGACGATTCCTGCACGTCGGGATTCAGATTTGAAGAGGCGGCTTTCGATACTTTGGCCTTGCTCTTCTTCGTTTTCGGTTCTTCCCTGGACGTCTGCATAACATCAAACAGTTTTTACCGTGTGTCTCACGTTTTTGTGGCCATGCAATCCAAACGGACTGCATAGTCAATGAATAAATTATGTTATGAGGACTTATTCCCGACGCGGTCGGTTGCCTCGGGAAGAGACACAGTTATGCGGCGACGTCGGAGCGGCAAAAAATACCGCAGCCTCGGCGAGGATGATTTTTCGTCCGAGGACGGCGGGCCGCTCGCGGCCTTCCGCATGACTATCTTCCCCGATGGCAACCGGGAAGAAAAAATTATTCGTCCCTAAGAAAAACTCTTCCGGGTATAACTATATATGGAGCAAGCCAAACGATAAGTCATTTCCTCTGCCAATAGAGGCAAAACAAATATGAAAAAAATCAGGCACGTTTAGGTATGCCTGATTGAAAACAAAAAATACTATATTGAAATATCCGTTAAATCTGAAGGTCTTTTTCCAACTTCCCTTTTTGGAATAATATTTAATAACATGAAACCAATTGAAAGTCTCAAAAGGTGAGTCAAAAGGTACTATTTAAGCTATTTCCTATTTAAAACACCTTCAACCACTTAATTATCGTTAACTGTAACAATTTAACGCAGTATGGTTTCCTCATAATTAAGTTTTCGTCCTTCAATCTTTGGTATCATATTCAAAAAGAATTTATTAAATATATTCATAGCCGAATGGATTGCTTCGCTATCCATACTTGATATTTCCGTAATCCTTGATCCAAGGGTACTAGGTGAAGCCATACGAATTCCCTGATATTCATCTGTATTCGTATTATACAACAACCACCACCGATCATGAAACGGAGTTTTTCCCTGCTGATCCTCATAACAGCAAGCCTTTACTTCAATTCTTCCTGGCAATTCTGCAGATATCATATTCCATCCATTTTGGAAGATTTCATTTAACGGTTCTTGGGTTTCATTCTTAGTTAGAATAAAGCATTTCAGATTATTATTGATATCCATTAGAAGTTTGATAATAAACAAGTCTTTTGCATGAAAATGCGGATCTATAATTCTGAGTATATCGTGCGGATACTTCTTGTACCACTCTAATATTTTTTTTACTCCTTTATCTTCCCGTCCCACTTGAATCATCCCGTCATTTGTATCATATCGCTCACTCATAATACGATTTACCCTATCCATTTTTTCCTGTGTTCCTGACGCAATAGCTAACACTAGTTTCAAATTATATAAAATGGCTTGATGTATATTCCGTAATAATATTTTATACTTGCCGTTTGCAGCATTCTTTTGATAAAGATTTTCGATAAAATATAATACAGCATTCTGCGTATCCGTTATGGGATTTTCATATATTTTACCAATGATAGCTTGTGTCGTATTAAAATCTCTAACAACATTCTTTTTTTTAATAAGTACCTCCATTTGCCGATCAAAGAAACGAATTTGCTCATCATTATTCAACCGCGAAACAAGCAGCAGATTATTCTTTGCAGCTTCTATTTTTTTACTGGAAGTCGCACGTTGTTTTAGCATTTTTTTATACTGCAACCGAGCGGGATCATCATCTATCATCTCAAGCATTGAGTCTGCTAATGCTTCATCATGATCTCTTACCATATCTAACATCCGCTGATAATCATGATATGAACCATTATTTTCTGACTTCAACGAATTCATCACTTTTGTTGCAACACTATGAGCCCTCGCAGGTACCGCATGAAAAGTTTCTTGTATACATAATTCATAGCGGTTGAATCTATCAAATGTATAATTGATACTTTCTATCTTCTGCAATGCCAATTCAATAAAATCCGTTTTTTCGGATACTTTTTTTAGGTAATTAGCTAACAAAGCGTAAAGAAAAGCTTGATCTGCAGTATTCTTTATACCCTCAATTTGCGCTTTCAACTTATCCACAACTATAGATTCTCCTCGGCTCCAAGCAATCATAGTTAAACATGCAATTTTGTAACCATCATGTTGTATACAATCTGTCATTGGTAACCTTGTAGTCACAATATCTTCGAGTTTATCGAGCAATACTTTCTGTATTTCTCTTGACAATTTACTACCTAAGTTATGTTTAATCGCGGATGTTATAATATTGGTATAGGAGAAGATGAAACCATCATCTTGTACATTTTCCATTAAGTCTAATAAGTTGTCATAATCTTTTTTCTCTAATGGAATCTGAGCTTCTATAGAATTTGTACTCGTATATTCTGGATACGGATATTTAGTTTGTATATATCGTGCAATATTCTCTATACAAGCATTGGCAAAGTTATTATCAAACTCATTCAGCCTTGTGTACAATAAAACTCGAGAGGATAAATACAAAGCTGGAGAAATTTGAAACAGCACCCTTTTTTGACAATATTTTGAAAATTTATCAAGAGGCCTTGACACATAATTATTCATAATTTTGTCAAACCACTCTTGATTATTTACTCCATAATATTCAAGAGCAATTCGAGACCACATAATAATAGTATCAGCTTCACTATTATCATACTCCATCAGAGTTTTAAACTGCTCAATATCATCCTCTGTGCAAATTCCTGAACGGATCAGAATACCAAGCGAATGCACATAAATATTTACACTTTCAGTATATGCCGCTACACATGAAAGTGATGATAGTAGTTGTGACTTTCTTATATTTGTAGTTTTAGCTACATACTCACGAGCCTCTTCCTTTAATGATATCTTTGATAATTCTTTTGCTATATTATAACCTGTATTTATTTGAAGCCATGGTATGCTTATTTTATTCCAACAAGTTTCCATATCACCTTTCACTTCCCGCTGAAAGGATATTTCTTTGTCATAGTTTTTACACAACCACACATATAGTGAGGCAAAAGTGTAGCACATCAACTCTACTTGCTCAATGGCTTTGAATAATGAGTAGTTTTTTTTGACATTACACAATAGCATTGGGTCTTTGCTATTCTCGTCAATAATTTTTTGAAGTAATTCAAGAATAGGCTTGTATAACTCTGTTTTATCATAAGTTATCTGATAAAACAATTCTTTGAAATACTCCCAGTTAAAGTGCGTTATATCCGTTTGCCTCACGTATTCAGTAGCTGCCAGTACATAAGCCTTATCTTTACGTTCTTTAGTGTTCATCTGCGCTATCACGTTTCGTACAAGCGAAGGAGCTGTACATACTAAAGCTTTAATTGGCCCTTCTACAACTTTCATATGATAAGCTGCGTATTGTAGCACATCTGAAAGATCTTTATTAATTTCTCGTTGTAAATCATCGAAAGATGATAGCCACTGCTCAATATCAGCTTTCGCTCCAAGTTTATCAAAATCATGTAAAATCAACGCTTTACAATGTGCCTGCAAACCTTTATCTTTAAAATCTAGTATTTCTAGATATAGGTCCTGTAACCGGTTCTTGGCATCTATTTTGTTATATTTACCTACAGCACTAATTACTAATATCATCAATCTTATGTATTCCACTGTAGGATATTTAATATTAGCCACAACTGCATCCAATAGTTCTACAACTATTTTTATTTGAACCTCTGGCATATCAGGCAATGGCTTACAAAACAACCGTAAGTATGTCACTTTAGGCATTGTGGTCGTAGAAGATTCTACCACTAATTTTACAGCATATTCAACGACATCACCTATATCATCTTGTTTTTTATGATTAGGAATCCAATAACGCAAAAAGTACAACTGGCTACTTGCAGTTGGGAGTTCTTTCATTCGAGCTACCACTTGTTGAGCTGTGCTGTCTTTCATAATTTGCTTCATAACAGACGCCATCTTTTTTAGGCCTTCATCTGCTATTCGAGTACTTACGATATCAGCCTTTGAAGCATTAATATCATCAGCTTTACCTTCATTGCTATATGAAAGACTGATTGCAGTATACAAACGGTCTATTTGTTGCTGATCTTTTGTTACTTTTGCGACTTTATCTATGATGTCGAGCGCCTTTTGCATGTTTATCGGCATCATTAATTTTGCTAACTCTAGAGCTTTGTCTGGAATATGAGCATAATCAATAACTTCTGCCAGTGTTTCTATTTGCGTATTTAGCTCCTTATTCATCGAATCGCTTAAGTGCATACCAGCTTGTGCAATAATTAGTAAACACTTCAGCCGTTCTTCTAATAAAAAGACGTTTTGTGTCAGTGCAAATGCTTTTTCATCGTCACCTATGGCTATCAAAGCCTCTATCTCCTCATCCGACAATTCGTTTTTTTCTATCTCACGAGATACACTTCGGTTAATAGCAAAACGGAAATAAGCTGCAGCTTGAGACTCAAAGTCACTACATGCATTATAACCATATTCACATTGTTCATTTAATGCAGCCTGGCTTTTTTTCTCTTCCAAATAATGCTGTACATTATCAGACGTCAAGTAGTCTACTAATGTTTTATTATTTTTTACTTGCTTGTATAGAGCCGGTAAATACTCAAACTGTTCGCCAAAATCATTGCTTTTTTCAATAAAATCAATAAGTAATAACTCTATTTCTATTTTATAACTTGCAAGCCGGCCCCGTAAATATTTCTTGTAGTCATCACTCCGTAGAACTATCAAACCATCTTTTTCTTCTATGTATTTTTTACATTTTCCTATTATTTCAATTGTTGCATCATCGGTTAATTTCAACGTACATTTTACGACGTCTTTAGTTAATGGCCTTTCACAAAAAGCTAACAAAGCCATCAACAAGTATATGTTTTTATCACCAAGACTCGCAATCCATTCATAATCATCCTCATAAAAATCTTCCACTGAATTGCTGTAATATTGGCGGATAATCTCTATCCCTTCAGTCTCAAGTTTTTCTGTCAGAATAGCTAATTTACGT
The DNA here is from genome assembly GCF_002159425.1 of Alistipes sp. An31A. Classification (NCBI taxonomy): domain Bacteria; kingdom Pseudomonadati; phylum Bacteroidota; class Bacteroidia; order Bacteroidales; family Rikenellaceae; genus Alistipes; species Alistipes sp. An31A. Next base: position 43,509 of record NZ_NFIO01000014.1, read on the forward strand.
GCTAATCCTTTATCGCTCAACTTATATATAGTATCCACATCATTTTTACTCAAATCAGGATTAATGCTTTCTAAATAATCCTTGACATCATTGAGCTGAAAACGTAAAATCTCATTAGTCTGCCGCGCTATGATACCTTCAGGCAAAAGTTCTTTAATCTCTTCTTTTGTCCCCGAAAATAAAAAACGAGCATCCTATAGATTAAATAGCGGGAGCAACATCGTCTTGATAGAATCAATATGTTCTGTAGGAATATTATTAAACCCATCAAACACAAAATAAAGTAGTTTATTTTTAGAAGCTTTGCTCAGCTTATAAATACATGAGGCTAAAGATACTCCTGACTCATATAAATCTAACTTTGTCCCAACAAATAAAGACAATTGTTGTAGCAAACTCTGCTTAATAGTATGAGGATTCAATAAATGGCGAGACCACCCATTGTTGAAGTATGACGCACAATTTTCGCCATGACTTTTGGCAAATAAAGCTAAAGTTGTAGTTACACCTATGCCTTCCACGCCTTCTACGCATAGCACCTTATCCCCATCTTTAAACTTTTCCTCAAAGAGATTCAGATATTGCTCACGAGAAATAATGTTTGCTCGTAATCTAGGCCTTGTATCACTTTGTGAATACATATTCACCAATTGAATATTTGCACAATTTACCATATAATTATTATTTTTCAGTATAACACCGACTCCAAAATAAAGCTATATAATTATTAGACATTACACTCGACATGCCTATTATCAAACAATTATATTTAGAAACAATAATTTATATCTTGAATGTCTATATCGTAAACTTCTTCAAACCAAAGAACTATGCAAAAAATTAATTCTCCATTATTCTATTTAGTCCTATTATAAAATTTTCCAAATCTAATATAGGGACTGTCGTAAAAAGAATAAAACTTTATAATGAATTGATTGCCAATGTGATATAAAATTTGTATCTTGGCTAAAGATAAAAAGAATACCTCCAATTGCCCTAGAAAAGCCAAATTTGGAGGTATCGCAAAAATTAATCTGCATGGCTAAGGTACAAAATTTCTCTGA
>NZ_NFIO01000015.1:0-36995 GCF_002159425.1 Alistipes sp. An31A
ATTGGAGGTATTCTTTTTATCTTTAGCTAAGATACAAATTTTATATTACATTGGCAATCAATTCATTATGAAGTTTTATTCTTTTTACGACAGTCCCTATGTATCCAACTGGTATCTGCAAATCAATATGTCTGCAAAACAACAAAACAGAGAGCCAGCAAAACACTACGTCAGTAAAACAACAAAACAGTGTGTCAACACAACAGCGAAACAGCAAAACAGGAAGACCCAGACTTCAGTCAGTCAGTACTGAATTCAGTCAGTATTTCAGTCAGTCAGTACTGACGTCAATCAGTCAGTCGGCCTTTTTGAATAAGACGCCTCCGGACCTTCCTTTTTTTGTCGATTTTGTTCCCGATGTCGGCTTCGGGAACGGGTGGTTCGCCTCTTCAGATTGGCCGGCGAACAAGCGGGAACGGGACGTGATATTCGACCCGTTTTTGAGTCCCCGGGACATTATATGTTTCGGGACTCAGCAAGCTGTGTTTTCCGTTACGCGAAATAGATTTCGTAACAGAAAACAGCTTGCCCGCAAGGGGGTGGAAAACTCCTCCGAAGTCGTCGTTTTTTACCGGAGCCACCGTGGCCCGACCCGAAATTTGGCCGGCGAAGGATTTTCGAGACCCCTTCGCCAGAAAACAGGGAAGATCCGGCCATTTTGGCGTGGAAAAGTGGCGGTTTATCGCCCGAATCAGACTTCAAAACAGCTCGTTTTCAACCGATTTTCGGCGGTTAAGGATGCAAAATTTTGGATAAAATTCACGGATTTGGACGTGCTTTAAGCCCTTAATTTATCCAATTGAGGGCCTTTAATCCGTCATTTTGCGTCATATAAAGCAGGGTATTTTGTCCTCTTTCAGCGTTCGATTTTGCGGAACTTCGGCCATGCAGAACCGGGTTTAGTCCCGTTTTTCTCGTGGAAAGTCCGTCTCAAACGACGGTTTATTGCGGGAAACAACGTACCGGTTTGCGTCCCAGTTCCAGCCCGCAGAGGACATCGAGCGAGTTGGGGCGGCCGTCCGAGCGGAGGGCATAGACACTCTCTTCGGCCATTGTGGCGATGGTGTAGTTGCGGGTTTGGGTCGTTTGCCAACCCGTTCGGCGAGCGTTGCGAACGGAAAAGATCAGGATGCGCTGCTCGGCCAAGGCCACTTCGACGGCGGGAGGGTAGCGGCGGTAGAGAGCTCGTCCCAAGGCCCAGATTACCGGGTGGCGGGCTTGCAGCAGGAGTTCAAAGACGGATTTTTCGAGTGGGGATTGGAAGCCGCTGATTACGACGCGGTCGGTTGCGCAGCACGCCTTGGCCCAGCGCAAGGCCTGCTCTTCGACGGCCGGCGAGACGACACGCGAGGCAAAGAAGGCGACCTTCCGGCGGTCGAGCAGGGCTGGATTGCCCGTGTAATCGTAATCGAAGGCCATAAAAAACGTGGGAGCCGTATACACTTATCCCATACTCAGGCCTTCGCTGCCCCTACAAAGAATAAGGATACGGACAACCCACGCGAGCATATATGCACAGATTGCACCGTAAGGGGCAACCAGATGTATATGCAACACATGGACGTCCTATTACACCCTCTTCTTTGTAGTTCAAAGTTGCGAAGTTTGAGTATGAAAGAAGATCGTAATTAAACGTCTGTCAATATGTAAGTCCCGCGGATCGGCACGGAACCATCTACAAAAATAGGAAATTAAATCGGAAAACCGCCAACGGTCGCCGATTTTTGCGATCCCAACTGACAGTGCAAAGTTTCGATAGAAAAAATTCTACAAGGAGAAGCGGGCTACAAAGCGGGCCTTAATCGACATAACATTCTAATTATGAAATGGATATATTAAAAAACGTTTCAAGATAGATAACTTTCTACATCAAATGGCTCCAATCTCCACTCGCGCCAAGCATACAACGGATGACGAGAATTCCCCTTTTTCGTAAGTCGTCCGATCTGCATTCATCGTCCCTTACTTCCCCGCAATATGCCATACAGATCCCGAAAGCAGTCTTTCAGATAAGGTCTTATGAGAATCCCATTACCAAAGGCAATCAACAAATCTGCTGCTGGACAACGGGACAACAATTTAGAGGCAACATCTAAACTCTGCAGATGCATTGCTTCATCCAAAATCAATGCCAGGTTCCTTTTATCCGTTGTTCTCTCTGAAGAAAGATTCTTCATCGCATATCCATCATAACCATTGTCATTGGTCAACCTCAAAACGCTCTGCATAGTCGGATCCGGATGGCTGCCATCTGCCATACTCGGATTGAGACCAATCACCAATAACATATGCTCCCCGGGTTGCTCCAACACAAACCGATGATTTCCTCTTTCAAAACAATCTGGGCAATAAACCACGGCCATCAATCTCTTTCGACCTCAATCTTCATGAAACCCAACGGCAAAATAGGCTCTTCCGGCTGATCATAAAAGACTCGGCGCGTCTTAATGAAAGGATATTCCCGATAGCGTCCCATTCGGTCTTTGCGAGCCAGAGCCAAAATATTGGCCCATTGATCCGGATCCTGCAACTCGGTTCGACGGCGGCTCCAAGCCCCGGTCATGAAATTCCAACCGCTTCCATAACCGACACGCAAGACGGCAGAACGGCCGTCTTTGCAGGCATCGCATTCCGAGATCAGCTCCTCGATCTGCGGAAGATAATCGTTAAGTTCATCTGCATTGTAATCTTGCCAAAAGTTCAGCTCCTCTACGAGCAGCGAACGAGTATGGGCCGTCAAACTGCGGAACAATGCCTCAATAGAAGTCAACGCATCCGGAATCGTCCTGACACAGGATGCTATATCATGGTAATAATCGCTTTGCCGATTGATCAGATCGATTTCGCATGTAGCAGGATCATCCGCATAAATACACTCGACAAACTGACGCACTTTCTCATCGACAAGCGAATCCCGGCTCGAACGAATATTCAGACTGAGACAATGCACGGCACAAGTTGGGATCTGCTCGAAGCAGGCATCTCCAACCCGCAGAAAACGTAATGCAGAACTCTTGGGATCGTATTTCTCGGGGTTGGCAAAGAAGCGATCAACTACTCGATTGTTCGAGGAGCGAGGATGGTCAAGCTGCAGTCTGGAATCCTCGGGATTGGAGGCCAAAACCGCTGTAACGATTGCTCCTTTGAGCGAGCTGCCCGGGATACAAGCTGCGCCATTGCTCCTCAACTGTTCACGCAGCTCCATCACCCGACCGGACCCTCCGTAAAGAGGCATGATCCGGCTACAGATTGTTCGCAACCGGACATCAGGCCTTACCTTACGGAGCATCGCATAAATATCTTCCTGATTCTCAATCGCACGACACCATGCATCAATTCCGTTGGCTCCGAGGATTCCGTAAATCTTGCGAGGATCAACCACTCCAAGTTCGTCACCATCAGTGACAAATTCCTGATTGCGAAGGAGTATACTTCCAGAACCGACATGACAGGGAGTCAGCGTACTCAACTTGCAGACTGTTCGTATCATCGGATTATTTTCCATGGCTTTCCGCATATTTGAAAGGCAGGCTGATGGCACGTCCATCCCGCCAAACAGGATGACAATTCACTCCTTCCGGACGCAAGTCGACAACACTACCTTCGGGATTCGGCCCGAGAAGAATTGCCCCCGGAGCAACCATCCAGACCTCATTTTTAACAAAATGGCGAAGCGCGGGGTCCGATGCACCGGCCATGTAACCCCCTCGCTTCAGAAGTTGATAACTGCTGCGAGGATCTAACCCCCGCTCCAACTCTTCAGCCGAAGGTATCCACATCGAGAGCAGTTGACTGGCATCCGAATCCGGCGTTTGAATCGTCATCTCCCGGAAGTCGACCCGAAATTGGCCGTTACCCGTAGTCTTTCCCGTTCCGATGCCGACATCGGACAATACGTTCCACGTCGCACGGAATACTGCCTCATCATCGGTTTGATATATAACGCCAAACTCCACTCCTTCGCCCGGAAAAACACGATCAAAAAAATAGGGATTGGCATCTCCATCCTGATGGCCGACACAGACCTTCTGTTCAAGGGAATTGCGCAACAGAAAAATCGCCCGCCCCTCGCCACAAGCGACAGCCGTACCACAACGACTGATCATTGCAGGTTCTATCTCGAGATTTCCATTACGGGCCAACTGCTCCCACAAAGGCTGTTCAATCCATTGCAGCCGCTTGAGCCGTTTGAGCATGGGATCGTTTCCACGCACCCGGATACAACTTTTGTCAGGAGGGAGCGGCAGGAACAAACGTCCGTACCAAATCGGCATGGCCGAACTAACCCGGAAACAGTCAAGAAATCCACGAATATCCGTTTCACCCATCTCGGCGCGCATGCTGCACAAGGCTCCGGCTATCGTATCCGAATGGAGGACCGCAGCACTGCGATCATACTCCTCTTCCCGTCCGAGGCCCAGATGGAAACCCGAATCGAACCGCAGACAGGCTATCTTCAAGTTCTCGGGCATGGCTAATAGCTTTCAACGGATTTCTCTTCAGTCCGGATGTTGCGAAAAGCAATATGGCCGTAACCTCGTGAGCCGTTGCCTCCCAGATAATCGTCTTCAAGCAGATGGATGGCCTTTTCGAGGTTTTTGCGCAACTCCTTTTCGTTGTCGTCGGAGAAGACATTGAGGATGGCCTCGAAGCGGAAACAAACACCTTTGGGAATCCGCTCATTCGTCCGGGGGTTAGCCTGGGCCGTGATCCGGTCGATAGCCACCTCGGTTTTGGCCTCGGTCAGAAAAAGGTCCGTATTGGCAAGACACTCGGGATCGGTCGTCATCAGGGCATCGCGCACAATTACCCGCGACGGCTGTGATTTGTCGCCCGTTGCAGCGGTTCCGAAAAGATGTCCGCATGCCTTTGAAGCATCGCTGCACGGCGCCGCCTTGCCGTTTTTTACCTCGTACTGCCCAAGCGCAATCTCCAACAGCGAACGCATTTTGCCCTTGAGCGAACTGCCCGGAATATAGGGTTTCTGATCAATCGGATTGCGAACCACGAACTTGTCGGGGCCGCCAATGGCCATGGCGATGTTGGTTCCACCGATATGCAGACCACTCAACAACTCGATTTCGGCCGAATATTTGATTTTTTTGACGAGTTTTTCCATTTTGGACAAGTTTTACGGTTATCAATCCCTGCCTCCGCAAGCCTTGTGAAAGGCGATTATCGCTTCGACCATGTTCACCAGATTCTTGAACGTACGGTCGTCACTCACATGAGGCGCCATGCATTCATATATTTCGCGGAAGAGATTCATCTCGATTCCCCGATCCTTGGCTCGGGCCGTCGCATAGGCAACCTTCGGCCGCAGCAGATAAAAATCGGTCCGACTTTGGGCAAAACCTTTCGATTCGATGCGTTTCAGCTCTCCGAAGATGTTGCGGACATACGACGAAGTCATCTTCCGCTGCTGCAGATACTCTGCCGCCCGGCGACAGAACTCGACGCCCTCCTCATCAATCCCCTGCGTAATCCACTCCTTGCGAAACCGGGCAAGGAGTTCCCGCCGTTCGGGATCCGCATTGTCCGTGCCAACGCCGCCCTTCGGGTAAGAGTCCCGGCGTTCGTTATTATAAAATCCGTTTGCCATATCTTATGCGTTGTTGGTTCTCGATTTAAGTTCAGCCAGACGCGCCGCCACCGACAGCAGCTGCAACGAATGGTAAGGCGAATCCATTGCCCGGCCGTCAAGGGTCGTTCCGGTCGTAATATCGGCAATACACTGGCGGATGAGCCGTGCGGCCGTCGGATTGTTCCGTGAGCGCCCGATCAGACGGCTCAAGTCATAATCGATCAGCCAGACCAGGCGCGGCGGCACGATCCGTTTCCCCTCGAAGCGTGCATTTCCGTAATAACGTAACAACCGCGAGAGGAATGATTTATCCAGCGCCTGCTGTTCGATCAACGCAGCCATCCCCTCTCCGATCCGTCTCACGGCATCATACTCGACCGCCCAGCGCATCGGTACGCCGAATAGCGAGAGTGCATTCTTGGTTTCGCCGCGATAGTCGAACGATTTGGCAAGGCTCTCCTCCTCGGCGCTCAACTCAGCGGCCCGAATGATCGGATACTTGGCCGTCACGAGCGACATGCCGCCCGACAGCCCGACTTCGGCATCCGGGAAAGCCGCTTCAAACCGGTCGTGAATCACTCGGGCCAACTGAAGGGTCCGGGTCCACTCTCCGGCAATGAACAGGTCGTCACCTCCGCTGTAAATGATGACTGTCGACCGGCTGAATCCATCGAGCCAAAGGGCGTTGAGATCCCGTTTGAAGAAAAGATCGAGCCGACGGCTCATGGCGGCATAGCGAAGCAGCGCATCCGTTCCCCGTCCCAGTTCGCGGAACATCCGCCCCAAATTGTCAACATCCATCCGCAGGATTCCGAGCCGCTTGAGGACGGAATCGGCTCCAATCAACTCCTCGAACGACTGGACGCGGGCACCGCATCCAGCCACAAATTCACAGCGCACAGGCATGGTAACCCGCGGCAGTTCATCCGAATTGAAGAGCACCAGCGACGTTCCCTCCGCCGTAAATCCGGCCACCTCACTCCGCCGAAGCAGATAGTAGCAAACACCCAGCCCGCCGGGTTCCACACCGTCCGTACGGCCCGACTGCGGCGTGCGGCACACCGTCATGCATTCCGCCTGCGGGAGCCGACCGCCGAGTTCCACATAACGGGCCGAGGACTCCTCGACGGGACGCTGCGGCGAGAAGAGCGCCCGACACTGCCCGACGGTAAATCCGCGCAACGGCGCGTATTTGTCACGGTTTTTCCGATTCTGCAACTCCGCCAGGAGTGACGACAGATCCTTTTGGATTGTCTGCCGCGTAGCCCGTACCGCATTCAGCAGCACCAACTGCTCGCCATGGCAGGCAAAAACCTGCTGTCGGATCTCGTTGGCCAACGCTTCGAATCGGGCTTCGGTCTCCGCCGAACAGGGGATAAACAGACAACACGTCCCTCCCGAATTGTAAAGCACCGCAGCCCGTGTCAATCCGAACTCGGACAACAAGCGCTCGACCACGGCGTCGAGCAACAGATTCAGGTAGAAGGAGCGTCCCCGCAGGTTTTTGAGTGCTCCGGCGGACCGGACGTTGTAGATGAAGCGCTGAATGCCGCTCAAACTGCCTTTAACCACGAGAAACTCGTCGCTGCCGGCCAGCAACATACGTCCCCGCAAGCGGTCATAAACCGTCTGCGAGGGGTTGATTACCGAGCGGAGCGGTGAAAGATGCTTCTCGGCCAGCGTCATCCACGTATCGACCGGCGGCCATGTATCGCGGCTACCGACTGCAACAACCGCCTCGATGAGGGCCTTTGCAACAAGTTTATCCGCAGCCGCAAGCCACCTGGCGGGCGCATCGCCTGCATTCACCGGAATTTTTGCATCGAGCAGATGCTCCTCTTGCAGCGTATGAAACAGATGTTCGGTCATTTGTTTTCTTTCGTATTGGTCGGCGGAATTTCCCGCCCTCTTCAACCTGTTGTTTCCTCCGATTACGTCCCGGTTCATCCTTGTTATAATGGATATGGCTTACGCCGCAATAATTAAGCAATTTACACCCGCGTCGTTGTAATCCTTGTTATAATGGATATGGCTTACGCCTTTAATGAATGTTGAATGAGTTTAATTATGTTGTAATCCTTGTTATAATGGATATGGCTTACGCCTGATTGCAAACACCATTTTCAACACACTGAGTTGTAATCCTTGTTATAATGGATATGGCTTACGCCGAAGAGTCACAGAATGACGAAACAAATATTGTTGTAATCCTTGTTATAATGGATATGGCTTACGCCGCGCGGTGGGTTCAGAGTGTTGGAAGAGCTGTTGTAATCCTTGTTATAATGGATATGGCTTACGCCGGACCGCCAAAACAAACGTCTTGCAAATTTGTTGTAATCCTTGTTATCATGGATAGAGCTTACGCCAGAACTTCTTCATGGACACAGAGCGTGACTGGTTGTAATCCTTGTTATCATGGATAGGGCTTACGCCACGTTTTGGATTATATCCGCGAAAATTAGTTGTAATCCTTGTTATAATGGATATGGCTTACGCCAAAATCTAAAATCATGAAAAGCGAAATTTTGTTGTAATCCTTGTTATAATGGATATGGCTTACGCCAAACCTTAAAAATTTACTATTATGATTGCAAGTTGTAATCCTTGTTATAATGGATATGGCTTACGCCACTAAAACGGTAAAAATGACGGCACAATTGTTGTAATCCTTGTTATAATGGATATGGCTTACGCCCTGTAAGGCGCAACAAATTGCACAACAATTGGTTTTTTCGATTTTCCGATGCAAAAAATACGTTTTTCGGAGGGAAACAACATGTCAAAGAACCTTTTTATCAAAGTTAGCCATTTTATCTGACAAAAAGGAGGATATCCCCGAAAAAAATTCGTATCTTCGGTAAAAATTAGAGATTATGGCCCGCGTCTTGATTTCATTTCTCGGAAAAGGTGCCCTCGCAAAAGATACAACTTCCAGACGATATCTGGAGACAAACTACCGCTTCGAAGGTTCCGACGAGGAGTTTCATTGCTCGTTTGTGGCGGCCGCCATCCACGACAAATTCCGGGTGGACAGGACGATCCTGCTGGGAACGGTCCATTCGATGTGGGATGAGGTCTACGCCTGCTTCGGAACCCGGAACGGCACATTCGACGAGGAGGTCTGGTGCGCAATCAGCGACGCCTGCAACAAGGCCGACCACACCAGCGAATTGCGTCTGCCCCACGTCGAACACATCGAGGCGGCGCTGGGCAACGGTTCGAAAGCCATTCCCATCCGTTACGGCCTCAACAGAGAGGAAATCCGCGAGAATTCGGACATCATCCTCGGGCTGGAGCAGTATCTCAACCGGGGCGATGAACTCATCATCGACATCACCCACTCGTTTCGATCGCTGCCCATGTATGTGATGAACCTGCTGATCTATCTGCGCGATGTCAGCAGCAAGAAGATTCGCATCGGCCACATCTGTTACGGCATGCTCGAGGTGAAGGGCGAACTGGGTTATTCGCCCGTGATCGAGATGAACGATCTGCTGGAGGTCAATGCCTGGATTACGGGGGCTTACAGTTTTCTCGAGTTCGGCAACGCCTACAAGATTGCCGAACTGGTCGGTGCCGTTGACGCCAGTCTGAAAAAACGGCTCATCGACTTCTCGGACGTCAAGAATCTCAACCATCTGACGGCGCTCGAAAACCAATGCCAGCAACTGCAGGCCGTACGCAGCAACGAACATCTGCCCCGCATTGCGCAAATGGTCATCACGCCGGTGATCGGCCGCTTCCTCGACCGGATGAACATCCGGCGGGACAATCCGCACGGACACTCCGACTTCCAGTACCACCTCGCCTGCTGGCAGAACGACAACCGCAACTATGCCGCAGCCTACATCTCGCTGAACGAAGCCATCGTAACCCGGGCCTGCGAACAGACCGGTATCGATCCGCTGGAGTATGACAACCGGGAAGGCATGAAGGAGGAGTTTCGACATCTGCGCCGAGGCGGTGGTTCCTGCCGTGATCTGAAGCCGTTGGCATACCTTTACAAGGATGTCTCGCTCAAACGCAACGCCATCGCCCACAACATGCGAGGAAGCGCCGACAATCCGCAGTCGATGATCCGGGATTTGGCCGGGTATCTGGGCAAATACAAGGATTTGACATGCTGATCAACTTTTCAAATCACCCGTTGGAACAATGGGGCCCCCGCCAACGGCAGGAGGCCGTGACCCGATGGGGAGCCATCGAGGACATGGCCTTTCCGGCCATCGATCCGACGTGGTCGCGCGAAGAGCTGCTCCCGCTCGTCGAAACCTGCTTCGAGCAATGTCGGGATCGAGCCGAACAATACGGCTGCGAGGTGGCCTTTCATATCATGGGTGAATCGGTCTTCTGCTTTCATCTGATCGGACGACTTATGAAGGCCGGATATACGGTGGTCGCCTCAACCACGGTCCGCGATGTGGCTTACCGAACCGACGGGCTCAAGCTCTCCCAATTTGAATTCATCCGTTTCCGCGAATACTGACATGGCTACACTCCGTTTGATGACCGTCCGGTTCGATCTGCCTCTGCGGCGATACGAGGTTCCGTTCTTCCGGGGTGCCGTAATCCGGGCCGCGGGCCGCGAGCATGCGATGTTTCACAACCACCTCGGCAATGGATTTGTCTACCGGTATCCACTCATCCAGTACCGCACCTTCGGAGGAAGAGCCGCTATGATCTGCATCAACGACGGAATCGAGCAGATCCAGGCGCTGTTCAACGGCGGATTTCTGACCGATGACGTGGTATTGAACGGCACAAACCGGGGCCGGATCGGCGTTGAGGATATTCGGGTTCACGAATATGTACTGACCGAACTGGATGCCCCCGTGACATACCACCTCAACCACTGGCTGCCGCTCAACCAGCAGAATTACCACGAATGGAGAGCGCTGGAGTCGGACGAAGCCCGGCTATCCAAACTCGAAGCTATCCTCACGGGCAATATCCTCGCCTTTGCCAAGGGAGCAGGATGGCAGATTCAACACCGTTTCCAGGTTGCCATTGTTCCGCAAACCATCATCACCTCTCCCAGTCTGTACAAGGAGCAGCCGCTTATCGCATTCTCACTCGATTTCACCGTTGGGCTCTTTCTCCCTTCGGGGATCGGTTTGGGCAAAGGCACCGCCCTGAACCATGGAGTTCTGTCGCATCCATTCCGGATATAGGAATTCCGAGACCATCCGGTCGCCCCAATCGGCTGTTTTGCATCGTACTCATTCATTTGTTCGCTAACTCATACTATGAACCTATCTCAACAACAAAGTCAGGCGCTGGAGCTCATCCGCAATTTCGTTACAGATAAGAACCTGACCATCTTCATTTTGAAAGGTTATGCTGGAACCGGTAAGACGACCTTGATAAAGAGTCTGATTCCGGAAATTTCCAGTCTTGGGAAAAAGGTTCGGCTGCTGGCTCCTACCGGTCGTGCCGCCAAGGTATTAAGCCAAAAGGCAGCCTATCCGGCCAGCACAATCCATCGCGCAATATATGCTCTCGACAAGATGCAGGTCGTCCGCCATAACGAACAAGGGGAACTCATCCCGACTCTGCATCTCGAAAAGAATCCCGACATGCGCAGCAAAGGCTCAGACGATCTGCAGTTCTGGTTCTCACTCCGTCGACACGACACGGGTCACGATCCGGCAGCAAACATCCATATCATCGATGAGTCTTCCATGGTAGGCTCGCGTCCGGTACATGACGAAACGCTTCACTTCGGGACGGATATTCTTCTCGACGATCTGCTGACCTTCGTGCAGCCACATCTGGGCGGGAAAATCATATTTGTCGGTGATCCGGCCCAATTGCCACCCGTAGGAGACAACCGTTCGGCAGCGTTGGACGAGGCATTTTTCCGGTCAAGAGGGCTGGCTGTCTCGTCATTCGAGTTGACCGAGGTCTTCAGACAGAAGGGCAACAGCATCATTCTTCAGAACGCCATGCTGATCCGAAATCTGCTACAGACCGAACAGCGCAATCAGTTTTGCTTTGAACGCAAAACCGGCGAAGTGGAGGATATGACTCCGGAACAGGTCATCAACTCGTGTTGTGAACACACGCACCAACCGGAGATTGGAGACTCCGTCGTGCTTTGCTACACGAACGCACAGGTCAAAGAGTACAACGACGCCATTAGATGCCGCTATTTCCCGGGAATCAACCGAGTAGTTGCCGGCGACATTCTGCAGGTCGTACGCAATCACTATAATCTGGGTATTGAATTCTACAACGGCGATTTCGTGAAGGTTCTCTCCGTTTCGGACCAGGTCGAGACACTCTCCGCCCCTGTATGGACCGATGCCTCCGGCACCCGACAAAGACTGATTGTTTCTCTGGATTTCCGGAACGCCGAACTGCTGTTGGAAAACGGCCAGCAGACACAATGCAAAATTATAGATACACTTCTGCAGTCACGGGAACCGACCCTCTCTCCGCTTCAGAATGTGGCCCTGTATATCAATTTCAGAATGCGTCATCCCGAGTTGAAACCGAATGACGAAGCATTCAGTGAAACCTTGATGCAGGATCCATATTTCAATGCAATCCGGGTCAAATATGGATATGCCATCACCGGACACAAATCTCAAGGTGGGGAATGGGATACGGTATATGTTGATTACAGTGGACGTACCGGGCTGCATGACGACTCGTTAAGATGGGTCTACACAACGACAACTCGTGCCAGAAAACGGCTTTATGGCGTAAACATGCCCAACATTACCCCCATATCAGCTATCCGACTAAACGTACCGAACAGAATCGCCAAACCGGCTAAAGAAGCCTTTGCTTTCGCTAATATCGAAAAGGTGGATATGCTGCCGGATACAGCCGCCGTTTTCCAAAAACAAAAATACATGTGTATCAAAGAGCAACTGGATACAGAGGGGTTTCAGATCTCCTCCGTTCAAATGCTTCAGTACGATGACCGATACACGATTGAAGTCCCGTCCGGGACCGCCATTGTCGACTGCTTCTACAACGGATCCGGATTGTATACCCGGTATGCGTTTCTGACTCAACTACCTGAAAACGATCGAATCCGAAAGATACTCGAAAACGAAGAAGGTTTGCAATTCAAGATAACCTACACGCCGTCGAGCGAAGCTCTACGACATCTTTTTGCTAAAATGGTATCCGCATGCGATGATCTGAATATCCGGATAACAAACATTGTCGAACATTCTCCGCAATATTATGTGGGATACTACCTGAAAACATCCGGCCGATTCTCACAGATATTATTCTATTTCAATAACAATCAAACCATTACTCACGCTCTTCCGTCCAGTGACATGGGAATGGAAGATGAAAAACTGCAAAATCTGATGCAAGTGTTTCAAAAATAAAGGAGAACATGGCTGTCAAGGAGGTAACACAACTTCGTAATGAGGGCCGACTGAAAGAGGCCTTCGATCTGGCATTGACAGATCTGCGCGACGATCCGAATGAATGGAGTCGCATGGCGATGTTTTGGGTCTTGCGAGACATCGTTCAGAACAGATGCATTCCCAATCGGAATATGGAACAGGCCCGATCGTATTTGACACGAATGAAAGCGCTGCTTCCAGGTATGAAGGATGATAATGATGCCGGCCAAAATGCCTATAACCGGCTGTTGAAGTCCCTGGTTCCCGATGCCGACATGATCAAAAGGGCCTGCGAACTGTCGAAAACAGATCCTACCGCCGCCTACAATCAGATTGTCGCCAAAACAGGCCCCTCGGGCAACAACAAGGATGTCTCTTTACACGAAGATTTCGGATGGATCATCTACCGATACATCAAAGCAAATATCGGCAATCTGACCTCTCTCCAAGTACGCAGCTTGCTTCGCGACTATATGATGTTGAAAAATGAACGTCCGTCAATGCTCCATTCGGTCATGTTGAATTTTGCACTTAACTTCACCAAGGATCACCCGGATTTCAGTTTTTTCAGATTCTTTCTGCTGTGGGGAGCCGGTAATCTTCGGTCCGAAGATTGGCAGAAAGGAATTGTCAACGGCCATGAAATTCCGTCCCTGGTCGAAAGAATATGCCGTGAAATCGGGGCTTCGGAAAAGCAAATCGACATACAGGATTTTGTCAGCCAGTTTGGCGAAAGACGAACTGTCGTCATCGAATATCTGAGACAGAGCTACTTCTGGAAACTGATGGACTGGCAAAAAGAAAAAAAATGGGAGAAACTTTGGCCTGGATTTGATGATTATGCAGCAACCTATTCCGTGTTGGGACCTTCACAGTGGCACTCCGAAATTCTGAAAATCGCCTATCGGTTCATGTCGGGCAAAGAGGCTTACCGGTTTCTGTCTTTCATGATACAGTGGTACGGCAAAGGGAATCTATCTCCTGATGATTGGAAGAAAGGAAACTCCGCAGAAGAGATCGAATACCCGTCACTCGCCGTGAAATCAGCAAAGCGATGCTTTGAAATCATTAAAGAGGATCCTCAAAGAAAGAAGGATCCGGGGCTGATTCATTGGCTGAAAACGCTATACACACAAATCATTGAACAGGACTCGGCTGATGATTGGAGCATACGGAATTATGCAAGGATTTGCATCTGGGAAGGATCCGTTGAAGAGGCTATATCGACATATAAAAAATTGTTACTCCATAAGAATGGGCAATATTACCTTTGGTCAGAACTGGCCGATTGTGTCTCGGATTCAGTCCTGCAAACCGGATTGTTATTGAAAGCCAAAAGTTTGGAGAAGAATGAAGATTATCTGGGAGACATTCACCTCGTCCTGGCCAGGAATTGGCTTCAGGAGGGAGCGAAAGAGAAGGCCCGTCAGGAACTTGAGATCTATGCCAAACACCGTAAATTAAAGGGATGGGGCATCTCCAATGATTATCAAAAACTCATGGATGAGTCCCGTTCAATCGAGAATGGCAACCTGCAGGTTGATCCATTCGTATACATCCGTAATGCAGAAGACTTTGCCTACTCCGAAGCCCCAACTCAAAATTTTGTTCTAACGGAAAGATGGACAGACAATGAAGGTATGGAACATGGAAATTTCTACGACGGTTCGAAACTGATCTTCTCAATTCCAACAAAACGATTCGCCATACCGAGAAACTGCAAACCCGGTACCATTTTCCAGGTGAGGTATTACGTTCCTCAAAAGGAAGCAGCCAAAACTGAAATGTTCATTCAGAGCAAACTTCCGCAGCTCACGGCTGCAAAACCTTTGATCCTGAGGAAAACGGACCTTGCACCATGGTCGATTCTCCCAATCAAGTATGCCATTGTTGATTACATCAATGAGCAAAAGCAGATGTTGCACATTCTGACTCAAGATTCAATCCAAGCCTTTTATCCAAACGTGGATCCGATCATCAAAAAGGATACCTTTGTCAAGTTCCGGGAATTCATCAAATATCGAAAAGATCGGCAAGAGATTGGCATCGCAGAAGTTTGTACCTGTTCCCCTGAAGAGGCTCTGACAAACATGTCGAGTCAAATCGCAGTCGTAGATGATGTTAATGAAGCCAAACAACTGTTTCATATTGTTTTGGAAATGGGTAAAATCTGCGATATCGTCAAATTTGAACAAACCAGATTACGACCAGCGGTTGGCGATTTGGTCCGCATCATCTTTTTCATAAAACAAAACAAAGAAGGGAAAAAGCACATAAAGCTTCTCGACATACAACCAACTGAGGAAGAAAACTGCCATTTAAGAAAAACGATAAACGGCCGTCTAATTATCAAATATAAACATAACAACAACTTTTTCTATGATGAGGGCGACATGGATTGCGAACCTGATTTTGCCTTTATCAATAACATCTATGTGCACAGAAGCATCTTAAGGAAATACCACATCAAAAAAGATTGCAATGTCACGGCCCAACTAGTATTGAGTGGGAACAACACATGGAAAGTCTATGATCTAAAAATATAAAACCAAGAACCTGCAGCAAACAATCTAACTACTCGATTCTGCCACGATTCGATTTCTTTTCGAGATTGAGCACCTGCAGAAGCCACCGTTCGGAACGCTGTCCAATGATATATAACACCTTTTATTTGAATCCTGCTCTTCTTCGAGTCTCACCCCTCAGCCACGTACGCCAATGCGGAATGGGCTTTTTCGTGAAAAGGTGCATCGAGTTTCAGCTCTACGGCCAGATTTACAATCTGCTCGATGGCGCCGATCAAGGTCCTCGCCGACTCTCCCGGGTCGTTTACCAAGGGCTGATCAACCTTCGTTTTCGGGCTCGTGCCCCTCTTCGTCTCAAGATGTTCCATCATTTCCGTATTTTTTCTCCGGCAAAGTTCAGTAGCCAATCTGCCAGAATCCGGCACATGTGCTCTTTATTCAAAAAATGGCATGCAATGGGAAAAATTCCTTCTATGTGCAATATTTTGGCACATACTTCTGCTACCTTTGTACCAGAAAAAGACAAACACCATGGCATCCAATCTCTTCAAAAGGTACATTTGGCTGGCCGATACGATTCATCGCTATGGCCCCATCACGCTGGCCGAGATCCGTGCACGCTGGCAGCACAGCACGCTCTATGACGGTCGTCCGCTGGCACGGCGGACCTTCTGCACCCACCGCGACGCGGTCGAGGAACTGTTTGACCTTTCGATCGTCTGCGACGAACGCACCAACCGTTACTCCATTGCCAACAGCGAGGATCTCAACTCGCACAACATCACAAACTGGTTGCTCGATAGTTTTGCCGTCGGGCAGTCGCTGCGCGAGGCCCGCACGCTGCACAACCGTGTGCTGGTCGAGGAGGTTCCCTCGGCCCGGGGGCATCTGCCCGAACTGCTCGACGCCATGCGTGAGAACCGGCAGGTGGTCATTACCTATCAGCCCTTCACGGGGGACGAGGCCTTCGACCTCCGTCTTCGGCCGCTTTTCGTCAAGCTCCGCGACCGGCGCTGGTACCTCTACGCCGACAAGCCCGACAATGCGAAGATCAAGCTCTATGCGCTGGACCGCATGGTGAAGATCCGCGTGACCGACGATCGCTTTACGCCGCCCGAGGAGCTGGATCCGGCCGGCTACCTGGCCGGGGCCTTCGGCGTGGCGGTCTATGACGATATCCGTCCCTGCACGATCCGTGTCCGGGTCGCAGGCGACGGCGCCAAGTACCTCCGCACGCTGCCCCTCCACGCCTCGCAGCAGGAGGTCGAGACGCATGACGAATATGCCATCTTCGAATTTCACGTGGCACCGACGCCGGAGTTTTACCAGGCCATGTTAAACTGCCACTGCAATTTCGAGGTGCTCTCGCCGGGCCATGTACGGGAAGAGATGCGGCGCATCATCGGGGACCTCGGAGCTCTCTACGCTCACAACGTCCCAAAAGTGATCTTTCTCGATTTCGACGGCGTGATGAATACCGAGCGTTACATTGCCGAACGGCGCAGGAACGGGCTCCCGGTTTCGGACCGTTACGGTTATCTGTTCGACCCCGAGACGGTGAACAACCTGCGGCGGATCATCGATGCAACCGGCGCCGAGGTGGTCATCTCCTCGTCATGGCGTCTCGAGGGCAAGGAGCGGATGGAAGCCATGTGGCATGAGCGGGCTCTGCCGGAACAACTGATCGGCGTAACCGGTCAATCGTTGCATGCCAACTTTCCGATGTCCGCCGGAGAGACGGCCGGAGCCGCCAAGGGTGAAGAGATTCGCAGTTGGCTAAAAGAGTACGCTTCGAAGCCATACCGCTATGTAATTTTTGACGATGAAGCAGATATCCGACCGGAACAGCGACCGCATTTCATTCAAACCGATCCCCGCATCGGCATTACCCGCACGGATGCCGAACGGGCCATCCAAATTTTAAACGGTGGGAACCATGACTGACAAGAAAAAACAATACGCTCAAAAAACAGCAACTTCATTTCGGACGTTCAGCCAGCGGGCCGATACTCCGAAAACAGCAGAGGCCGTCATCTCGATTGACATTATCGACCAACAGGGCCGAAACTACACGTTGCGGAATGCCGAGGGATTGCAACTCCGGATCGACGAATCGTTAATCGTAGACAACGGATTGCATATCGATGCGCAAGCAGGGAAACTGCTTGTTCCCGAGTCACTCGTCCGCGCCTGGTTTGAACCGATCCGCAGAGAGCGGCAGCAACAGGAGGAGCAACGGCTCCAGGATCTCTTTGCCGAATCGGTGCCGCTCATCTGGCGCCAGCGTGAACGGATTCTTGCCGATCCGCAACTCTTCGGAGCCCGCACGCCGATGCGCATCCGTATGGCCTACGTCTCGATGAAGGACTCGGGACCCTATCCGTTGGGCGTGGTGGTCCGGGCGTGGACCGAATATGAGGAGCGCTACACGCGCGTATGCCCGAAATGCGGCGGACGGATGCTGGTCTACTCCTTCTCGGGGTCTCCATTAAGCGGCCGCAGCAGCCATTCGGCCACATGCACCGCATGCAGCTACCAACAACTCCACGTTGACGAAGGCTGTTTCGGACGTTTAGCTTCCCCGATCATGCGTATTGCCAGCGAGTATCGGGATCCGCCGAAAGGCGATGCTCTGTCGTTCGAAGAGACGATTAATAAAATCCACGGTTTCGACACAAAATGAAATCAAGAATTAAACAAACAAGTAGTATATTTATAGAAAATTTAACCTAAAATCTCAATGCGATGGCTCGCTCTATCAGTGAATCGTTCATGAACCGCTTCATGGACAAAAACGATCTCCAGCCCATTCTGGAATACGTTAAGGCAGACAACTCGCTGGATCTCGAAATGAGAGGCAACTACGTTTCGATCTATTATCGGGGAGGTTCCGTCCTTAGAATATTCGAGGACAAAGATCATTACGACTGTATCGACCCCCGGTATATGCCCGGAGCCCGGATTCCTCAATTCTCATTGGATAACATACATGCCTATCTTACCGAAGCAAAGCACATTGTGGATATCTACACGACCAATGTGAAAAATCATCTGGGAGAAAAGGATATCCAACAGATGATCATCAAGGAGAACAATTATTCATGCAACTCCTTCGATACGGATTATTTTATCATCGACAGCGAATACCAAAACGGAGACAAACGCTTCGACCTCGTTGCCCTAGAATGGGAATCGACTCCGGCAGCCCACAAACTGGCGAAAACGGCTATTCCCCGCCTGTTTATCATAGAGGTCAAACAGGGATACAAATCCATCCGATCGACACAAAGCATCAAAGACGACAAGACAACGGAATCTCCCGGATTGAAAATCCACCAGGACGATTTCCGCGACTTCGTCTCCGATCGAGACCGGGTCCAGAACTTCCAGAACGACATGCTCAATCTGTTCCGGCAAAAACGGATCTTGGGTTTGATTCCGGGCTTCAAACTGGGCGACAACGCCGACAAGTATAAGGATGTAACCCAGATCCAGCCCAAAGTAGAGTTTGCCTGCGTACTGGCGAATTATAAAATCCAAAGTACCCAACTTCGGCTTGAACTGCAGGAAATGGAGGATTGTCTCTTTTTCAACTCTTCCTTCATGGGATATGGATTATACAAAAGCGGTCTTATGAACAAGGCTGCATTAGAGAAAGAGCTATGCAGATAGTCATCCACCGCGGAACCCACGAAATCGGCGGCAGCTGTGTCGAGATACGTACCCGGCAGGCAAAAATCCTGCTCGATCTGGGTCTGCCGCTCGATTTCGACACCCGGCCCCAGGAGCAGCAGGAGCAAATCCGCCGCGAGGCCCTCGAATGGGCACAAGATGCCGATGCCATCTTCATCAGCCACTACCATGCCGACCACCACGGCCTGCTGCCCGATACGCACCGGGATGTGGCCATCTACGCTACGGCCGGAACAGCGGCCATGATGCATGTCACCGAGGTGATCCATGGCCGCGGCGATGCCGACTATCTGCGCCATATCAGAATCCTCTCCAAGGAGGTTGATGACCGGAAGTTCGAACCGGTAACCGTGGGCGATATCCGCATCACACCCTACACGGTCGATCACGCCGCCTACGATGCATGCGCCTTTCTGATCGAAGCCGAAGGCCGGCGAATCCTCTACAGCGGGGATATCCGCCGTCACGGGGTGAAAGGCTTTCTCTACCACACCCTGCCCCGGAAGGTCGACTGCCTGCTGCTCGAGGGGACCAATCTGGCCACCGAAAAGGAGTGTATGAGCGAAGCGGAGATTTGCGAACGTTTCAAGGAGCAGTTCCGCACCGATGCCGACAAACTGCACTACATCTGGTGCTCGGGGCAGAACATCGACCGGATCGTCCAGATCTACAAGGCGGCGCTCGTCTGTTCGCGCAAGCTGATTGTGGATACCTACGTCGCCTATGTGCTGGAAGCGGTCCACCGTTTCAAGTCGTCGATTCCATCGCCGCTCTCTCCGTTTGAGGGACACGATGTTTTCCGGTATTTCTGTTTGCCGGCCCAATTGAAACGGCTCGAAGAGGCCGGAGATCCGGAGATTGTGGAGCGTCTGAAGGCACTTTCGACGGTCGACACGAAAGACATCGGACGCAATCCGGGCAAATATGCCTGGCTCATCCGCCCTTCCATGCTGTACTACATGCAGAAGTACAGCCACACGCCATCGGTCGTAGTTACCTCGATCTGGGAGGGGTATGAAAAAGACGAGCCCGAATTCATGGATTGGATCCGGGAGCGGGGTTTTGCCAATCCGCACATCCATACCAGCGGCCATGCCGATGCAAAATCGTTGCAGGCAATCGTCCGCCATGTCAATCCCGGGCTGTTGATTCCGATCCATACCGCCGTTCCGGAACGCTTCGCCACGCTCTTCCCCGATCGGACGATTCGCTGTCCGCAGGACAATGAATCAATCGAGCTGTAGCCTCTTTTCTCCAGATTCAGCCCTGTTGTGCCGCCATTCTGCACAGCAGGGCCTTTACTTTGCCGAAAAGACAGGATATGGGAATCAGATATTACTACAAAAATGGCAAGACGGGATTTCAGACCTCGGGCGGATGCCACCTTACGAAGGCATGCTGGGAGGAGGCCTGGCTGCTGAATGATACAGACCGGGCATTGGTGCGCGACAGCAAAGGATATGCGCTGCTGCGCATCCGCAGCGGGCGACTCATTCGTTTGGATTGTGACCGTGCGGCTCCCTATGGCAGCACTCTGTTGCGCATCCGACGCAACGGGCGATACGGTCTGGTGGATTTCGAGGGCCGCACGGTCATTCCTTCACGATACGATGTGCTGACAAACCACCACGCACAATTCAATATCATTGGCCGCCGAGGCCGCTACGGATTGCTCAACCGACAGGGCGGATGGGCGCAACCTCTCCGTTATGACGTAATTCTGCCCGTCAACCAACGGGGAAACGACCGTCTGGCCTGCATCCGCCGCCACAAGGTGGTATTTCTATGAAATTTCACCACTTCAACCCATCCGAGTTTGACTGTGTGGCTACTGAATCTGGTCGTGGATGTTCCGTACAGCCTTGCGGTCCAACGTCAGCCCCCCCCGCGGTCTGTAAAGGATCCCGATGTATCTTTCTCGGGAATCCATCCAATTTTGCGGTCGGGTTCTAGGAATCGATGTCCCTGCGAACTATCATGGTGTATGATGGAATGCGAAACAACATGGACTCAATGGTTGCCCGTTGTTACCTCTGTACATCATGATTGATATCTTTTTATTGCAAAACGATCGCCATGAAGTCAATATGTACACTGACGATCCACGTCCGGTAAGCTGACCCGGCAGAACGTTTGGTACATGAACGCCCCTTCCAAGATTAGGGGCAGTATTTTCAACACATCAATTGTGCAATGCGTTTCCGGAGACTTATATCATGTGAGAGATTTACAGAATCCTCGTTTCAAAAAAGTCAAGGGATAGTCAAGAAGACAGTTAATATATCCTTGATCCTGCACGACTGTTAAGATTTTACCCATGACATCTCCCCGTTTAAGACATAGTGGCACTTCTCATAAATCGCCTATTCGTAAAGTTTTTGTATTTGGCTGATGGTTTGTTCTCGGACTTTCGATTTAAACTCATGCTATTCCCGCGCGGATACGGATTGCAATTTGCTAGTTATCACATTTCTCATCCGGCAGTTGTTCTCCGCTGCTGACATGAGTTCATTGACGTATTTACGGGTCTGTTTGATAAGCTCCTTTTTTGCTGATTCCATCCCTCTCATCTCAATATCAGGACGGCATCCGATGCATTGTGCAGCGTGGTCTCTTTGACGATAATTTTACCCTTGGTGGTGTCGAGCAGTTTGCGGAACCTTCGTTCTGTTGGCTTTTGAGGTTGACGATGAACTTCATCACATCCACATCAAAATAATTGTCACGCCTGTTGGGATGGTGGTAGGATTCCGGATTTCTTCCCATTGATACAACTCTTTTTACACCACAAGGAATTCTTGTATTCAATAATCTCTCTTTGCAAATCCGAGTGCTCGGAAAAACGAAGTGCAATAAAAAGATGCTCGGATATATAGCAGCGATGTCTGAACAATTCGACCGGATACACCGTACTCATGTAGGAACGGGTTTCATATTTACTCGAAAATTTTCCGAATGTCACGATGCCGGAGACTTGATAATGTTCAGTACGACCAAAACTAATTTGTAAGGCCGATTCAAGTTATTTTGCATTGTTCTTCTTGCTGCTATTTGTCGGAATCATCGTTCATCCCGAACATGTCCAGGATTCGATCGATTCGAAGATCGATTTCTTCATTCGATAGAGATCCCAGGCCTCGAGGATTGTTTGCCGCGGGCTTATTCTCCGACAACTCTGCCGGAAACTCATCGTCAGGGACTTCGTCAATTATTATATTATCATCGATCGGAAGTTTGGACTTATTCCACTTGGTAGTCAAGTCGTTGATTGCAGCAGGCCACACCGTGATGGGATCAAGGAATCTCCATATTGACTGGTCGAACCATGTGCCGCAACAGAAGACCCATCTTTCTTTGGGTAGCTGGAAGATAGGTATATTCTGCAGTGTACTTTTGCACTCTTGAATGATTCCGGGTAGAACCAGTCTTCCGAGCTGACGCATAAACTCCTCTTGTGCGGCCGTAACTTCCAGAGGCAGCGAATCAATTCCAATCCACCGATCCGAGATTAAACAAAGGTGCCGATTTTTAGCGAATCGGATGACGGTACAGTTACTTGACAACGTCTGTGTAAGGAAAATACGGAAAAAATCCGGCGAAAAACTGAATTCCAGATGACGTTCTGCCATTATACGGATGTACTCCTGAAAATGAAGTACCTTGAGAGATATCCATTGTTCCGTACTTGATATTTCCTTGATATCAGGGAGCAGTCGGCAAAGACAATCGAACTCTTCATCGTTCAAGTAATAGAGGTTGAGTTCGCTTTTCAGTAGCGCCATGCAATGTTCAAAGTCGGCATTCAACAACATACTCTCCTTCGGCTGGCAATATTGGGGTAAAAAACGCAATATTGTTTGCGTAATACGCTGAATATCACTAACCGTTTGCTCAATCTCTTCGCCTGTGGTGGATTGTCCAAGGCAGTTCCAGGTGCCATCGGAGTTTTCATTGCATTTGTAAATCCAGAAGATAGTACCGGATTCGTTCCTAATACTGAAATTGTCAGGAGTCTCGCCCCAAGCCTGCAACAAGGCTCCCATTGGGACGGCGTCTATTCCCGGAAGGCTCCAGGGAAGCAGCACATAAGGATAAGCGTCGTGCCCAAGTATGGTTCTACGATTTATATAAAGGAATGGGATGCTTTGTGCATAACATTTCGCTGTTTCTGGCGATTGTGAGTTCATTCGAGTTTCCATTGTTTATGGCTTTGATTAGTTTATTTCAGCCGTGGCATGTTGCGTCCGTGCTTCATCGAATTTCTGTTTCATGGTCGGGTTACCGCGCGTGAGCTTCTTGATGGTTAGGTCTTCAGCATCCTTGTTGGCCCGACGTAGATTGTTTTCCGATCCCAGCAGATTCTCCTTTACCTTTTGCAGTTTGGTGATTGTATCATCAATCTGTTTGATGGCATCGTTGAACTTTTGCGATGCCAGTTTGTAATGTCGTCCGAATTTATCCCGGAATTCATCAAGCTTGTTTTCGAAATTGGTCACATCCACCTCCCTGCTTTGCGCTTGAATCAGTAGCTTTTTGTACTCGAGGCTCTTCTTTGAGGTCTGCACCAACAACGTAATCAGCGGGATGAAGAATTGAGGCCGAATGACGTACATCTTCTCATAGCGATGCGACATATCTACGATGCCTCCGTTGTAGAGTTCGTTGTCGGGTTCGAGCAGGGATACCAGCACGGCGAACTCACACCCTTTTTTTCGTCTGTCCTCGTCCAGCTTCTTGAGGAAATCCTCGTTCTTGTGTTTGGTGGCCGTGGTGTCCATCTCGTTCTTCATCTCGAACATGATGGAGACATACTCCACGCCGTCTTCCTTGTCCCGGAAGATGAAGTCGCCCTTGGTCCCTTCTGCCACATCGTTGTCCTTTTCGAAGTAGGCATTCGGCAGAATGGGACGCAGTAACTGGTTGAACAGTGTCGAGCAGTGTGTTTCAAGAGACTCGCCAATCATCTTGGTACTCATGCGCGTCTTGAAATCCCGGTAGTAGTCAATTTGCTCCTGCTTGGCTTCCAGTTCAAGTTTATGTTGCTCCTTGAGTTTGGCCGTCTCGGCTTCGGCCTTGAACCGCACCATCTTCACGTCCGACTGGAGCTGACTGATGGTGTAATTTTTCTCCTGAAGCTCCTGCTCCGCGCGTTTCTGCTCTTCCATAACGGCCATCTTGAGCCGTGTGTCGGCCTGATTGACGGTTGACTGGAGTGCCGTAATGGTCTTCTCCTTTTCGGCCAAAGCCAAATTGCGTTCGGCATCCTTTCGGGCTTCGATGTTTTTCAGCTGTTCCTTCAATCGGTCTACCTCTAGTTGCCTTTCGCCGTTGAGTTGTACGGTCAGGGTCTCCATTTGACTTTTGAGTCGTTCAATCTCATTCTCTTTGGCAATTAACTCCTTTTCCTTGCCATTCATTTGCTCGGCAAATTCCTTCCGTGTTCGGGCTTCGGCCAGCTCCTGTTCCGTTTGGCGCTGAGCTTCCAGCTCTTCGATGCGTCGTTTAATTTCCGCGTCGAATTCGGCGTTCTTCACTTGGCTGACGATCGACGCATAATCTGCTTCGTCTACGGTAAACACGCTTCCGCAATGGGGACATTTCAGCTCTTTCATATTGTCTGTTTTTCTGATTTCGCACTTGATATGTATCTCAAAATTAGGTCTTATTTGGTTTAATTCCATATGCATCGGACAAAATTTCATAAAAAAGTTCCGATTTCGGATTTTATTTGCAAAAGTTCGTTCTGTTCGCTAATTTTAAAGTCTAAATTTCATTTTATCCGGCAAATTCCATCCATTCAGGACATGACAATTCTCTTTCATCCCTGCTACGATACGCGCTGCAGGCTCGATTCGGTACGGCGCGGTCAGGCGCTGCTCGACACGCTGACGCTCGGCCCGCTCGGACTGCTTCAGCAGCTGGAGCTCCGTCTGGGGCTGACGGCAGCCACCACCTCGAATCTGTTGCGTACGGTCGACTATGTGAAGCTGCTGCGCGACTACTTCCCGGCGCATCCCGATTCGCCTTTTGCACCTTCGTTTAAGGCTGATGAGTTTAACGTGGCCGCCGAACTGTTGCGATGGCGCGATCAGCTGCGGCTGGCCGGCTGGAAGGCCTCGATGCGCGGTATCTCCCCGCGAATCGATCTGCTGGCCAATCTTGAACCCAGCTTTGCACGCCCGGCATTGGGCGACCGCTGGCAAGCGGTGCTGGAGGAGCTCCCGAAGCATCGCCTGACGGACTGGACGCTTGAACTGCACGCCCCGAAACAGCTGCTGTTCCCGCTTTACGGACGCCTGATTGACCGGCTTGGAGCGTGCGGTGCCCGGATTCGTGAATCCGTGCAGCAGGCGACGCGTCCCGAACAGGTGCGGCGAATCCGCGTGCGGGACTTCGCGGAGGCCTTCCGGGGGATTCCGACCCTCGACCCGAAGCGGTGGACGCTGATCTGCAGCCACGGCAAGCTGCTCAACAACGTGCTGAGGCTCAATGGCTGCCCGACGACCGAATCGTCGATCCGCGAGAACGATTCGTCGGTTGTGCAACTCTTCGAGGCGGGCTTTTCGCTCTTCATCCATCCGTCGGAGGAGGTGCCCGAGGCGGTCGACATCTATCGGCTGCTGAACTACCTGCAGGCCCGTCCCAATCCGATCCCCGCGCGACTCAACCTGGCCCTGCAGCGGCTGCTGACCTCCGAGGCGGGGATTGATCCCGAGCGCTGGCAGACGACCGTCGACGAGGCCCTGACGGCCGATGAAACGGACGACGAAGCCCGCAACCGGATCCGCCGCCGGCTGGACGCGCTGCTCAACCCCTTTTTCGAGGCTGTTTCGCCGCGGGCCATTCCGCTCGACCGTCTCAAGATGTATGCCCGTTCGCTGCGGGGATGGGCCCTGCAGCGCAGCCTTCTCGGCGACGAAGCCTCCGGAGCCCTGCCGCAACTGGCCGAAATGTGCGACGTTATGCTGGCCTTGCTGGATTCTTATTCCGAAGAAACAATCGACGGGCGGCTGTTGCAGGGGTGGATCTCGTCGATTCGCATCGATGCGTCGATCCGCAACACGGAGGCGCAGGTCGGTTCGTTCGATGTGGTGGAACATCCCGCCGCACTGGTCGATCCGGTCGACTGGGCCGTCTGGGTCGACTGCGTGGAGATGCCGGATCTGCACTACGACTTCGAGTTTCTCGGCCCCGACGAGCGTAAAGGCCTCGAACGACAGGGTGTCAGGGTCTGGACCCGCACCGAAGAGATGAGGGTTGAACTGGAGCTCATCCGCCGCGGAGTGGGGCAGGTGCGTCGGGAGTTGATCCTCATTACACCTGAATCAGATCGGGGGACACGGTTGGAGGAGCACCCGATCGTTGACGATCTCCGGGGTGAGAAGCTGGAGCCCTTCCCGGTGGAGACCGACACGGTGCCGGTCGAACTTCCGCCCCTCTGCCGGAAGGTGCCGGAGTTCCGGATTACGGCCGGGAAGATTGCGCCGCGCGAGACGGAGAGTGCCACGAGCCTCGAACTGCTGATCCAGCGGCCGTTCGACTACGTCATGCAGTATGCGGCCCGGTTGTGGCCGGGCGGCGTGCGCGAACTCGACGAACTGAATCTTATCGAGGGACGTGTGGCACACCGCACGCTGGAGCTGATTGTGCGGCAGACGGCGGGCGACCGCAACGCCATGGCGGGAATCCTCGTCCGCCGGGAGGATTTCGACCGCCATTTTCTGGAGGCGGTCCGGGAGTGCGGACTGGGGCTTCTGCTGGCCCGCCACGCCATCGAACGCAAGGCGCTTCAGGAGCGGCTGCACAATGCCCTGTCGGCGCTGATGCAGATTCTGCCCCGGTACGACCTCCGGGTCGAGGGGGTGGAGCAGGAGGCCTCGGCTCCGCTGCTGGATGCCGGCAAACCCCTGCTCACGGCACGTGTAGACCTGCTGTTGCGCAACCGCACCGGCGATCCGGTGATTTTCGACCTGAAGTGGTCGCGCAGCGAGAAGCGTTACGAAGCCCTGATCCGCGAGGGCCGCGACCTGCAGCTGCGCGTTTACGACCATGCGGTGAGCTGCAGCCTCGGGCGTCCGGTCGCGGCCACGGGATACTTCCTGCTGAAACGGGGCCAGCTGCTCAGCGCCGATCTGCCCGCTCTGCAGGGTTACGTCAAACAGGTTAATGCTCCGAGGACGACAGCCGAGGCTTTGGCCCGCATTCGTGCCGGCTATGAGCGCCGCTACCAAGAGTTCCGCGAGGGCCTCATCGAGGAGGGTGAGGGACTTCCGGTCGGGCAGCTTCCCTACGCCCGGGCGAACAATCCCGAACGGCTGTGGCCCCTCCTGACGGAGAAGAATGCGGGGATCATCAAGCAGATCGACCCCTATGATAATGCCTATCGAATCTTCAAAGGTACGCTGAAATGAGAAACATTCACTATATCAGTGCCGGTGCCGGCTCGGGCAAGACCCATACGCTGACCGAGATCCTGGCCGACCATATCGCCTCGGGAGCCTGCCGTCCGGACGAGGTGCTGCTGACGACCTTTACGGAGGCCGCCGCCTCCGAGTTCCGTGAGAAGACCCGGCGCAAACTGCTCGAGAATGGCCTTGTGGATGCGGCCTTTGAGATGGCAGGGGCACGAATCGGGACCATTCATTCGGTGGCCAAATCGCTGATCGACCGCTACTGGTACCGGCTCGGTCTGGCACCCGCCATGACGGTCCTCGACGACGAGGGGCGCGCCCGGCATATCAACGAATCGCTGGCCGCACTGGCTACGGACGACGATCTGAAGGCTTTCCGGAAACTGCAGCGCTGCTTCGGCTTTACCCGGCTGGAGGGCTCGTATCCGGTTCCGAATCCCGATTTCTGGAAACAGCATCTGGAGCGGATTCTCGCGTGGATGGACAATTACGAGGTGTCGCTCGACGAGAGCCTCGACTATTGTTGCCGGCAGTTCGACGCATTTTTCCTCATGCAGGATCTTCCGGGTGATACCTCGCTGGAGGAGCAGCTGGAGCAGGTGAAGTCCTATCTTCAGGCAATCAGCGACTCCGGAGAAGCTTCCCCGACTACTCTAGGCACCCTTACGCCGCTTTTGGCCCTGTCGGTCGAGGAGGAGCCCTATGTGTTCGCGGTCAAGGCCCTGTCTGCCGTCGGTAACCTGCCCAAGAAGTTGCAGAACAAGCCTTTTGCACCCGGATATGTGCAGGTTTGCGAGACCTTGGAGAAGAGCCTGCGTCACGTCTCCCATGGCCGCCTGCTGAAGGATTACGTGAAGCGAATCTTCCGGCTGGCCGCGGACTGGCGCCGCGACTATGCCGACTACAAACGGCGCAACCGTCTGATTGACTTCAACGACATGGAGCGCTACTCCGTGCAGTTGCTCGATATCGAAGAGGTGGCACGCGACATTCACGAATCGACCCGGCTGGTGCTGGTCGATGAGTTTCAGGACTGCAGCCCGATTGAGATTCGCCTCTTCGACCGTTTGTCAGAGATTGTCAATCGGTCGGTCTGGGTCGGCGATACGAAGCAGTCAATCTACGGGTTCCGTGGAAGTAATGCCGAAATGGTCGAAGCCATCACGCAGCAGTTTCCCGAGGGCGAAACGCACCCGAACGCCGCAGGGTGTTTCCGAACCAGTCTTCCGAAAAGTTATCGTTCGCGGGAAAAGCTGGTTCGGGCGGCCAATGCCGTCTTTACGCCAATCTTCGGTCCTGCGGCAGCTCTGGAACCCCATCACGGGGAGGAGGGTGTTGAGTCCCTTCCACCGCTCGAACTCTGGCAGGTCGGAGGTGACTTTTGCGAAGCTGTGGCCGATGGGGTCGAAAACCTGATTCAGCAGGGGGCGGCTCCGGGCGATATTGCAATACTTGCCCGACGGAATGACAAGGTCGATGCGCTGGCCGACTCGCTGCGCAACCGGGGAATCCCCGTGGCAACCCCCGAAACGGCCATCGGCGACTACCTCGAGGTGCAGTTGCTCGTGGCACTAATCAACTACGCGGTACTCCACGACGACTTCTCGAAGGCGGCCATCCTTGCCCTGCTGGCCGACTGCCCGGTTGACGAGCTGCTTGAACGACGGCTGGACTATCTGGCCAATCCGGGCGATAGTCGTTGGCTGGAGGAGGATACACTCTTCCGGAAGATTGACCAGGTAATCAATCGTAACCGGCAGCAGTCAATCTCCGGTTTTGTCGAGAGCCTGATTGTGGAGCTCGACTTCGAGAATCGGATTAACCGCTGGAGCGGTCCCGAGGCGGCTCGGCGCCGGGCCCATCTTGATTCGGTCCTGGAACTGGCTGCAGCCTACGAAAAGCAGGCTGCACAGACTGATGGAGCGTCGCTGGGAGGATTTGCCCATTGTCTCGAACAGGGACAAACCACCGAGCACCCCTTCGAGAAGGATTCCCGGGCCGTCAGCGTGCTAAGCTACCACAAATCCAAGGGACTCGAATGGAAGCACGTCATTCTGACCGGTCTGGAGTGGGATTATCGCAAAAGGCTTTTTGCGCATGATTTGTTTGAAGTGCAGCTCCACCCCGCGGCCGATTCGGACAGCGGGGATGCCCGTCGGCTCATTTCGCTCTTCCCGAACCTCTTCGGGGCGTCGAGCGTTTCCAAGTGCCTCGAAGATTCGCTGCGCGAACTGCTACATTACGATACTACCAATCGTCGGGTATGTCGGGAGGAGGCCCGGCTGCTCTATGTCGGCTTCACCCGGGCCCAGAATCAACTGATTGCAGTACAGCCGTTGAAAAGCGGAAGAAATGGAGCAACTGCCCCCCAGTCGCTGGAGTGGTTGATTCAGGTGGGAGCCGCTACAACAGAGTGCATCTGGCACGCTTGGGCTGAGTCAATTCCGGTTCGACAGTTTGTCGGCACGGAGGCCTCCCGCACAGCGGAGGAGCCTCTGATGGCCGAACGGTACCTCCGTCCGGAATCACCGGCCCAAACGCCGGAGCTCCGGTATCTGCAGCCAAGTCAGCTCGCTGCCAATCCGAATCGGATGCCCGAGGTCACGCTGGTTGCCGACCGCGGAGCGCGGATTGACCTGCGGGCCGGAGCTGAGACACCGATGGCCGAGATTGGTACGACCCTTCACAACATCCTGGCGCTTTGCAGCCCCGAATCGGAGAACGTGACCGGGCGTGCCCGACAGATACTTGTCCGGCATGGCATGGAGACGGTCGTTCCCCATCCGGAGCAGATTGGGGCTGTGGCCGACTGGTTGTTCGGATGGCTTGAACGGGAGTATGGTCCGGCCTGTCGGGTCTGGCACGAGCGGCCAATCCGCATGTGGCGCGACGGGCAGGAGCTGAACGGCTCAATCGATTTGGTCTGGGAGACGGACCATGGATGCGTGGTGGTCGACTTCAAGAGTTTTCCGGGTTCCCCGGCTTCGATTACAGATTCGGCGGATGAACATTATGCAGGCCGTTATGCTCCGCAGTTGAAGGCTTATCGCGAGGTGCTGGAGGCGGCGGGATTGCGGGTCATAGACACGCTAATCTGCTACGCCGTTCAGGGATGCTTGGTACGGTTGCAAACCTGTAACAAGTCTCGGGAATAATCCTGACCGTGCATTTTGGGCGCAAAATCAGATGCGCTAAATGTTCTTTAATCCGCTGAAGTTGGTCTAAATAGCTGCGTTGGTTTACTTTTTTGAAATTTTATTTGCAAAAGTCGAAAAAAATCCCGAACATTGTATTGAAGATAGGCTCAAAGCCATATCCAAACGACAAAGACAGACAAAACCAAACGATTTCGTATCTTTTGATTTTGTCTGTTTTTTGTTTTTTAGTTATGGCACAACTGGTCTATTCCGGTATCCCGGCAACGATTCGCTCGTTCCGTTACGACGAAGTCGTCAGTTTCTGCGAGGTACGCAAGACATGGGGAGGTCTCTCGAACATGTCGAGCGAATACCCGCTATTATATAACGGTGTAATCTATCCCACGGCTGAGCATCTCTATCTGGCCGGACGCTTTTCCGCTCACCCCGAAATTGTAGCGATGATTCTCACCCACCGTAACGCCATGTATTGCAAGCGACTGTTTCACGGCCGGGCATGGGCTCCGATGATTCGTCCGGACTGGGCTGGATTGCAACTGTCGTGGATGCGATTTGTCCTCAATCTCAAGTATGAACAGCATCCCTCATTCCGGCGGCTCCTGCAGCAGACGGCCGGCAAGGTGATTCTCGAGGACTCGACAATGCTCGTCGGCACGAATCCGCTCTGCGGTCATTCGAGCTTTTTCTGGGGCGCCAAGGATTTGACGCGCCGGGAGGCCATCGGCAACGAACGCCGTCGCATTACGCGCGAGGCACGTCTTGAGGGTTGGTCGCAGGCCCGGCTGAAGTTGGCCCGTGAGGAGATCCGCGAGCGGATTGGGCAACGGGTCCGTGGTGAATTTGTCGGAGCTAACGTATTGGGATTGCTCCTTACCGAGTTGCGCGATTCGGGACACCTCGAGTGTTCGATTCCTGAGGACCTGTTGCGGTTGAACGGCGTGACAGCAGCCTGAATAGCCTGACAGAGCCATGAAACGTCTATTTTATCTTGCATTGTTAGTCTGTGTATTGTTCGGATGTCGCCCCACGGAGAAGTCTGCCAGGGTTGTCTTCTTCCGCGAAACGGCACCATTGCACAGCTACGCCACCGTGCCCTGGGCGGAACTTGTACGGGACTATTGGCGTCCGAATAGGGGTGATTGGAACAAAGAGGTCGAGAAGAGTCTCGAGGCGACTGCGTTCCCGTATGAGATTGCAGCCGCATACTGGGAACAGCTGCAAAGTGTCCGGGAGTTTGTCCATCAGCAAAGCCTGCCGCTGCGGGCAGTAGCGGCACCGGAGCTTGTCGAGCGGCTTGACCAGCTGGAGGCCGCTTTCGATACGGTCTTTCTGCGATGCATCTCCGAACCTTATTACATGCGGCTGTTGCCTGACATCTATGACGAGGTGATTCCTGAACGACTGGATGTATTGGTCGAGGCGGTCAATAGTGAATTAGAATATAAATAATTAATGTATAAATAATTAAATCTAAAAAATCATGACAAGGATTTCATTTGTATCCCAAACCGACGGCAAACTGTATGTCGATACCGAGAAGGTAGCAACGATTACGGCCAATGAGCCCTGCGAGTTTGAACTGCCCAAAGGGGCCTATCAGTTCCGTCTGGACGTAATGCAGACGGATGATGAAGTTACCATGTGGTGGCCGATAACAGCGTTTGACTTGCGACTGAACGGTTCCGGTTCGGTGGATATCCGGCTGGAGTCCTGGGACAAAGTCCATGTCACCCGCCACGCAACGGTTCGGGGGGATACCCTTTTCTCGGATGGAACGGATGAACGTGAAGATTGCATGGAAGACGCCCTGTGCCCCGAGGTCGATGCCGCTCAGCGCCAAGCCCGCCTCGAGGCGCTCGCGGCCTCGTACGACAAGGTAATCCCCTTCAACGAGGCCCTTGTGATTGTTGTCCGCGAGGGGCTCTACGGCCTTTATGATTTGAATCGGGAGCGGCTGGTGCACCCCGTCAAGTATCAGAAAATCTGGAGCGCCACACCGGAATATGCCATTATCCAGCAGAACGATCTCTGTGGTCTGTTGAGCCCCGAGGGCGAGAAACTGACGCCAATCAAATACGACTGGATTGAGGCCAATACCTCCGCCCGGCTGATTCGGGTATCGATGGGTTCTTACACCAATCCGGAAAGCTCGTTCGGTCTTGTGGACCGGTCGGGGCATGAAATATTGCTCGGCCGACATGCCGGAATCCATTCAGTCGAAAGCGATTTGTTCACCCTCGAGGATTACGATCCGTGGGCAGATAATCGGATTTCCACTTTTGGTTTTTATAACGAACGGACGGGGGAATATATCCGGCCGAAGTATAATGAGGTCGGAATACTGTGCCACAATCGCATGCGTGTCTGTCGGGACGGACTGTGGGGCTATGTCGACGACCGGGGTCACGAGGTGATTGAGCCTCGTTTCGACCGGGCCGGAGACTTTATGGAGCAAGGCTTTGCGCTGGCTGTCCAGAATGACCTGTTCGGGATAATCAATCTTCAGGGAGACTATCTGGTGCAACCCGAGTATCACTCGATTGAGGTTGTAGCGGGCCGTTGGGCTGCGGCGCGTATGCAGGATGAGAAGTATCGGTTGATTGACCTGCGGAATTACCGGGTTTTGCCGGCGGAGTATGACCAGGTCAAATATCTCAACAATCAGAAGATGCTCTTCAAACGGGGCGAACAGTGGGGCTTGCTGGACCGGGAGGCGAAGGAGATTCGCTTTGACGGAACTTACGACGATTTGATTCGTCATGGCGGCCATCTGATTCAGGCCCGACGCGGCAAGTATGTCGGGCTGCTTGACCTGCAGGGCAAAGAGGTGCTTCCAATCGTTTATGAACAGGTTGGGGAGTGTCACAACGACCTCTTCTCTGTGATTATTCCCCAAGAAAAAGAGAATTCGTCGTATTGGTTCCGATGGCGCTGTGTTGATGCTCTGGGGCATGAGAAGACTCCTCAGGGATACGACTCGGCAGAGCCGAGTCTGAATGCCGGAGTTTTCCGGGTAATCAGGGACGGTAAGATTGGACTGTGCGACCTGGAAGGTAAAGAACTTCTTGCTCCCACTTTCGATGACATTTATGATTTTTACAACGGAGTGGCCGTTGTTTGCCAAAACGGTCGTATGGGAGCAATCGACGCTTCGGGGCATGTCATCGTTCCGGTGGTTTACGATAATCTCTGGAACTTCCTCGGCGATACGGCGCTTGCCCGTCGTGACGGAAAGTGGGGCGTGGTCGACCGGACGGGTCGGGAGGTGATTCCCTGTCGATTTGCGGCGACGGAGAGCCGCTTGCACGACGGCTACGCCGAGGTCGGGATTACAGGCCTCGCTATGACTGATCCGGATGATCCGGAACTTACAGCCAACTTCGTGGGGTATGTCAATGAATCGGGTGAAGAGATTCGGTTTGGGCAAGAGTTTGCAGGCTATTACGGCGAGTACGATGGACCGAATCCCAATCTTGACGGTCGGGACATTTTCATGGACTAACCGTCTGTCATCGTAGTATTGTATTAAACTTGAAAGAACGATGAGAACAAAAAACATGCATTCCGTTGCCCAACATCGGGAAGACAATGAGTTCCTTAAACAGAATGCCGAACTCCTTTTCAAATACAGGGAATTAATCCGGGGCCACGCCTGGTTCCCGTATGTGCCCGTACCGCTGCAGATTCCCGGTATCAGGCTGGTACCTCTGGGCGCCCTGCTGGAACTGGCGGGCGACAGCAGCGAGGAATTCAGACAGCTTTGCGAAGATGCCGCCTGGTGGGAACCCATCGTTATGGACCGGATTCCAGGCAAACTGGAGGTTGTAACGGCTTCGGAAATCGACATTGGATCCCCGTCATCGCTTTTCCGGTATTCGAAGTCGCCGATGGAAGAGCGGGCTGAAGCAGAACAGGCTGTCATACGGGACCGAATCCGGGCCCTTTCGGAACTGTGCGTGCAGTATGACCACGCTGATGCGGTACCTCCGAAATCGGATTTGAGGGAAGTTGTCGCGTCCCTGAAGCGCGCCGGACGGTTGCCCTACCTGACCGATGACCAGTTGACGGAACTTCGCGGGCGACTGCGAGCCTTCGACGTATACGAAAGCCTTGACAAGATGGAGAATTCTTTGGTCAACGATTTTCTCGAAGAGGTGGTCTCCAGTTGCCGCGACGGAGCCTGTGTGACCTTGCGCCCCGAACATTTTCAGTATTTCTGGTTGCAGGTACGTCATCCGGCTCATTTTACCGCACACTATGCCAAGGACCGGAATGTATGCGTCTTTACGGAATGGGCAGGCACAATCAATTCGTATTGGACCATGCGCCGGGCTCAGGAAGAGTATTTGAAAGCCCTCTACGTTTCCCGCTTCGACGAGATTCGCAGTGCTGTAGAGGAGGTGATCAAAGATGAACCGGAACTTCAAATTGAGAATTTCAATCCCGAAACTTACACCTTCTCGCTGGTCCATCAGGCGAGTCGGGACCTCCCTGTTTTGACTCTTTGGGAGATACTTGAGGACCTCTTTGAGGAGGACTCCGAATGGGCAACTCTGACATTGAGTGACGGTGGCGGGAACGTGACCAGTGAAGAGCTTGAGCAAATGAAACTTGAACGCGAAGAGGTGCAACGGCGGCAGGCCCAAAAATTGATTCCGCTCCATGCTGCTCTTCTGCAGCGGATTATTGATGGCACGGCCTCAGACGAGGATTTGACACAATGTGTCGAGTTGTGCCGTCGTATCGAATGGGGGAAAGACGACGAAGAAGACGAATAGCACAATTGCACAGATGAATAACGAAATGGAACTTGAACGATTTGTCAAGGCTCAGCACGACACTTATGAAACAGCTTTCTCCGAGATACGGCAGGGCTGTAAACGAACCCCCTGGATATGGTACATCTTCCCACAACTGGTTGGGCTCGGGCACAGTTCCAACGCCCGTTATTACGGCATTCGGAACCGTGCCGAGGCTGAGGCCTATCTGAACCACCCGGTTTTGGGAAGTCGATTGCGCCGGATATCCGAGCGGCTGCTCACGGTTGAGGGTCGAACGGCTCGAGAAATACTGGGCAATTTGGACGCCATGAAGGTCCGTTCTTCGATGACGCTGTTCGATGCAGTGAGCCCGAACGATATTTTCGGGTTGGTGCTGGACAAATATTATGGAGGACAACGGTGTCAGTATACGCTTGAAATGCTGGATGAAAAGCCTGATATACAAGAGGCTCTCCGCTATATAGGGGCTGACTCGTCGGATTTTGTGCTTTACAACCCAATGTTCGCCCGACGGGTACATGCCCCGATTCACGGCATCGGACATATCTATCGGACGATGATTGCCTGTGCGCTGCTGGGCAAGGCACTGGAGAAACCGCGTGAGGGTTTGTTGGCTTTCTGCGGCGCCTATATTCACGACCTGGCCCGTCGTACGGACGGAGCCGAACCCGAACACGGCCCCAATGCGGCAAAGTATTTTTTCGGCCGGTTCCAACGGCTGTGGGACAAGTACGGGCTGACGCCGGAGGAGTGCGAACAGGTTCGGCAGGCTGTTTCCCAACATTCGACACGGGAATTATTGCGCCCTTCGGATGCGGGTTATGCGGTGATGGCGATTCTTAAGGATGCCGATGCGCTGGATCGTTGCCGCCTGCATAGAGGAGGGTTGAACCCCGACTGGCTCCGTTATCGGGAGAGCCGGCGGCTGATTGGCTTCATGGAGCAAATCTGCGCAAAAACCCGGTCGGTGAATCGAGGATTGCCCTTTGCGGATTTTGTTGCGATGTGTCTCTTGGACAATTAACTTGGATCGGAATAGCAATAAGTATATTGGAGCGTATCAGCATGATGATACAAAATGATTTCTTTGTTTAACCTTTTAAAACTTTATTAGTATGATGGACAGCTATTTGGTTAAGTATCGTTTTCAGAACTCCGATTGTCAGACAACGCTTACGCTGCACGGTGAGAGTGAAAGTGAGGCCCGTTGGAAACTCATTGAACGAGGAACCATTCCAGAAGAAAAAGCTGATGAGTTGATTATCTACTCTGTGGAGAAACGGTAGTCAATATAACGGTCGACAGGTCCTAACACTATGGGACCTGTCGAATTTTTTTGCCGACATCCAACCCGCTGCATCGTGTAGCTTAGGGACTGTCGTAAAAAGAATAAAACTTTATAATGAATTGATTGCCAATGTAATATAAAATTTGTATCTTAGCTAAAGATAAAAAGAATACCTCCAA
>NZ_NFIO01000016.1:0-34292 GCF_002159425.1 Alistipes sp. An31A
CAAGGCAAGGACGAAGTTGACCGAAATCCTGTACATCTTCTTTGGCATCCACACGGCGAATGCAGTACAGCTCGTCCGGCGGGAAGTCAACGAAATTGCTCAGGCTGCCTGATGTTCGAGGTGAATGAGAAACGGCCCTTTCACTGGAGTATTGGCTCCAGTTGGGTCCAAAAATGAAAAAAGGGGCTCCGAAACGGAGCCGAAAATATAAAAAGATGAGTTCAATCGGAAAAATTACCGGGACAGTCTGCCGATTGACTCATAATGACGGAATTAAACGACTGTCCCTATGTAGTGCTCGCCGTGCGTGAAGACAAGCGGCGTGAAGTGCTTGGGATCTTCAACAAACCCACGGAGAGCGCCCTGGGCTGGGGCGAGATGCTCGCAGAGCTGCAGGAACGAGGCGTTCGGAAGATCGGCCTGGTGTGTGCCGACGGGCTGAAGGGTCTGGAGGATGTCATCAGTGCGGTCTTTCCCGGAACCCCGCTGCAACGCTGTACGACGCACTTGAAACGCAATCTGCTGAGCTGCGTGCGCAACGGCGACAAGGGAGAGCTGGCCGAGGATCTGCGGCAGCTCTTCCGTACGGGGGATCGCAGCTATACGGTAGAGAGAGCCTGGGAACAATGGCAGACACTCTGTGAGAAATGAGGGCAGGATTACCGCAGTTTTCGACGACGGGCGGAGGATCCGGCCTACAAAGCCTACTTCACCTATCTGAACTACGAGGCAAGGATTCAGTCGATGATCTACACGACGAACTGGATCGAGCGTCTGCAGAAGGATTTTCGACGGGTTACACGCATGCGGGGAGCCATGCCCAGCGAGGAGTCGGTACTGCTGCTGATGGGTAAAACGGCCATGGATAAGAAATCCTATCTGAGGCCGGTGCCGCGGATCGACCTGGATCGGGAATTATTCCCCGAGTGAAGACTATAACACAAAAATAAGATCCACACGCCGCGGCGTGTGGATCTGAAAACAAGAATCGCTATATTTGCATATCTGAAGAGTCTGAAGGCACCTTCTTAGACACACTTTTTGAAACACTACCTCTGCAGAGGCACGGAACCATCTACAAAATAGGAAATAAATGAATTATTTCCAATAGCCATCCTAAACATCCTTTCACAATTTACAACAAGAAGTTAACATATTGAATCATATTCCTCAAAGATAATATGTAATAATTCCATTAATGATAAACTTGTCTACGGATAAAATTAAGTTATTCAAACAAAGACATAGAGCCACTGTAAAGACTCATTGTTAATAATCTTGTGATAATAGAGTTGAGATCATTTATGTTTTCGTCTTTAACTATAAATATCCTTTTTTTATTCTTAGTAAATAATGTTAGTATATCTGATGATATTCTATCATTTAAACCTATTGCAAACTTTTTTGAACTCCTAAAAAAAGGATTATTCCAGAGTTTCTCAATATTAGATAAATATTCATCAGTAGGAGTTCCATCTGTAATCAAGAAAATTACTGAAGGCATATATCCTGAATAAATATTATTATAAGAAAATAATTTATCTTTTGACATCGCATTATTTAATTCACGACATGCATCCCCAAAATTCGTTAAGCCATTGGCATTGATTGGTATCCACCGGAAGCATTCAATATTAATAGGTGCATCGTACATCCAATGGCAACCAGAACTATATTGAAGTACATTAACTAAAATCTCTACATCAGGATTTATAATTTCAAAATTCTTAATTACAGAATCTAAAGTAATATTTAAAGTGTCTATTTTTTCCCCGAACATACTACCGGAGCTATCGATTAAGAATAAAAGATAAACAATCTTTCCTCTTCCAAACTCGTCTTCAAAAAATTTAGGATATGAGTCTTTGGTTTTTTTATCAGAACTCCATGTTTTTATATTACTATGAAATTTCTCTAACTGTTCTTTGATATGAATATCTATAACATCGATAGAACCAAAGTTAAACAAATACCACCCTTGGGGTATGCATTTATCAAGATTAAGAGGGATTATTTTTTTCCCTCTTTTTTCAGCATATGTTATCTCTTTTTGGGTATATTTTGAAGCCATTGAGTTATTGGACAGGAGAAATATAAAGTAGTCGGAATTGTCAATAGCAGAAATAATAACATTAACGAAATCTTCTCCACTTTCAATGCCATCAAGATCCATCCAACATATTTTCCCAGTTAAATTTTCAATATCTTCTTTTATAGATTTAGCCATATTAAGATCCTTACGACTATAACTAATAAAAGCGATGTATTTTTTCTTATCCATAACTTATATGTATTTTATAAAAGACGACTAGCATTTTCTATTTATAATAAATACAGTAGATCATATAATAATTCATAAGATAATTAATTAAATCCTTATTATAAATTACCGTTAAATTTCTAGACGACAAGCGATGTTGTAAAGATAATTATATAGATTGTTTTCATCTAAATCATATTTCTTGTAAATATAAAAATACCATGTTGATTTATCAATATTTATTATTATATGCATCTAGAGTTGATTTATTTAAAAGTCTCGCAAGTCTTCTGATGATTAATATCTTCAATCTTGATCTGTGATAAAACAAATAACATTAATATAAATTTTTGTTTATCCAAAAATATGTTCACTAGATACACTATTCTTTATCAAAAACCTAATTGCATTTTTTTGCAAAATGATGAATGCTCTTTTACGTTTAAATATTAGATAGCCATACAATAGTATATTTGCTTATAAAGTTAGCATTTATAAATAACAATCAATATTTCTCAAATAGAAAGTTTATTTTATTAAAGTCATATTTCCTATGTTATTTGTTTAAGGATATCACCAACTTTCAGAATAGATGCTACTAAGCCTGTTATTATATCTTTATCATCCCCAACATCCGACTCTACAAGGCTGGCACTACTATACCGAAAATTATGGAAATAACCGGTGTCAAGGCAAAACAAGCCATATACATTTACTTGGCAGAAGAGAATATTCAACCTGACAGATAGTAATATTTTGCCTGACTCAACACTAGGTATAAACATATTGGCTCATATCCTTATCATAATATAAATTAATAACACATAAGAATTTCATTATAGTAGATCAATTGAAGGGGAAGGTTTCTTAAAAAAACACTCCAAGTTTCTCAACAAGTATGAAAAGATAATCAGTGCTTCATCCTATGAATTACTTGTTTGGAATATGAGCCGTGAATATAATAAACATAGTAATAGTCGTTATGAAATGAATTCTGATAGCTCAAGAATAATTGATAATAGGTAGACAATACTAGAATTATTTATGACGCATTGACAAGGACAAAAATTGCTGAATTAAAACATAACCACAAAATTTGGACTGCTGAATTTAGTCACGATGGTACAAAGATTGTCACCTCATCGGCTGACAGTACTGCTAAATATGGGATGCAAGTACCGGTAAACAATTGTTAAACCTTATTGGACATCCCGGACAAGTTGATTATGCATCATTTGCCGCGATGACAGAAAAGTTTTCACTAAATCAGTAGATTCTACAGGCCAACCATCGGATGCTAATTCTGGAGAAATATTGTTAACACTTAATCCAGTTCTCTCAATGGAGACGCATAATAGCATTGGGTTTGCGAGGATAAGTTCAGATGGAACAAAAATAGACGTAATATATCAAAATTTAGGCACAAAAAGAGATTGTTATGGAGAAGAGAAGAAATATGACATAGATTATTTGTATGTTTTCAATGCTGAAACAGGGAATTTCATATGGTCGGCTAATGCAGACGGAGGAGATCAGGGATCGGTTATAATAAGCTCCAATGGTAAAGCTATTTTAGTCGGTAAGGCCGATAAGAGATATTTATATGATTTTAATACAGGTGAATTACTTCATGAATATCAGAACTTTGAAGGAGATGGGGAATTAATCTTTGGCGATGACGATACCGAATTTATCATATATAATGATTTGTTTGCTGCATACAGATATAAAAACCTTACTGGCAAACTCCTTCTTAAGTTTGACCTATCTACACATCGGGCATTCCCATCCAAGTATGACGATGGGGATGTTAAGGATTTTAAAAGTTCTTTATGGGTGCTTACGGATATTCAATCAATGATTAACAGGGGTAATGAAATATTAAATGGTTACGAACTATCAGAGGACGATATGCATAATTATTACCTCGAATAGATATTAATAGAAGAAAGATTATCGGTTTCAAAAAAGTGTGCCCAAAGAATTTTTTCAGACACACTTTTCTGAAACATTGCTTTATTGTTCTGCCACAAGCGGCAGACACTCCGAAATGCAGCGGTCGTAATCTTTCGTACCTTCAGCCAACTCGCAGTAGGGACGAATATTGGTGTGGATGAAGCGTTTCTCCTTGTACTCCTTGCGGACAGCCTTGTCCCGACATCGAAGCTCCTCCTCGGGGGTCGGCTTGCGGTAGCCCAGCAGGAGTTTCTCCATGTTCCACCGATTGTGCTCCACCTCGGCCAGCAGTTCGATCTGTTCCTTTGTCAATCGCATGGGCGGTGTCGCCCCGAAGCCCAGCGAGCGCAGCTTTATGTCGACCGAATCGGCGCAATAGAAATTCGACCACTGAAGTGCTACGGGCAGTTTGTCCCATTTCTGTTGCAACTCATGGTCCGATGGCGCAGCCGACGGGCTTGTGCCATATGTGCCCTTGTAATCGTAGATGTAGTTGACGAGTTGTGCCCGGCGAGTGTTGCGGCGATCCAAGTCGAACGAGTTGGCCAGCATCCCGAACGGGAAGACATGCGAATAGCGGTTCAGCGGT
The DNA here is from genome assembly GCF_002159425.1 of Alistipes sp. An31A. Taxonomy (NCBI): domain Bacteria; kingdom Pseudomonadati; phylum Bacteroidota; class Bacteroidia; order Bacteroidales; family Rikenellaceae; genus Alistipes; species Alistipes sp. An31A. Next base: position 4,806 of record NZ_NFIO01000016.1, read on the forward strand.
TCCTTCTTGAGACGGTTGTTGAGCAGGTCGAGCAGCGCACTCGAGGTCTCCTGCCGCACGAAAACCGGGATATTGCGTGCATAAATCACGTCGGGCAGGTAGAGCCCCATGGCCATCGCTTGCGGCGGGAAGTTCAGGCAGATGGCGATCGACAGCTGTTGTTTGGGATCCCCGGCCCACTTCGCCAACAGTTGCTGTACGGCAGGCGTCTCGGCACGCCCCTTGATAAACTCGAACTCCACGTCGAGAAAATCCGTCCGGGGACCGTAATCCCAGTTCGGCGGGAGGATCCGCTCCTCGTCGGGACGTGTCATGTCCCGATAGTGGCTCGGTGCCAGGTCGAAATAGTGGCGGTAACGGCCGCGGAAGAAGTTCATCTCCTCGTCAGCCGCAGAGTCGATGAACGTAATCCGGCTCTTCAACCGCGGATTGCGGCAGAAGTTCGGGAAGTGGAGCAGCTGCGCCGCCTCAACCCCCAGAGCCACGCCCACGCGGCTCATGCCGATGATGACCAGATGGACCGTTTGGTCGCACTCCCGCGTGATCGGTTCACGGTCCAGAGCCGGGTATTCGACCTTTGTAGCACCCTCTTCGTAACACCGCTTCACGAGCAGTTTCTTGGCCCACTCCTCGTAGAAGTTGAAGGGGTGGAAGTCGATCTGCTTGCGCCACTCCTCGGCCAGGTCCGAGATTTGGAACGCGGCGTAGGTGGTCTGGTACTCGAACAGCACCGAAACCGGGATGCGCAGACTGTTCCGCGTCTTGCTGTGGATGGCCACGATCTTCTGGAGCGAATCGATGTTGAGCGAATCGTGGTCGTATTCGTTTGCCTCGCCGATCAGAAAGATCTCGCGGGCGCGGGTCGTACAGAGCTTTTCCAGTTCTTCGGTCGAGTTGCGCTGGGCGTGCAGCACCAGAATACGCCGTTCCTGCCGGGCATCGAGCACCGTGTGGATGCGGTTGCGCACCTTGGCGGCGGGTTGTACGCTTTGGATCAGGATATAGCAATTCCCGTAACGGGGTTCCGAGCAGATTTGCCGCACGAGCATCGGCACCATCTCGTCGAAACCGATGACCACGACATGATTCTCGAGCGGATAGGCGATCTCGCCCTCGCGGTAGCGTTCGACGCGTCGTTCCAACATGTTCGATACCACCGAGATCAAGAGGCCCGTAAAGAGCAGCAGTCCCAGAATAGCCACTCCCAGCGAGAACCAGCGCAGTTCGGGCGTGACGTTGGCCACGCTGCCCGGGTCGATAAACAAGCAGATCAATTGCAGCAGGCGCCCCATCGGGACATCGCTGCCGCCGGCACCCTGCGGCGAATCGGGTGTCGCTGCGTCCGAAGGCTCCGGAAAGGAGAAGAACCAGCTGACCAGATAGATCACCCCGAAGAAGAGCAGCAAAATCCCGACCAGCCAGGCAAACTGCTTGCGGCCTCGCCCCGAGAAGGCCCGATCGAAGCCCAGTGTAAAAAATCGTTTCAGCGAGTTCTTCATGGATAGCTGCTTGGGTTAACCAATGGATTACTTGAGGCCCCGGAGCTCCTTTTCCAGCTTGGCCAGTTCGACCTCCTTGCGTTTTGCTTCAATGTCGGGATCCGGCTGGACCGTCTCCCGCTGTTTATCCTGAATCGCCCGTTCGTGGCGAACAGCCTCCTGATAGAGCGTCAGCTCGGTCTCCGAGAACTTCTGGCGGCTTTCCGAATAGATCTCCAGCAACCGTTTGCAGCAGTAGCCCAGCCAACACAGGGCGCATACGGCAACAAGAGCCCAGATCACAAGGACAAGCACGCCAAAGCAGATCGGCTTGTCGCGGTAAAAATAGACGATGCCGGCCAGCGCCACCAGCGCAACAGCCAACAATCCGTAAAGGGTCTGTTTGAACAGTCGGGCCACGTTTTCGGGCCGTTCGGTAAAATGGGGTGCATTCGATTCCATAGGGGCGGTTATTTGTGGATCTTGAATCCGAGTTTGAGAATCAGTTTGAGGGTCTGCACGGCGGTCTGACGGTCGTATTCGCGTTCGGCATCGGGCAGCTCCTCATAGGGCACCAGGCACGGGTGCGTCTTCTGCTTGTCATCGCGCTGCTCGCCATAAGTCCAGCCCTCGGCGATTCGCCCCTGCGCCCAGACCTCATGCACGTTGCGGGCCATCCATTCGATCAATTCATCAAGTTCCTTCGGCAATTCAACATCCCGCGTATCGAGCGGAGCGGGGGTATACGTTTGGTTCATCGTTTGGTTTATGATTTTAATATATGCAAGTTACAAAATTTAATTTAATCATTTGACTATATGGAGTCGTATTATTCAGCAACAGACGATTCAACATTGTGATTATTTTGTTGAACATCAATCTCGACCAGTCGATTCGCGATTGTTAAGGCGCTTGTTTTAATATCCATTTTGCAAACATTTATTCCAGCATGATATCTAAAACACTCAAATACAATTGGGGGCAGGTCCAACAGCTCGTCGTAATCAAACTTTTGTGAGGCCCATATTGGAATCACACGTTGCTCTTGCATTGAATGATTGATCTTCATAGCACATTGTATTTCAAAATATTGGAAAGAGTTCTCTTTGAGATTTTCATCAATAAAGATCAATACATATCCATTGTCTGAAGACTTCCTTAATTGTTGTTTGATTTCAGACGCAAAATCCGCCCCTTCCATCAAATCATATTTATCATAGAACATCTGAAAATCATTCTTTTTAAGTGCATGAATAGTCATCTGAACAAGTGCATCTAATTGTCTTGGGGCCGATATAAAAACAGTAGATCGTCGTTTAAAATTCTTGACAGCGAGCATTTGAGCCTCAATAGGGGCATCCAATTCGATAATCTCATAAGGTCGATTTGTGCTAACAATATGATTTATCTCAAACTTAACCCAATCTGATGTTTTAGCATGCTCGCTGGCACATAAAATAAATCGTTGCCGGCTGTCAATTTCCTCCTTGATTAATGTTTTTGTCAATTCTTCATATTTCTCATTCTCCAGACATTTCAAAAAGAACATCAATGGACGATAACCTTCTTGTTCCAAAAGATTACGAACTGTTCTAACTTTTTCATAATCGAGATGCGAATGAGAAAGAAAAACATATATTTCATTATCCTTATTCATAATACGAAATTAAGAAAAAATATAGATTAAACGTTCATCTGTAAGGTTTTCAATCCTATAAAAAGTTGTACGATTATTTTCTATTATTTGACTGATCAGCGTCAGCAGACTGGCAGCCTCGACCGGCTGGTCGCGCAGAATGGCGATCTCGCTCAAGGTTTGCAGAATCCCGATACCGACCGCATCGCCGCCCATGCCCAGCGCATTCCGCGTCTCGAAGGCAAAGCGCAGGGCTCCATCCGCCATCGGGTAGTTCTCCATCCGGTATTGCGCCATGCCGAATAACCGCATCGCCTCCGAGTAGAGCAACGAGTCGTTCAGTCCTTGCCGCTCCATTTTGCCCAGAAGCTTATCGGCATGCTCGCTAGCCTCCAGGTCGCGCCCGGCATCGTATAGCGCCTGCACCTCGGCCAGCATCTCGTCGTAGCACGACGTATTCTCCGTATCGTTTGCTGCCATCGTAGTCCCTTATTTTTCAAAATCCGCCGGGCCGTATGCGCCCGGAATATCCCCATCTCCGACCGTGAAACGAACGGCAGTCATTAACTCGCCCAAAAACGAAACCTCCAGCCGGTAGTCATCCTCCGGCCACTCTTCCCGATCGAACAATGCCTGCGCCACAACGGCCCGCTCCGTCTGCGAGTAATACATCGGTTGTACCTTGGCCTTAAGCCGATGAATTCGACGGTCTGCCGAATCTCGGAGCGTGAAAAAGATTTCGTAGCGGTCGTCCTTGATCGGCTGGTGCACGTCGAATACACACCGGACCGCAACGCCACTGAAAGTCTCGCCAGCAAAGCTCCGCAGGGAAGTATCACGCAAGGGGTCTTGCTGCTCTTTCTTGTACAAGTGAATATGTACCGGCGTCAAGTAATCCCGCGCCTCGCCCGGCAGCAGCAGGAACGAACGGTCTGCTACGTCCCATTCCCGGCAATCCTCAATATAGACGTTGATTTCCGCACCTTCCGGAGCCAGCCGCAGTTGCTCTGGGAAAAGTCGCTCCCGCGGAAAGGTTGCAGCATAACGATCCTCGCATTGATATTCCCGGTTGATGCTTCTCCGACAAAAGAGATTTTGCCCGACGTGCGTCAGATAGACCTTGAACGGCAGCGAAGCTCGTTTCGAATAGAAAATACACTCGAAGATCACACGCCAGCGCGGGACGCTTCTGGCAAAACAGAATACGCTCCGCTTGAAATCCAGCGTCTCCCCATCCACGCACAAAGTCGTGTGCAGGGCTTGAGGCTGAAAATTCTCGAAAAGATCCTCGGGGTTATTGATATTCATGTCGTTCAAGGTTTACGGGAGGTTACTCTTTATTCGCTCTTCACGCGGCGGCACAGACGCCCGAGCAACTCGCGGTCGGCAGCAACCAGCTCACTTAACTCAACGTGCGTGCAGGCCTCGTCCTTCAACAACTTCGACGTGGCCGACGAGTTGCTGTCAACATCCCACGTGAGCAGCACGGCATGAATCTTCAATGCCTTCAACTTGCGGATCAGCATCTCGTGGTCAGCATCGCCCGTGATGAGCACCACGTAGTCAAACTTGCGGATGACCGACAACTCGTAGGCCTCCAGAGCAAACCATACGTCGATGCCCTTCTCGATAACCGTCGTCTCGCCGTCGTGCTGCACCTCGCGCAGGTGTTTGTAGTGGAAGATCACGTCGTTTTCGATCAACGCATCCTCGAAGCGCCGCTCCTTGTAGAGCAGGTGCTTGTTGTTGGCATCATAGACGCGGTAACGGCCACGGAAGTAGTGGCTCTCGGTGATGTGGCAGTCCGACAGGGCGTGGCCGCCGATGCGGGACACCTGCTGACGCACGAGGTACATCAGGCTGCCCATATCGATATTGAGCGACGCCTGCGCAGCAAGCGCCTCGTTCACCTTGGCGTAGTAGCCTCCATCGATAAACAGGCCGATGGATCGGTATGTGTTTTCCATAGGTTTTTCTTGGATATTTAGTGGAATTTATATGCTGGTTTATTCTGCTTCGTCAGGCTCGGACAGGCGGATGGGACGACGGCGAATCGGTGCCTCGGGATTCCGGGCCAGCGGGGTCAGAAGCCGGTATTCGTCGCCCGTCTCGTCCAGTTCCAGAATCGTCAGGGCGCAGTTCGCAGGTGAACGCATCTCCTCGAACTCCTCGACCGTCAGATGAAACCACCGCATGACAAAGAGCCGGATGGCCAGCGAATGGGTAATCAGCACGCAATTGCGGGGATAGTCTGGGTCGCGAAAATCACGGTGCAGCGAGCCCAGCAGGTCGTTGATGCGGTCGTAGACATCCGTGCCGGCCTCGCCGCCCGGGAAACGGTAGTAGAAGGCACCATAGGCGGTTCGCTCCGCCTTCAGCCGTTTCAACTCCCCGTAGGTACGCAAGTAACCCCACTCCTGCTCCCGCAGGCGCGGCTCCTCGCTGTAACGAAACTGGCTTCGGGGAAAGGAGCGGACGATGTTCTCAAAGGTCGAGCGGGTTCGCCAGAACGGCGAAATGTAGAAATAGACCGATTCGTCACCCAGCAACTCCTTCAATGCGCGCCCGGCCTGACGGGCCTGCTCAATACCCTTTGCCGTCAACTCAATTGTGTAGTCGGGCTCCGTGGCGAATTTGCTTTCGTCGTTGTTCGCATGGCATTCGCCATGCCGAATCAGGATGATGCGGCGCGGTTTCATCGGTCTGGGTCAGGATGGGTTTATACAAATTTACGGATTTTTACTCAATCGCACAACCATATACACATGAAAACGGGAAGGCATGAGCATCCGACAGTTCAAAACAACGTCGGTAACATGTACGAGGAGAGGCTGGTCGCGTTTCATGGTCTGGATGCCGTCAGGAAACAACCCAAATTATTTGATTGTGCCATTCGTCTTTTTTGCGGCGATTCGATTCCTTTTCGAGGTGGAGCAAAATCGGAAGGCATCTGCTTGCTTTTCAAAATAAAAGGTTATCTTTGCATCGTAGTAGGAAATCGACCCCGTGAAACCCTGCAAAATGGTGCGGTTTTTCGGTGGAGCAACCGCGGGAGATAATCCCTTTTGCTGAGATCCAATTCAAAGAGATACAGCCACTTAATCAAATAGTTCGATTCCTGGTGGTACCACACGAAAGACCCGATTTCAGATTGAAATCAGGTCTTTTTGTTTTTCCGTACTGCTCTCGGCGGCAAAAAGAGTCCGGAGCAACCGGAATCCCCCACCACAGGGCAACTCTCCGGAACAATATCCCGGGCAGCGAACATCGGATAATGGCAGCGACACAGGCGCGGGCAAACAGGCGTAGGCAAACACCGCAGACAAAAAGTCTTGGACGAACTGGCGCGGACAAACGTCGCTGGTAGACAGGCGGATAAGCAGGCGAAAACAAATGCCGCGGACAGACAGGCCGGGCAGAGAGTTGCGGACAAATACCGGGACAAATCGCCGGAGGCAAATCGCCAAAGATGAATCGCCGGAGGGGGGGGGCGAACGGGTGACTATGAATGCTTGTCGCGGAGCTGCTGCTTGAGCCGGCAGAGGTGCTGCGGCGTAATCTCCAGATAGGAGGCCAGCACGCGGTCGGTTACCGCCTCGACAATCTCCGGCCGATTCTTCAGCACGGCCTGGTAACGCTCCATGGCCGAGCCGTTGATGAGCGAAAGCTTCCGCTCGCAGATGCAGATTTGGGCCGATGCCAGGCTGAACATCCAGCGGGCGAACTCGTCCGAGCCGTTGATGAACGAATAGAAGGTTGCACGGTTCATCCGCAGCAGTGTGGCGGGTATCTTGCAGGTTTCGGCCATCAGAAAGGCCGGTGCGTCGAGGTAAAACGAGAGCGGCGACATGAATATCGTACCGGGAGAGGCAAAGCCGAAGGTCGACTCCTTGGCGTCGTCCACATGGAAAAGCCGCACGATGCCGCTCTTGACGCAGAACACGTCGGTGCAGATTTTTCCGAAATCGATGATGCGGCGGCGCGGTTTGACCTGAATCTCCTCCATCGCCCCGAGAAAGCGCTCCACAAGGGCGTCGGAGGGCATGAACTTACACTCTTCCTTGACCAGTTGTTTCAAATCCTTGTTCATGCACGCAATATTAACCATAATCTGCCGAAAATGCAAAATCTGGAGGCATGAACTTAGGTTAACGATTTTTTGCGTATAAATCATTTATTTTGTATACGAAACTCATCTTAATATATATTACCTATGAAACAGCTTGCCCCAATGAAATTGCTGCGCTGCCTGCTGGCGGCAATGCTGACGCTCTCACTGACCTTCTGCTCCTACGACGACTCAGACCTTTGGAAGTCTGTAAACGGACTTTCGGAGCGGCTCGACCAGCTGGAAAAGTCGATGCAGGAGGAGATTGACGCATTGAAAACCATCATCGAAAAACTCAACCAGAAGGAGGTCACCGTAGACTCGGCCGTGCAGACCGGAAACGGATGGACCATCACCTTCTCCGACGGCACGACCGTCACCATCGACATGAGCGGTTCGGGCGACTGGTCCCCGGCCATCATCGTCGTCGAGGAGGAGGGCGACTACTGGTGGGCCTACAAGAACCCCGAAGGCACCGTTGTCTTCCTGACCGACCAGGAGGGCAACCGCATTCCGGCCGCTGCCGTGGCGCCCCGCGTACGCATCAACCCCGAGACCGAAACGTGGGAAATCTCGGCCGACGGCGGAGTGACGTGGGAGGATACCGGCGTCGCAGCCTCGGGCGAAGACGGGAAGAGCCTCTTCAAGGATGTCCGCTTCGAGAACGGCATGCTGGTCATCGAGCTGATGGACGGCACCGTTGTCAACCTTCCGGTCACCCAGCAGCTGAGCTTCTCATTCGACACGGAGGGTCCGCTGGAGTTCTCCTTCGGCGAGACCGTCGCCGTCGACTACACCATGACGGGCGCCGTGAATACCCAAATCAGCAAGCCCGACGGCTGGAAGGTAGCCTTCAAGGAGGATAAAATCGAGATTACGGCCCCGGTCGAGGAGAACACCTTCGCCGAGACGGAGGGCAAGGTTTCGGTCATCGCCCTCTCGGCCGCCGGTCTGAGCGCCTACGGTGAAATCGGCGTCCGGATTGCCGCTCCCGTGGCGGATGCCGTCGACCTGAACGCCAACGGCGCCTATGCCAACTGCTACATCGTCACGCAGCCCAACACCACCTATCAGTTCGATGCCACCGTCATGGGCACCGGCATCGCCACTGCGGGTCTTGATGCCCCCGTCAAGTTGGAACCCAAGGATGTGATGGTGCTGTGGGAGACCGGCTCGGAGGCCGGCGGTGTCATCGCCAGCGTCGAGTTGACGAAGGAGGGCAAGGTGCTCTTCACCACCTCGGGAACCATCAACGGCAACGCCGTCATCGCCGTAACGGACGGCGAGCCCGTCACGGAGCCCTATCCGCGCAAGCGGGGCACCATCCTCTGGAGCTGGCACATCTGGGCAAACAGCGAGGTGAAGGATGTGGCCTGCACCAACGCCGAGGGTGAGCAGTTCACCATCATGGACCGCAACCTGGGCGAATGGACCCAGCCCGAAGGGAGCCTCTCCTCGTACGACGGCCTCAAGTACCAGTGGGGCAGAAAGGACCCCTACGTAGGCTTCAACAGCGGAGGCGCGCTCATGGATGGCTCGGTCGTCTACACCGACACGGACTACCAGCCCATGGTGGGATACGCCACCTCGACCACGTCGGATGCCGCCACGCTGCTGGAGGCCATCCAGTACCCCGAGATGTTCTTCACGGGCACCTACAACAACATGTTCGACTGGTACGGTCTGGGCGGTTCGGACGATGCCGAGACGCTCACCCACCGCAACGACCACCTCTGGGGCAACCCCGACGAGACGGCCCCTGTCAAGACCATCTTCGACCCCTGCCCCGAGGGATACATGGTGGCACCACTGAAGGTCTTCACGGGCTTCACCGCAACGGGCGCTGCAGCATTTGACTCGTCGTCCATCCTCTCCGATGGTTCGTTCAACAACGGCTGGACCTTCACCAACGCCCACTCGTTCTTCCCCGCCGCGGGACAGATGGCCAACAATTCGGGTGTCCTCCGCCTCATTCCCGGCCCCCAGGGACGCGAAGGATACTACTGGACCTCGTCCGTTGACGAAGGAAGCTCGAAGATGGTCGACTTCAACGCCAACTACGTGATGTTCAATTCGAACAAGCGGGCTTCGGGCTGCAGCGTACGCTGCGTCCGGGTTCTCTGAGAGGCGACAATCGTAGAGGCCGGACATGCGGAAACCGGCCTACGCGAGGTGACGAAGGCCGGACGGGAGTCGCTCCCGTCCGGCCTTTGCCGTATGCGGGCAGGAACGAATCTTGAAGGATGGTCGGTTTTCGGGAGAATTATTCGTACCTTTGCAGCCCTACTGCCATACGACGCATGTACCGATTCGCAACATACAAGGAGCAATACCGTGCTAACCTGCGGCTGGCCTTCCCCGTCGTGCTGACCCAGGTGGGACAGATTCTCACCCAGGTGGCCGACAACCTGATGGTCGGCCGCTACGGCGGTGAGGACTCCACGCCGCTGGCCGCCGTATCGTTTGGCGGCTCGGTCTTCTTCATCCTCTTCATCGCGGCCGTGGGGGTCGCGCTGGGACTTACGCCCCTCGTCGGCGAGCTCTACGCCCGCAGGGAGCGCGAGCGTTCGGCCCGGCTGCTCCACAACGGCATCCTCTTCTACACGACGCTGGGCTTCGCCGTCGGGGCGCTGCAGTATGCCGCCACACCGCTGCTCTACCGCCTCGGGCAGCCCGTCGAGGTGGTCGACATGGCCATCCCCTACTACCACATGCTGGTCTACAGCATGCCCTTCCTGATGCTCTTCTTCGCCTTCAAGCAGTTCCTCGAAGGGGTCGGCAACACGCGCGTGGAGATGGCCGTGACGATTTTCACCAACCTCTGCAACATCGGCTTCAACGCCCTGTTCATCTACGGCAACCTCGGATTTCCCGAGATGGGGGCCGAAGGCGCCGGTCTGGGCACGCTGCTCTCGCGCGCCATCGCCCCACTGCTGATGGTGGGCTACTTCCTCAAGCGCCCGCGCTACCGCCTCTACCTGCGCGGCTTCTCGCTGCGCAGCCTCAACCGCCGCGACATCCGCTCGCTGCTGCGCATGGGACTGCCCATTGCCTCACAGATGTTCCTCGAATCGTCGGCCTTCGTCGGCACGGGCATCATGATGGGCTGGTTCGGCAAGGAGGCGCTCAGCGCCAACCAGATAGCCATGACGCTGGGCAACTGCGCCTTCATGATTGTCCTCTCAATTGGCGCGGCGACGACCATCCGCGTCTCGCACTGCTACGGGCGGGGCAACATCGGCGAACTGACGCTGGCCGCACGTGCCTCGTACCACCTCGTGCTGGCGTGGAACACGCTGGCCGCACTCTGCTTCATCGCCCTCCACGCCTGGATTCCCACCCTCTTCACCTCGAACAGCGAGGTCATCGCCATCGCCTCGGAGCTGATGCTCTTTGCGGCGCTCTACCAGCTGGCCGACGGTGTGCAGAACGTCTCGGTGGGCATCCTGCGCGGCATCCAGGACGTGCACATCATCATGCCCATCGCGCTGGTCTCCTACTGGGTGCTCAACCTGCCGGTGGGCTATCTGCTGGGCTTCACGCTCGGCATGGGGCCCTCGGGACTCTTCGTGGGCTTCTCGTTCGGCCTCTCGGCCGCCGCCCTCATGCTGATACTCCGCATCCGACGCAGCGTTCACCGCCTGCGCACGGCCGCGTGAGGAATCGGAAAATTTTTGTATCTTTACGGAAATTTTACACCATGGACCAAACCGTAAACCACCATAAAAACTGCTGCAAACCCGAAATGGGACGCGGCTGCAGCTTCTGCGACTGCGGCTCCGAGTGCGAGGCGCTCCCCTGCGAGGGGTGCTTCAAGCTCCACGAAACCTCGTGGCTCGAGGATTATCCCGTCAACCTGCCGAGCGACATCGTGGAGGTGCGCTTCAAGAATACGCGCCGCTCGTTCTACCAGAACGTCAACCACCTCGACCTCAAGCGGGGCGACATCGTCGCCGTCGAGGCCTCGCCGGGCCACGACATCGGCATCGTCTCGCTGACGGGCGACCTGGTGGCCCGCCAGATGCGCCGCACGGGATTCACCCCCTACAACGGCGAGTACAAGAAAATCTACCGCAAGGCTAAGCCCTACGACATCGAACGCTGGCAGGAGGCCATCGCCCTCGAACACGAGACGATGATTGCCTCGCGGCAAATCGCCGCCGACATGGGTCTGAACATGAAAATCGGCGACGTGGAGTACCAGGGCGACAAAATCAAGGCCATCTTCTACTACATAGCCGACGAGCGCGTCGACTTCCGCGAGCTCATCAAGGTCTTCGCCGAGCGGTTCCACATCCGCATCGAGATGAAGCAAATCGGAGCGCGCCAGGAGGCGGGCCGCATCGGCGGTCTGGGCGCCTGCGGCCGCGAGCTGTGCTGCGCCTCGTGGATGTCGAGCTTCTCGAGCGTCACCACGGGAGCCGCCCGCACGCAGGACATCTCGCTCAACCCCCAGAAGCTCGCCGGACAGTGCTCGAAGCTCAAGTGCTGCCTGATGTACGAATACGACGCCTATGCCGATGCCCGCAAGGAGTTCCCGCGGCTGCGCGAGCCGCTGCTGACCGACGAAGGGGAGTTCCATCTGGTGAAGAGCGACATTCTGGCCGGAACGATGTCGTTCAGCAGCAGCAAGGATTCGATGGCCAACATCATCACGCTGCCCGTCTCGCGCGTGAAGGAGATTCTGGCGCTCAACCGTGCCGGCAAGCGCGCCGAGCAGCTGCAGGACGACAGCGACCTCGAACCCGATACCGACGAACCGTCGTTCCGTTCGGAGGAGGACAGCATCACGCGCTTCGACAACACCAAACGCCGCAGCCGCCGCAACCGCAACCGCCGCGAAAACGGCCGTGAAAACGGCCGCAACGGTCAGCACGGCAGCCGCCGCGAGAACGGCAACGGAGCCGCCGCGCAACAGGCCGAAGGCTCGGCCGAGGAGGCCCGTCCGACGGCTGAGAACGGCGCAGCGCCGCAGCGCGGCGGTGCCGAGAAGGGACACGGCCGCAACGACCGTTCGCGACGCCGCAACAACGGAGGCAATGGAAACAATGGCAACGGAGCCAACGGCAGTCAGGAGCACCGCGAGGAGCGCACCGCCGCCCCGGCCGAACAGCGTGCGGAGGGAGAGGCTCAGGGCAACCGTCCGCGTCAGAACCGCAACCGCAGCCGACACAACCGCCCGCGTCCGAACGGAGCCGCCGGAGGCGACGAGCGCCGCACGAAGAGCCGCCCCGAAGGGGGCCGCAAGGCGGAGGAAGCCTGATAACCCGCACGCCATCCAGACGAAAACCGGACATGGAGCGGGCAAACGCTAGGAACAATCATGAAGGCATCGAGCCGTAGAGAGAATCGACCGTACAGCACGGCTGAGACCGTCGCACAGCGCAGCAACATGCGCGCGGCGGAGCATGCGGGAGCTGCGGGGAGAATATGGAGCGTCGCCTCATGCGCGGGCAAAGCCCTCCGCACGGGGATACGCCGGGGATGGATGCTGCTCGCCGCAACGACGGTCTGCGCCGCCGCGGGCGGCTGCATGGCCCACACGCAGAGCGTCGCAGTCGATGTCGACACCCGTGACTGGAGCCGGCCGGCGCTCCTGTCGTTTACCAACAGCGACACCACCACGCTGCGCGACCTGCACCTCTTCGTCCGCTGCAACGAGCGCTTCGAGGCCGACTCGCTGCCGCTGCGCGTGATGCTCCTCTCGCCCGACTCGCTCCGCTTCGAAGAGCGCTTCGTGCTCCGCACCGAGCGCAGCGAGCTGCCCGCCGCACGGAGCCGCGTCTGCGAGGCTCCCTTCCGGAGCCGGGTCGTACTGCCCGACACGGGCCGCTACCGCCTCGTCATCGCCCCCGCAACGCCGCAGCGCGGCATCGAGGCGGTGGGCATCAACATCGTAAAAACAGAATAAACCGACCAATCCGTCATGGGAAAAGACAAACTGCGCCGTTTCAGCGAAAACCTCACCTTCAAGTGCTTCGTACAGCCCGAATTCGACGACATATTCCGTTGCGACCATCCGCTCAAGGGGCACTGGCAGCGCGATTTTTTCCACAACGACCATCCCATCGTCCTCGAACTGGGCTGCGGCAAGGGTGAATACACCGTGGCGCTGGCCGAACGCGAGCCCGGGCGCAACTTCATCGGCATCGACATCAAGGGGGCCCGCATGTGGCGCGGCGCCAAGACGGTCACCGAGCGGGGCATGACCAATGCCGCCTTCCTGCGCACGCGCATCGAGTTCATCGACCACCTCTTCGGCGAGGGGGAGGTCTCGGAAATCTGGATTACCTTCCCCGACCCGCAGCTCAAGACACGCCGGGCCAAGAAACGCCTCACCTCGCCGCTCTTCCTCGAGCGCTATGCCCAACTGCTGCGTCCCGACGGGTGGCTCAACCTCAAGACCGACTCGAAACACCTCTACGCCTACACGAACGAGGTTATCCGCCGCTTCGCGCTGCCGTGCGAAGTTTCCGAACCCGACATCTACGGCTCGGGCTTTGCCGACGAAACGCTCTCGGTCAAGACGGCCTACGAGACGCTCTTTCTCGAGAAGGGGCTCCCCATCACCTACACCCGCTTCTCGCTGGGCGGGCGCCGCGACTTCCCCTGGTTCGACTGGGAGGAGGACCAAAAGCTCGAAAAGGACAACGAGGAGGAGCGCCGCCGGTAAGACCGTTCGGGAGGACGCCTTTCTCATACGGAGGGCCTGTTGCACCGCCCCATTATCCCGTAATACCACACCCCGACGGGCAGTCCGCCCGCCGGGGCTCTTTTTGCCCGGGCTGAGCGCCTGACAAACCCCGCATCCAAACTGCCCTTCCACCGCGCGTCACTGTCTTCGGAGCTGCACCCCTTCATTCGAAGCTGCGCCAACCTCACCTTATCCACCGGCCGACGACACACCACCCCACTTGAACCGCTCCGCGCCCCTTCAAGCGACCGAACTGCCTCCGAACAGCCTCCCAACAGCCTCGACATTCCCTCCTTAACAACCCTCCGCCTCCATGCCCGTCCCCTTCACCCACTCTCTACGGATAAAAGCGCTCAGTCTACTAAAATTTTAGAAGAAATATTTGCATTTCTAAAAAATTAGTAGAATATTTGCATGGGGAGAGCACAGCAGAGAAAGATAAGCCCCCAGCGCACCGAACGAAGGGGCGTAAGAAGTAACCCGTCGCAGCGTCAGAAAGTGCAGAAAGCGCGACACGGTGGCGCATCGGACAGAGGGGCGGGAAAAACAACCCGTACCGACGTCAGAAGCAGAAAGGACGGATGGCAACCAGCACCACCCCGGCAAACGGAAGGCCTCAACGCAACCGCCCCACCCCGAAAAGCGGGCAGGAAGGAGCCTGAACCCGACGAACAGCAGCTCCGTCCGAGAGCTCACAAACCATAAAAAACGTAGAAAAACCATGGATACAAAGACGAACAACAGCACCCCCGCCCAGTCGCTCACGCGCGGCGAGGAGGAAATCATGCAGATACTCTGGCAGCTGGGCGAGGCGACGGTCAACGAGGTGATTGCCTGCACCCGGGAGCCGCACCCCAAGTACACGACCGTGGCCACGTTCCTCAAGATTCTGGAGAACAAGGGCTTTGTCGGCCACACGGCCGAGAGCAAGAGCCACCGCTACCACCCGCTCGTGGCCAAGGAGTCCTACGCCCGAAACGTCATGCAGTCGATGCTGGGCTCCTACTTCAACGGCTCGCTGGCTCAGATGGTCTCCTTCTTCTCGCAGCACGAACAGATTTCAATCAAGGAGATGGAGGAGATTCTCGAAATCATGCACTCCATCCGCAAATAGCGCCCGGAGCCGCCGACTCCCCGCACTCAGTCAACCAACCTCAAAAACGGACAAACCATGAAGGAGCTGACGACCTACCTCCTCGAATCGCTCGCCTGCGGCGGCGTACTCTACGCCTGCTACCGCCTGCTGCTCGACCGCCGCGTCGCCTTCGGCTGGTGCCGCGGCTGGCTGCTCGCCCTGCCGCTGCTCGCCGCCGTCATCCCGCTGCTGCGGATTCCCCTCTATCCGGGCGAGGTGATTTACCTCACGGCAGCGCCCGCTCCGCAGAGCGGGCTCCCCATCCCTGCCGAGGCGATGCCTGCCGCGGTGGCCGAAGCGGGACACATCACGGCCAGGGAGCTCCTCGCATGGCTCTACGCCGCAGGTGCGGCCGCGGTGCTCGGAGCCGCCGCCGCCCAGCTGTGGCGCATCCGGCAGCTCGGCCACGGCGCCGCAGTCACCCGCACGGGCCGCATGACACTCGTCCGCACGCGGCAGCAGTGCGCCGCGTTCTCCCTCTTCGGCAGGGTCTACGTCTGGGAGCAGCTCCCGCCCCGCGAGCTGGAGGCGGTGCTGCTGCACGAGGCGAGCCACATCCGCCGCCGACACTCGCTGGAGCGGCTCGCCATGGAGCTCCTCAAGGCGGCGCTGTGGTGGAACCCCTTCGTCTGGCTCGCCGCACGGCGGCTGGTCGAGGTCGAGGAGTACGAGGCCGACAGCGACGTGCTCGCATCGGGATATGCACTCAACAGCTACATAGATACCCTCTTCATGCAGCTTTTCGGTTATAGTCCGGAAATAGCCAACGGGCTGCGCAGTTCATTAACCAAAAAACGACTCAAAATGATGACTTCGAAGACCCCAAGCCGTCATGCACGGCTCCGACTTGCGGCCACACTGTCCTTCATCATCGGACTGCTCTGCGCCTTTGCCTTCACCTCACGAGCCGCAGTCATTCTGCCGGCCGAGACCGCCGAACCGGCCGCACTCGCCGCAACTACACCGGCTGCAACACCTGCTGCCACGGCCGAGACTCCCGCCGTCACCACCGAAATGAACCTGCAGCAGCCCGCAGCTGCCACGCCGGAGGTCTGGCCCTCGGACAAGGGCTGCCGCGTACACCTTGTAGTCGCCTTGAGGGACTTTACCCGGAACGGGAAACACGCCACGACGAAACGGGACGCCTCGGGGGTGATTGTTCGCGTCAAGGGCTCCACGCTGAGTGCGGTCACCGACAAAAAGGGGGTGGTCGAACTGACCGTACCGCAGGGGCACCTGCTCGAGGTCTCCCGCACGGGCTATGAGACCCGACTGGTCAAAGTTCCCCGCGAGGAGCGCTTCTCGCAGTCTGTCATACTCGACAAAAGCGCCGGCGATACGGACAACGAGGCCCGACAGCCCAAACAGGCCAAAGGTATTCGGTCCACCGACTTTTGTGACAAGAATGGCGTGGCGGGAACACCGCTCTACCTGGTCGACGGCATCGAAACCGACCCCAACGACATTCCGACAAACATCTATAATTTGACCATCATTCCGGCCGAGATAGCCGTGGATAATTACGGCGAGGAACGGGGACGCTTCGGCGTAGTGGATATAAGGACCCAAAACATTCGGGAGATGGCCCGGGAGACAGAGGGCTTCCCCTTCCCCGGGGGTGAAACGATGCCTTCGTTCGAGGGCGGTGACCTCGGAAAGTTCCGCCAATGGCTCCAGACTCAGGTGCGCTACCCGGCCAAGGCCATCGAACAGCAAATCGAGGGACGCGTCGTCTGCTCGTTCGTCGTCGAGCGCGACGGCTCGGTCTCCAACATCACGGCACTGCAGTCACCCGACCGGCTGCTCACCGACGAGGTGCGGCGCGTGCTCGCAACCTCACCCCGCTGGACCCCCGGCATGCAGAAGGGCAAAACGGTCCGCGTGAAGCTGGTCGTCCCGGTGTATTTCAAGCTTCCCCCAATCTCAATTGTGACTCCCATTGTCCTCGATGGAGAAGATGACGTGATACCACCAATCGAAGACATCCCATATCTGAAAGTCGATACGATGCCCCTCTTCCGGGATGGAAACCCATATGCCTTTTCCCAGTGGCTCCAGACACAGATACGCTACCCGGCTGAAGCGCTCAGGAAGCGAATCGAAGGGCGCATCATCTGCACGTGCGTAATCGAGCGCGACGGTTCGGTCTCAAACGTCCGGCCCCTCAAGATTGCCGACATATCGCTGTATGAAGAGGTGAAACGTGCGCTCAAGAACTCGCCCCGCTGGACGCCCGGCCGCCACAAAGGCAAAATCGTCCTCGTAAAGAAGGTACTGGTGGTCGATTTTTCCATCGAAGAGAAAAAGACCGATAACTCCACCGCAACAGTCCAAGGAAACATCACCGTTTTACCGACCGAATAGCCCGAGTCTGAAGGGACCCGGGAAGAAGCGGACAGAGAGAACATATCCGACCATCAAGCGGAAGAGGGCGCCCGACCTGGTTCAGCGGGCACCCTCTTTTTTGTCGTTCCGCTCCATCCGGGGCGGGAAGGGGTCAATATGCGGCCGGGAAGAGGTGCGGCAGAGGCGCCGACCGCTCCGGAGCGCAGCATCAGTTCTGCGGCAGGCCGAGCAGCCGAGCCAGACGCTGCGAGAGCTGCGTGTTGTCCATCACACCGCCCAGGCGCCCGGCCCCCGTGCCGTAGAAGTATACCGGCACGAGCGTTCCGGTATGGCTTTTCGAGCCGAAGTTGTACTGCAGACCGTTTTCGGCCTGCGTGAAGTCCTCGTCGTTAGCCGGAATCGACAGCCCGCCCGTCTCGTGGTCGGCTACGACCACCACGAGCGTTCCGGGGTGTGCATCGGCATAGTCCATCGCCTCACCAACGGCGGCGTTGAAGTCGCGCATCTCGGCCAGAAGGCGTTCGGCATCGTTGTCGTGGGCCGCCATGTCGATGAGCGACCCCTCGACAAGCAGCATCCAGCCGCGGTGCAATGAATCGTCGGCCGTGAGCAACTCGAGCGCCTTGCGCGTCGCCCGCGGAAGGTAGTCGCCGCGCCGGGGCGCCGCCTCGAGGTGCTTCTCGGCAAAGGCCCCCAGGACACGTCCGCTGTGGAGCGTGTCGGTCTGCTCAAACCGGTCGACCACCGTATACCCGCGTCGGCGGAAGGCGTCGAAATAGGTGCCTCCGTCGGAGCACTCCTCCGCAAGCCACTTGCGGCCGCCCCCGAAGAGCACGTCGACGCCGCTCGCCAACAAATCGCGGGTAATCGTATCGACATCACCCCGCCGGGCCACATGGGCGTAGAAGGCCGCCGGCGTGGCGTGCTGCAGGTAGCAGCTCACCACGATGCCGCTCCGCAGACCGGCCTTTTCGGCGCGCATCATGAGCGACTCGTAGCGCTCGCCATCGAGCGACTGGCCGATGGTTCCGTTGCCGGTCTTGTGACCCGTTGCAAGCGCCGTCGCCGCGGCGGCCGAGTCGGTCACGCGGTTGTTGGCCGAGCGCGTGCAGACCAGCCCCACGCTTTGTGCGCGGTCGAACGAGGTCGGCGCGTAGCCGTTCTCGACCATCAGCATCGAGACATGGGCCAGACCCATGCCGTCGCCCACCATGAAAATCAGGTTGCGGACCTCGCCCTCGGGGTTCGCGGCCCGGACACCGCCCCACGCAAGGAGGCTCAGCGTCCAGACAAGCAGGATTGTCGCAGTCTTCTTCATAACAGGTACAAAGATAGCCCTTTTTCCGCGAAAATACACCGCCCGAAGGCAGGTTTCACCGCAACGTCATCGCATCGTAACACCGCAGCCGCTCCCGACCGGCTCCGTCACAGCCAGATTTGCCCCGCCCATCGGTCCGGCCGCCGGCGCCTACTCGCGCTGGCAGCGGACGTTGTAGCCGTAGGCGGCGTCGGACTTGTCGGTCGACTGGGGCTGGAGCAGCTTGCCCGTACTGAGCCGCTTGGAGATGTAGAAGTGCGAGATGGTCCGTCCCGAGCGGTAGTTCGACCAGTAGTGACCCGTGCGCGTCGTGGCGAGCCCCACGAGATTGCCCCGGTCGCGGTTGCGGTAGCCCTGCGCGGGGTACCAGTCCTTCGTCCCCTCGTGCGTATAGGTCATGCCGTAGAGCGTGCCGTCCCACGTGCTCACCCCCTCGATGTAGCGGTCCGCCTCGTCGGCAAAGTCGTCCCACGTATCGCGGTCGGGAACGCGGTAGCCCGGAGGACAGGGGTCGTAGATGCTCTTCTGCGTGCCCCACAGGTCGTCACGCGGCGAGGCCAGCCAGTCGTAGGTGCCCGTCGTCCCCTTGTTCGAGAGGAAGGTCATGGGGTGCGCCGCGGCATACTCGAGTGTCGAGAACTCGGCACCGGAGGCCTGCTGCCAGGCGTGCGCCTCGGCAAAGGCGGGGTTGACCGTGGTACCCGCCCGGGCCTGCGCCATGCTCTCGGCCGAACTCTCGGTCGTCACGCCCCCGCAGAAGGGCTCCTTGCGCCCCCACTGGTAGTAGAGGCCGTAGGCGGTCGTCTCGCCGGGCGTGGCGGAGGTGGCCCCCAAGTTGCGGTCCTGCATCACGCGGCCGTTGGCGTAGGTGACCGTCGCGGGCTGTTCGGTGAACCAGAGGTGCCAGCTCCAGAGGATGGCCCCCTGCGCGTCGGTCAGCACCACCAGCGCATTGCCCGCCACGAAAGGCTCGGCCGTGAGGTAGATTCTCCCGCGAGCCGCATCGAGCCGCACCTCGCCGAGCGTCGCCTCGACGCCCGTCGTGGCCCAGAGCCAGTCGGCACGCATGTCGTCGGTGAGCGCGATGGAGGCCCCGTCGCCCGAGCCGTTGCCGCACACCGTGGCGTCGAACATGTAGCGGCCCGCCGCCGAAATGATGTAGCAGTTGGCGCGCCCCGCAGCACTGAGCTCCTCGGCCGCGGGACCCGGGTCGGGCTCCGGTTCCGGGTCGGGCACGGCCGGTTCGACCACGCGCACCGCAATCGAGGCCTCGCGGCGCAGCCCCTCCGGAGCGGTCACCGTCACCGTAAGGCGCGTCTTCACCTCCTTCTCGGGGGCCTGCGCCTTCAGCACGCACGGCATGGATGCGGCCTCGACCTTCCCCTGCTCGACGGAGAGCTTCCACTGGGAGGCATCCTCGCCCGCGGCCGCCGCCGCGAACTCCAGCCCCGCGAACTCCGTGCTGCGGACCGTGAAGGGGATGCTGCGCTGCTCACCCGGCGCAAATTCGACCTCGGAGGCGTCGGCAAAGGCCACCTCCAGCTGACGTACGGGAGGTTCGACGCCTCCCTCCTTTCGGTCGTGGCAGCCGCACAGAAGCAGCAGACACGACACCATGAAACCCGTTTTCTTCATACATATCAATTTTAGGTTGAACGAAATGGTCCGTCATCACGCTCCGCACGGGCATGGAACAACACCTCCCGGCACTCCGACCAGGCGGAGCACCGCAGGGACGAACCTGCAAACGGGCTGACCATCGAGACTGAAGGGGGGGGTAAGTCGGCAGCCGCAGAATCCTTCCATTCACCGTAGAAGCACAATTCGCACAGGCACGGCGGCAGGTCTTCTGACTCGCTCCACGACCGACGCCTTCCCGACTCCGCGGAGCCAGTGGCACAAAGAGGTCGGCCGATGCCCCGCAGCTTCGAAGCAGCAGGGCCGGAGCACACAGCAACGGGAATTGTTACCGATTCGCACGGTATTCCCTTTTCATTCCCGGCCGCCGCAACGGGGCCGGGAAACCGACGTGCGGGGACAAAGATAGACAAAGCGCCGGCGTATGCAAGCGCAGCCGGCCATTCGGCCCACTTTCGGCGCCCAAACGGACAACCGCCGGGGCGATTGCCGACGCGGAAGGCGGAAAAGTGGCGCTTTTTTACTACTTTTACTCCGCAAAAACAGGAGAGACATCATGGATGTAAGAATCGCCCCCGATTGGAAAGCCATCCTCGAACCCGAGTTCGAGAAGCCCTATTTCGCCGAGCTGACCCGCTTCGTGCGCGAGGAGTACGCCTCGCGACGCATCTATCCGCGCGGCAGCAACATCTTCCGCGCCTTCGACAAGTGCCCCTTCGAGCGGCTCAAGGTGGTCATCATCGGGCAGGACCCCTACCACGGTCCGGGGCAGGCCAACGGGCTCTGCTTCTCGGTGGGCGACGGCGTCCCCTTCCCCCCTTCGCTGCAGAACATCTTCAAGGAGGTGAGCGACGACACGGGGGCGCCCTACCCCTCGAGCGGCAACCTTGACCGCTGGGCCGAGCAGGGGGTGCTGCTGCTCAACTCGGTGCTCACCGTACGCGAGCACGAGGCCGCCTCGCATGCGGGCCACGGCTGGGAGACCTTCACCGACGCCGTCGTGAAGGCCATCAACGAGCGCCGGCAGGGCATCGTCTACATGCTCTGGGGCAGCTACGCGCAGCGCAAGGGGGCCATTGCCGACCCCACGCGCAACTGCATTCTGAAGGCCGTACACCCCTCGCCGCTTTCGGTCTACCGCGGTTTCTTCGGCTGCCACCACTTCTCGCGCGCCAACGAATACTTCGTCAGCCAGGGCAAGGAGCCGATTGTCTGGTAGTCGCCTCCCCGACGCGCGGCCGCTCCCGACCGAATGCAAAAATCGCCGGCTCCTACGAAAAACAGGCCCGCTTCCGACCGGGCATAAAAAAAGGCCGCTTCCCCGACGGGGAGCGGCCCTTCTCTTATGTGGCGGCAGGCAGGCCCTGCCTCTCAAACGTTATCCCAGATAGGACTTCAGCAGCTTCGAGCGCGACGAGTGGCGCAGGCGGCGAATCGCCTTCTCCTTGATTTGGCGCACACGCTCGCGCGTGAGGTCGAACTTCTCGCCAATCTCCTCGAGCGTCATCTCCGAGCAGCCGATGCCGAAGAAGTACTTGATGATGTCGCGCTCGCGCTCGGTAAGCGTCTCCAGCGCACGGTCCACCTCCGTTGCAAGCGACTCGTTGATGAGCCCGCGGTCGGCGTTGGGCGAATCGGGGTTCACCAGCACGTCGAGCAGCGAGTTGTCCTCACCGTCGGCAAACGGGGCGTCGACCGAGACGTGGCGGCCCGCCACACGCAGCGTGTCGGTCACCTTCTCCTTCGGGAGCTCCAGCTCCGAGGCCAGCTCTTCGGGCGACGGCGTACGTTCGTGCTCCTGCTCGAAACGGGCGAAGGCCTTGTTGATTTTGTTGAGCGACCCCACCTGGTTGAGCGGCAGACGCACGATGCGCGACTGCTCGGCCAGAGCCTGGAGAATCGACTGGCGAATCCACCACACGGCATACGAGATGAACTTGAAGCCGCGCGTTTCATCGAACTTCTCGGCCGCCTTGATAAGTCCGAGGTTGCCCTCGTTAATCAGGTCCGGCAGGCTGAGGCCCTGATTCTGGTATTGTTTGGCGACCGACACGACGAAGCGCAGATTGGCCTTCGTCAACTTCTCGAGCGCCTCCTGGTCTCCCTTCTTGATTCGCTGGGCGAGTTCCACCTCTTCCTCCACCGTGATGAGCTCCTCCTTGCCAATCTCCTGAAGATACTTGTCCAGTGAGGCACTCTCACGGTTGGTGATGGATTTCGTGATTTTTAACTGACGCATGTTTCTCTATTTCTCCTCTCAATTAAGTTTCCATATCCCGCCCGCATCAGGGAGCTACTCCACCAGGACGTAGCTGGCTGCGCGGCCGTTGGGGTAGATGCCGTCGATGGAACGAACCTTCTCGGTCATGCGCTGCAGGTCGGCAAGCGACAGAACCTGATGGTCGTTGATGTGGGTGATGACGAATCCTTCGCGTACACGGGCACGGGCCAGAATTCCGTCCGCCTTGATGCTCACCACCTGAACGCCGCCGCGGATATCCAACTCACGGCACAGCTTCGAGCCTGCATCGGCGAACTTGCCACCCAGAATCTCGACCACATCGACATCTTCCCGGGTCAATAATTCCGTTTTACCAGCCTTATTACGCAGAGTGACCTCCATTTGTTTCACCTTTCCGTCTCTTTTTACCGATAATTTGACCTTATCGTTGGGACGATGCTTGGCAACCT
This sequence comes from Alistipes sp. An31A, assembly GCF_002159425.1. NCBI lineage: Bacteria > Pseudomonadati > Bacteroidota > Bacteroidia > Bacteroidales > Rikenellaceae > Alistipes > Alistipes sp. An31A. The sequence continues at coordinate 27,850 of NZ_NFIO01000016.1, forward strand.
GCTCCTGGAGCGTCGAGGCCTGCTCGAGCTTCACACCGTCGATGTCGAGGATGATGTCGCCCTTGCGGATGCCCGCTTCGGAGGCGGCACCGCCGTCGAGCACGCTCGCCACGTAGACGCCGCCCAGCTCGTCGATGCCCAGCTCCTTGCCCTCACTGTCGAGGAAGGCCTGGTCGACCGGACGGAACGTGATACCCAGCATGGCGCGCTGCACGACGCCGTACTCCTTGAGGTCCATGACCACCTTGCGGACAATCGATTCGGGCACGGCGAACGAATAGCCCACGTAGCTGCCCGTCTGCGACTGGATGAGCGTATTGATGCCCACCAGCTCACCGTGCGTGTTGACCAGCGCACCGCCCGAGTTGCCGGGGTTGACCGCCGCATCGGTCTGGATGAAGGATTCGATGCTGAACTCGCTCGGGATGACGCCCAGCTGACGCGCCTTGGCACTCACGATGCCGGCCGTGATGGTCGACTGCAGGTTGTAGGGCGAGCCGATGGCCAGCACCCATTCGCCCAGACGCAGCGCGTCGGAGCTGCCGAAGGGGAGCGTCGGAAGGTCCTTGCCCTCAACCTTGATGAGCGCCACGTCGGTCGTCGGGTCCGAGCCGATGATTTTAGCATCGAAGACACGGCCGTCGTTGAGCTTCACGCGCAGCTTGGTGGCATCCTCGATGACGTGGTTGTTGGTCACGATGTAACCGTCGGGCGAGATAATCACGCCCGAGCCGCCAGCACGGCGCTCCTGCTTCTGCGGTTCGCCGCCGCGGTTGAAGCCCCGCTGCGGGATGCCGAAGAATTCGAGGAAGGGGTCATAGCCGAAGCTGCCGCCGCGCACCTCGACCTCCTGTACCGCCTCGATGTTGACCACTGCCTTGACGGCATTCTCCGCCGCATAGGTCAGGTCGGGATAGCGGTCCGATTCGTACGACGTGAAGTGGGTGCCGAGCGCCGGCGTGCGCTCCACCTCATGGTTGATATAGGTCACGCCCGGCTCCATGTTGCGGCCGAGCACCCAGGCCGTGGTTCCGCCGGCAGCGGCGGCCACGGCAATGATTCCCAGATAAAAAAATACCTTTTTCATAACATGCAAAAACTTTGGTTTCATTCTATTCGAAGTCTTTTTGCATCATAGGCACATCCTTGTTTTTGCTGGACAAACGCAACCCGTCGGCCGCTTATTATGCCGAAGGGCAAGAAAAACGTCGGAACGGCCCCCGGCGGCACGACGTTCGTTCGGCCGGGGCGTCTTCCCAGGCCCCAGCTCCAACAACCGTCCCAAAGATGCACGCCGCCCGGCGGCGGGACCGGCTCCGCTCCGCCGGGCGTCCGAACGGAACACCTCAACCCCCGAAGCACGACCGACAAAGTTCCGGCACAGCGGGGCGCAAGGCGCCGTGCGACCTATAAAAAGCGCCCCGCAGCCATACGAATCAGACTGCGGGGCACACGGTGCGTCATCGGAGGTGAAAAGGAGGTCTCGGTCTGCGGGACGGCTGCAAAGACGGCTGCGGAGAGGAAAAACGGCCGGGATAGCTGCAGAGCCGAGCGCGGAGAGAGCAAGCCGGCCGGGAATCAACGGCCGGAGGCGGCTGCAGCGGGCGCTTGTCCAGATGCCGGGGCGGCCGGGGTGTCCTCGGCAGCAGTTGCTTCATGCCCGGCTGCCAGGTCGTCCGCCGCGGTCGGAGCCTCAAAACGGGGCACCCCGTCGATGTAGCGGCCGACGAAGGCGGCCACGCGGCGCGTATACTCGTCGGGGTTGTCGTGGTAAGACATGGCATGGGCGGCGCCGGGGACCACCCACAACTTCTTCTCACCCGGCTTGGCCTCGAAGAGCGGGTAGACCATACCGGTGGGGACGAAGTCGTCGGCATCGCCGTGGATGAAGAGCATCGGCAGCCGGCAGCGCTTCACCTGCTCGAGCGCCGAGGCCTCGCGGAAGCTCCAGCCGTACTTCACCCGGCAGAGCGCATCGGCCACGTTGAGCAGCGGGAAGGTCGGCAGCGAGAAGCGCTCGCCAAGCTCCTTGGCAAACTGCTCCCAGACGCTCGTATAGCCGCAATCCTCGACAAAGCACTTGACGTAGGGGCGCTGCTCCTCACCCGAGAGCATCATCGTCGTGGCGGCCCCCATCGAGATGCCGTGGACGACCATCTGCGTATGACCGCCGAAGAGCGAATCGGCCACCTCCATCCAACGCAGCACGTCCAGCCGGTCGAGCCACCCCATGCGGATGGCCCGTCCCTCGCTGCGGCCGTGGTAGTAGAGGTCGGGCAGCAGGATGTTGAAGCCCAGGTCGTGGTTATAGAGGTAGCCGACCATGAGCATCCGCTCGGCGCAGTCGGTATATCCGTGGACAATCACGGCCGTGCGGTCGGTCGGCCGGGGTGCGGCGGCGTAGAGCGCATGGAGGCGTTCCCCCTCCCGGCCGCGGATGGTCGTGTCGCGCAGCGCTCCAGTCCGCTCGAGGCTGTCGAGCCAGGGAACGACGGCAGGATATTCCGTGCGGATGTACTCGCGGGCCGAGGCGTTCTTGGCGGCCATCACCGCGTCGGGCTTCAGGGCATAGGAGAGCAGGTAGAGGCCTCCGCCCACCGAGGCGGCGACAAGCAGCAGCAGAATGGCTGCAAGGTATTTCCAGAATCGTTTCATCGTTGCGTATTGTCCCTATTGGGTTTGCTCAGGGCCGTCCCCTCCGAACGGGGCATGGGTAGCCGTTCTGTCCGGCTCAAAATCCGCGCCGGAACGGCTCCGAAGGGGCGCTCCGGGATGCGGGCCCCGACGGCCACGGAGCAGGGAGGGCCCTCTTCGGCCTGCGGCCGAGGAGAGCCCTCCGCACATGCGTATGAATCATTCGGCCGGCTCCGAGAGCGGCAGACCGTCGCTCCCGGCGTAGACCATCACCAGCTCGACGGGCTCCTCACCGCGGTTTTCGCCGTAGTGGAGCCGCCCCACCATCTCGATGACCCCTTCGCCGGCGCGGAAGCTCCGCTCGCGGCCGTCGTCGGCCACCACCGTCAGCTCGCCGCGCAGCACCATGCCGGCATTGATGACCGGATGGCGGTGCAGCGCCAGACGGGCGTGCGGCGCCACCTCGTAGTGGACCACCGTCACGCGGGGCCGCCCCGTCGGATAGTCGGGCAGCGGCGCCCCGTCCCAACTGACGGAGGAGTCGGCCACACACGTGGCCCGGACCCCCTCCTTCGGCCGCTCCATCACTTGCCCATCTTGCGCCGGATGTGTTCCAGCATGTCGTCGGTCATGCGCGAGAGGTCCCACTCGGGCTTCCAACCCCACTCTTCGCGGGCGCAGGTGTCGTCGAGCGAATTGGGCCAGCTCTCGGCAATCTCCTTCTTCACAGGGTCGATGTCGTAATCCATGCGGAAGTCGGGCAGACGCTTGCGGATTTCGGCATAGATGATTTCGGGCGTGAAGCTCATCGAGGCGAGATTGAAGCTGTTGCGGTGGACGAGCTTCGAGGGGTCGGCCTCCATCAGCTCGACGCAGGCGCGCAACGCATCGGGCATGTAAATCATGTCCATATAGACGTCGCCCGGAACGGGGCAGGTGAAGTGACCCGACTTGATGGCCTCGTAGTAAATCTCCACGGCGTAGTCGGTCGTGCCGCCGCCCGGCAGCGTCACGTTGGAGATGATGCCCGGGAAGCGCACCGAACGGGTGTCGACCCCGAACTTGTGGTGGTAGTAGTTGCTCAGCAGCTCGCCGGTCACCTTGCAGACGCCGTAGATGGTCGTCGGCTGCATGATGGTATCCTGCGGCGTCTTGTCCTTGGGCGAGGTGGGGCCGAAGGCGCCGATGGAGCTCGGAGTAAAGAGGGCGCAGTGGTGCTGGCGCGCCACCTCGAGCGAGTTGTTCAGCGCCCCCATGTTGACGCTCCACGCCATCTGGGGATTCCGCTCGCCCACGGCCGAGAGCAGCGCCACGAGGTTGAAAATCGTATCGACGTGATAACGGGCCACCACGGAGGCCATGGCCGTAGCGTCGAGGGCGTTGAGCACTTCGAAGGGGCCAGTTTCACCCAGAGTCTTGCACTCGCGCATGTCGGTTGCGACCACGTTGGAGCCGCCGTAAATGTTACGCAGGTAGACCGTCAGTTCGGAACCAATCTGGCCGCCGGCGCCTACTATCAGGATTCGTTTCATCTGTTTGAGATTATGGTTTGGAAGTAAAGTTAGCGAAAGAATATGAAAATCGACACTTTTTTCGCAACTTTTTCACGCAAACCGAAAAAATTCCCGCACGACGAGTGCGCCCCGCCTCGCAAGGGAGCGCTCCGGCACGGCCGAGGACGGCCTGAGCACCGTCCGCCGCCCCGAACGCCCGGTGCCGGCCGGAGGCTGCGCCGAGGCCGTCCTCCAGCCACTCCGCGCCATCCGGGAAGGCCTGCCGGGCGGCCCGCTCTAAAAATTTATCGCGAAAAAAGGCGTTTTTATTTGGCCGTTTCAAAATTCTTATATACTTTTGCACCACTCTTAAAGAGGAATGCTGTTGTAGCTCAGTGGTAGAGCACTTCCTTGGTAAGGAAGAGGTCACGAGTTCAAGCCTCGTCAACAGCTCTGAAGGGCGCTGCGAAAAGACGCCGAAACAAGCAAAAAGCCTTATGTATCGATGATATGTAAGGCTTTTTCATTTTTATCCGCCTTCTGATTAGACGGCCGGAATCTCCCCGAGGGGCAAAGCGCCCATCGAGATGCACGAACCGCCTCTTCCGGCCCCGGGTTACGGGGAACCGGGCCGGCCCAGCGGCCCCGCTGGCCCCGTTCAACAGCCGGCGGCGCCCGAGGGTCAAAGACCGGCGGCGATATTTTCATCCGGGCAAAAGAGTTTCACCCCGTGCGGAGACACCCAATCGAATTATTGCGTACCTTTGTTGCAAATGCTTTCAAGCCCGATACGCGCATGAATCTTCCGCTCTACGAATATTCGCTCTGCATCGCCCTGCCGCTGATGCTCTTCTTCGGCGCCTACTTCCTGCTGGCTCCGACCCCCGACAAGGCGATTTTCTCGAACTACCTCCGCTCGCGGCGCATCATGGGCTGTGCACTGCTGCTTCTGGCGGCCAACTACGCGGTCCACTTCTTCTTCGAGGTGCGGCTGCGCAACGTCAATGCCGCCATCCTGATGAACCTCTCAACCTACTTCCTCTGCTACTGGCTCTTCAGCTCGGCACTCACCACGCTGCTCGACCGCTTCTACATCACGCGCCGCCGGCTGCGTTTCCACCTCTCGGCATGGGTGCTCTTCACGCTCCTCTCGGGCGTCATCCTGCTGGGGCTGCCCGAGGGCGCGGCCCAGCGGGCAGGGCTGACGGTGATGGCCGCCTGGCTCGTGGGCTACGGGCTGTGGCTGGCCCGACGGCTTATCCTCGCCTACCGCCGCGCCGTGCGCCTCTTCGACGACACCCACTCCGACAACATCGGCGCCTACATCCGCTGGATGTCCGTCTTCACGTGGTGGGCCGTCATCTTCGGCGTCGGCTGCGGACTGCTCACCTTCCTGCCCGACCGCTACATCTTCCTGTGGATTCTCTCGTCGGTGCCCTTCTACATCTACCTCTACTGCTCCTACATGAACTACCTGCTCCTCTACGAGCGGGTCGAGCAGGCGCTCGAGGAGGAGCTCCCCGCGGAGGAGGAGCCCGCCGCAGCTTCGGACGACCCGGAGAGCCCGGACGACACGCCGGACCGCGAAGCCCGGCCCCTCCACACCGACCTTGCGGCGCGGCTCTCCGGGTGGATTGCCGCCGACGGCTACCTCCGGCCGGGGCTGACCATCCGCGAGCTGGCCGATGCGCTGCACACCAACCGCACCTACCTCTCGGAGTACATCAAGGCGACCGGCAACGGCTCGTTCCGCGACTGGATTACCGACCTGAGGATGGAGTACGCCAAACGACACATGCTCCGGCACCCCGAGTTGAACATCACCGAAATCGCCGAGGCTGCGGGCTTCGTCTCGCCGAGCCATTTCACCCGCATGTTCAAGACCCGCGAGGGGGTCTCCCCCTCCAACTGGCGCAAACTGCAGGGCGAAGACGGCCCCGTTTTGTAGCGCCAACCGGCCTCGGACGGTCGCGTTTTGTAGCTCCGGCCGGCCTCTGACGGCCCCGAATTCTTGCCTAAACAACAATTTTTCTTGCCTAAACGACAAAATTGACAACCGGGACTTTCCAGTTCCGGTTTTTCTGTTAATTTTGTTCTCGAACCATGCCCCGAAACCAGGCTTCCCGGCTTCCATCCGAACAAAATTTCCAATACCATGAATAGATTGCTGACCCTATTGTTTGCGTTGGGCCTCCTCGCGGGCCCAACCTTCGGCCAGACGGCAGACAACCCCTCCGACCCTGCCCCGGCCGAGTATACCTTCCGCTTCGTGGCGGGCGACGACATGTTCTACATCCCGTGGAACGGCAACGGCGA
>NZ_NFIO01000017.1:0-33266 GCF_002159425.1 Alistipes sp. An31A
GTGCCCCCGTGCCCGTGCCCCCGTGCCCGTGCCCCCGTCTTCTGCGTTCCGCAGACGGTAGCCCGCGTTCCGCGCCCTATCTCCCCCCCCACACTTCGGGGCGGCTCCTTCCGGCTTCGGCACGCTGCCGGGATGAAAAGAAAATCGGGAGGTTCCCCACAGGAACCTCCCGATTTTGCATGCATTGCAGCGGCGCGCGTCTTACTCGCGCTTGCGGATAATCTCGCCGCCGTGGTGAATCGCCTCCTCGTTCTGCGGAAGCATCTTCCACGCACGCTCGGGCAGCGACTTCTTCAGTCCGACCATCACGTTCTCCATCTTGACGATGGGGCGAACCTTGAGGTAACCGCCCAGAATCATCGTGTTGAAGAGCTTGGCCTGACCCATGCGGGCGCACTCGGCCGTGGCGTCAATCGTATAGACCTCGATGTCCTTGCGCACGGGATGGCGCGTGATGCCGTTCGTGTCGTAAATCAGGATGCCGCCCGGCTTGACCAGCGGCTCGAACTTCTCCATCGACTGCTGGTTGAGGATGATGGCCGTGTCGAACTCATGGGCGATGGGCGACGAGATTTTCTTGTCCGAAAGAATCACCGTCACGTTGGCCGTACCGCCGCGCATCTCGGGGCCGTAGGAGGGCATCCACGTCACCTCGTAATCCTGCATGACGCCCGAGTAGGCGAGTATCTTTCCCATCGAGAGGACTCCCTGTCCTCCGAAACCTGCGATAATTAACGTCTCTTTCATAGTTCGTCCTCTCTTATTTTACCTCCTTGATATCGCCCAGGGGGTAGAAGGGCAGCATGTTCTGCTCGAGCCACTCGTTCGAAGCCACCGGCGAGAGTTTCCAGCCGCTGTTGCAGGTCGAAACGACCTCAACCAGCGAGAAGCCCTTGCCCTCCATCGAGCGCTGGAAGGCCTTCTTGATGGCAGCCTTGCACTTGCGCACGTTGGCCGGCTTGTGGACGCTCTGGCGCGTGATGTAGGTGGCGCCGTCCAGATGGGCCATCATCTCGGCAATCTTGTAGGGATAGCCGTTCAGATGGGCGTCGCGTCCGTAGGGCGTCGTCGCCGTCTTCATGCCCAGCAGCGTCGTCGGGGCCATCTGGCCGCCCGTCATGCCGTAGATGGCGTTGTTGATGTAGATGGCAACCACGTTCTCGCCGCGGGCCGCCGCGTGAATCGACTCCGCCGTACCGATGGCCGACAGGTCGCCGTCGCCCTGGTACGTGAAGACCATGTTCTCGGGGTGGAGCCGCTTGACAGCCGTCGCAACGGCCAGCGCACGTCCGTGTGCCGCCTCAATCCAGTCGATGTCGATGTAGTTGTAGGCGAATACCGAGCAGCCTACGGGCGAGATGCCCACGGCCTTCTCGGCAAGGCCCAGCTCGTCGATGACCTCGGCGACGAGTTTGTGCACCGTGCCGTGGCTGCAGCCCGGGCAGTAGTGCATGACATTATTGGTGATGAGTTTCGGTTTCGAATAAACCAGATTCTCCTGTTTGATTTCAACCTCTGCCATCGTCTTTACTTTTTAATCAGTTTTTCCTTGAGCGCCTCGAGCACCTCGTCGGGCGCGAACATCATGCCGCCTTGGCGTCCATAGTGCTCCACGGGAGCCTTGCCGTTGACGGCCAGCCGAACGTCCTGAACCATCTGGCCGGCGTTGAGCTCGGCCGAGAGGAAGCCCTTCACGCCGCGCTCGGCCAGCTCGGCAATCTGACGCGTGGGGAAGGGATAGAGCGTGATGGGGCGCAGCAGGCCGACCTTCAGACCCTCGGCGCGCGCCATCTCGACCGTGGCCGAGCAGATGCGGGCCGACGAGCCGAATGCCACGATGACATACTCCGCATCGTCGCACTCGATGGCCTCGTAGCGCACCTCGTTCTCTTCGAGCGCCTTGTACTTGGCCTGCAGCCGCTGGTTGATGACCTCCATCTTCTCGGACTGCAGCTCGAGCGAGGTGACGACGTTGCGCTCGCGGTCGGCGGGCTTGCCGTAGGCTGCCCACGTCCGGCACTCGGCGGCAATCTCCTCGTTGGTGCGGCGCGGACGCTGCGGTGCGAGCACCACCTTCTCCATCATCTGACCGATGGCGCCGTCGGCGAGAATCATCGCCGGGTTGCGGTACTTGAAGGCCAGGTCGAAGGCCTCGGCCACATGGTCGTGCATCTCCTGCACCGAGTTGGGGGCGAAGACAATCAGGTGGAAGTCACCGTGGCCGCCGCCCTTGCAGGCCTGGAAGTAGTCGCCCTGCGAAGGCTGAATCGTACCCAGACCCGGGCCGCCGCGCTGGCAGTTGACCACCAGGCAGGGCAGCTCGGCGCCCGCCAGATAGCTCAGACCCTCCGACATCAGGCTGATGCCGGGGCTCGACGACGAGGTCATCACCCGCTTGCCGGTCGATGCGCCGCCGTATACCATGTTGATTGAAGAGATTTCGGACTCGGCCTGCAGCACGACCATGCCGGTGGTCTCCCACGGCTTGAGCTCCATGAGCGTCTCCATGACCTCCGACTGCGGGGTGATGGGGTAGCCGAAATATCCGTCGCAACCGTAGCGTATCGCAGCATGGGCGATTACCTCGTTGCCTTTCATCAGTTTTACCTCTTTTTCTGCCATAGCCTATTCGAATTTTTGACGATAAACCGTGATGACGCTGTCCGGGCAGATAACCGCACACGACGCGCAGCCGATGCAGGCGTCGGGATTCGCCATCATAGCCACGGGATAACCCTTCCCGTTAACTTCCGCCGATAGTTTGAGCACGTCGCACGGACACGAGGCCACGCAGACGCCGCATCCCTTGCATCGTTCCTTATCGACAACGATAGTTCCTTTGATTTTAGCCATAAGCCGTTCTATTGTAAGTTAGTTGTGTTGCGAAGCAACCTTTCGCCGCAGTTCGGTGAGGGGGGGTGGGTCCCGCAGCAGGCCCGAACACGAGAAGGCTCCTTACAAATATACAAAAATTTCCCGTTCCCGCTAATCGTTCGCAATATTTCTTCGCGAAAAGATGACAAATAAAAACGGGAAGTTCCGGTTTTGTCCCGAACTTCCCGTCTTTTGGATATATCCGCGGGGTCAGATTCAAGCCATCTCCCCGGCCTTGGGGTCGGCGCCGTAGCGGTTTTCGCCCTTCGTTCCCGGCAGGCAGCTCCATACGAGCAGCACGATGGTGTAGGCCAGGATGGCAAGAACGCCCACGATGGCGAAAATCGAGAATCCGACGGGCATACCTGCCGTGCCCTGCATGGCGGCGACGAAGTACTTCATGCCCCAGACGATGATAATTCCCGTCCACAGAATCGTGAGGAGGTAGTATCCCAGCACCCACTTGCCCGAGCGGTTCGTGTCGTGCAGGCGGCGGACCAGGACGGCGAGCTGCGGCAGCAGCATGGCAAGACCGAACAGACCCGAGATGAGCATGCCGCTCGGGCCGAAGATGAGCAGGTCGAGCAGTCGGGCCACAATCGAGAAGATGAAGGTGAAGAGCACGAAGAACCAGTACTCCTTGCGGCGTGCGCGGCCGCTGAAGTTCACGTAGTTGCGCAGGCAGAGGATGAACCATTTCATAGGCTGAAGAATTTTTTGTTGGTTTGTTCTGTAAACAAAGATAATGAAAAGGGGCGGACCGCCAACTTTTTGCCGCGATTTTTTGCCGGCGCCGCAATTCCTGCATGCTCCCGGCGTTTGCATGCTCCCGGCGTTTGTCCGCTCCGGCGTTTGTCTGCTCCAGGGTTTCGCATGCTTCGCTCTTGTCTGTTCCGGCGTTTGCGTGCTCCCGGCGTTTGCGTGCTCCGCATTTGTCGGCTTCCGGGTTTCGCGTGCTCCGCTCTTGTCTGTTCCGGCGTTTGTCTGTTCCGGCGTTTGCGTGCTCCGGCGTTTGCATGTTCCGGTGTTTGTCGGCTCCCGCTTTTTGCCGGAGCCCGTCTGGCGCACGCCCCTCCCCCCCCGGCCTCTACGAAAAACGGAGAGCGGCGCGCCGCTCTCCGTTTCCGGTTTGTCCCTCCCGCACGGATGCGCGGAGGTGTGTCGGGGTTGTCAGTCGCCCTCGGCGAAGGAGTGGATTACCACGCCCGAGCGCAGCTTGGGCTCGAACCACGTCGTCTTCGGAGGCATGATGTTGCCCGTGTCGGCGATGTTGATGAGCTGCTGCATCGAGACGGGGTAGAGCGCGAAGGCCACGGCCATCTCGCCGCTGTCGACGCGGCGCTTCAGCTCGCCCAGGCCGCGGATGCCTCCCACGAAGTCAATCCGCTTCGAGGTGCGCAGGTCCTTGATGCCCAGCAGACGGTCCAGCACCAGATTCGAGAGCACCGTCACGTCCAGCACGCCGATGGGGTCGTTGTCGTCGTAGGTGCCCTTCTTGGCCGTGAGGCTGTACCAGTGGCCGGCCAGATACATCGAGAAGTTGTGCAGCCCCGTCGGGTGGTAGGTCTCCGTGCCCTTGTCCTCGACCACGAAGTTCTCCTCCAGACGCTTGAGCAGCTCCTCGGGGGTCATGCCGTTGAGGTCCTTCACCACGCGGTTGTAGTCGATGATGCGCAGCTGGTTGGCCGGGAAGGTGACGGCCAGGAAGTAGCAGTACTCCTCGTTGCCCGTATGGTGGGGGTTCTTGGCCCTGAACTCGGCGCCCACGCGTGCGGCGGCAGCCGTACGGTGGTGTCCGTCGGCCACGTAGAGGGCCGGGATGCCGGCGAAGATTTCGGTGATGCGGTCAATCGTCTTGCGGTCGCGGATGACCCAGAAGTGGTGGCCGAAGCCGTCCTCGGCCGTGAAGTCGTACTCTGGCGGGTTGTTCTTCACCACGTCGGCCACAATCTCGTTGATTTCGGCATTGTCGGGATAGGCGAAGAAGACCGGCTCGATATTGGCCTTCTGGTTGCGGACGTGAATCATGCGGTCCTCCTCCTTGTCGGTGCGGGTGAGCTCGTGCTTCTTGATGGCCCCCGAGAGGTAGTCCTCGAAGTGGCAGCACATGGCCAGACCGTACTGCGTGCGGCCGTCCATCGTCTGGGCATAGATATAGTAGTACTCCTCGGGGTCCTGACGGAGCCAGCCCTCGGCGCGCCACTTGCGGAAGTTCTCGACCGCCTTGTCGTAGACCTGCTGCGAATGCTCGTCGGCGATGGGGTCGAAGTCGATTTCGGGTTTGATGATGTGGAGCAGCGAGCGCTCGGTGGCTTCGGCCTTGGCCTCGACCGAGTTCAGCACGTCGTAGGGGCGCGATGCCACCTCGGCGGCGTACTCCTTGGGCGGACGGATGCCGCGGAAAGGTTTGATGCGTACCATGGTCTTGTCTGGGGTTGGTGCAGGCGCGGAAAACGGACGGATGCGCTCCGTCCGCCTTCCGTGTCGCCGTGTTCGGTGGATTACTTGTTTACCTGGAAACGGGTGTTGCCCGTCTTGAAGAAGTCGACAATCTGTCGGGCGGCGGCCAGTCCGGCGTTGAGGTTCGCCTCGGCGGTCTCGGCACCCATCTTCTTGGGTGTTGCGAAGACGCGCTTGCCGAACTTCTCGTCGAGCTCGGCCTGGATGCCGGCGGCGATGTCGGTGGCGTACTTCAGGTCCTCACGCTCCTCGAGGGCGCGCATGAGGCCGGCCTCGTCGATGACCTCCTTGCGGGCGGTGTTGACCAGCGTGGCGCCCTTGGGCATCGACATCAGCAGCTCGTAGCCAATCGAGCCGCGGGTCTGCTCCGTGGCGGGAATGTGCAGCGAGAGGAAGTCGGCCTTGGCGTAGAGCTCCTCGACCGAACCGGCGCGCTTCACGCCGTCGGCCTCGAATACGGCGTCCTCCTGGATGAAGGGGTCGTAGGCGATGACCTCCATGCCCATGGCCTTGCCCTTGCGGCCCACCAGCTTGCCGACATTGCCGTAGGCGTGGATGCCGAGGGTCTTGCCCATAATCTCGTGACCCGTGCCGGGGGTGAAGCGGTTGCGCGAGATGTAAATCATCAGCGCGATGGCCAGCTCGGCCACGGCGTTCGAGTTCTGGCCCGGGGTGTTCATCACCACGATGCCGCGTGCGGTGGCGGCTGCCAGGTCGACGTTGTCGTAGCCCGCGCCGGCGCGGACGACAATCTTGAGCTGCGGCGCGGCGGCGATGACCTCGGCGGTCACCTTGTCGCTGCGGATAATCAGCGCGTCGACATCGGCCACGGCCTCCAGCAGCTGTGCCTTGTCGGTATACTTCTCAAGCAGCGCCAGCTCGTAGCCGGCCTCTTCGACGATGCGGCGGATGCCGTCGACGGCCTTCTGTGCGAAGGGCTTTTCGGTTGCTATCAGTACTTTCATGGTCTCTCTGATTTCGGTTGTGAGCACTTCCCGCCAGTCCCACGCCCTCACCTCTCCGGTGAGGGCGTCGTAACCGGTCGGTATGCGTGTGACAAGCGGCATGCCGGGCTATTTGGCGTATTTCTCGGCAAAGTCGCGCATGCACTTCACGAGCACCTCGACGCTCTCCTTCTTGAGGGCGTTGTAGCACGAGGCGCGGAAGCCGCCCACCAGACGGTGGCCCTTGATGCCCACGATGTCGTGCGCCTTGGTGTACTCCAGGAACTCGGGAGCCAGCTCCTCGTAGCCGTCGGCCATCACGAAGCAGATGTTCATCAGCGAACGGTCCTGCTTCTCGACCGTGCCGCGGAAGAGCGGGTTGCGGTCGATTTCGTCGTAGAGCAGCTGCGCCTTTTCCTGGTTGCGGCGGTAGATTTCCTCGACGCCGCCAATCGACTTGAGCCACTTGAGCGTCTCCTTCAGCACGTAAATCGGGAATACGGGAGGCGTGTTGAACATCGAGTTGTTCTCGACGTGGGTGCGGAAGCTGACCATCGTCGGCAGGTCACGCACCTGCTTGTCGAGCATGTCCTCGCGGATGATGGCGAAGACCACGCCGGCGGGAGCCAGGTTCTTCTGGGCGCCGCCGTAAATCATCGCATACTTGGTCACGTCGACCGGACGCGACAGGATGTCGGACGACATGTCGGCGATGAGGGGTACGGGCGACGAGAGGTCCTCGTGGTACTCCGTGCCGTAGATGGTGTTGTTCGAGGTGATGTGGAGGTAGTCCAGGTCACTCGGAATGGCAAATCCCTTGGGAATATAGGTGAAGTTGCGGTCCTCCGACGTGGCGAGAATCTCCACCTCGCCGTAGCGCTTCGCCTCCTTGATGGCCTTCTTCGACCAGACGCCCGTGTTGACGTAGCCGGCCTTCTTGCCCAGGAAGTTGGCGGGAACCTCATAGAACATCGTGCTGGCGCCGCCGCCGATGTAGAAAATCTTGTAGTTGTCCGGAATGTGGAGCAGTTCGCGGAAGAGCGCATCGGCCTCCGCCATCACAGCGTCGAAATCCTTCGAACGGTGCGAAATCGAGAGCAGGGAGAGTCCCGAGCCATTGAAATCGAGGACGGCCTTGGCGGCATTTTCGATAACTTCGTCCGCAAGGACGGAGGGTCCGGCGTTGAAATTGTGCTTTTTCATAATAATCCGTATGTAAATTAGTTCATTTAGATTGCGAACTGTTACTTGACTAACACAAATATATATAAAATATTCGGGACAAACCAAACTCTTGCCAAATAAATTTCAATGCCCGGGGCCGGAGGGCGCCTTTTTGAATTGTTTTTACTAAATTTGCCGGGATTAAGGACCAATCATCACCTCGCTATGATAAAATCGATGACGGGCTTCGGCAAGGGCGAAGCCTCTTTCGGAACCAAGAAAATCACGGTCGAGCTCCGCTCGCTCAACTCCAAGCAGCTCGATTTGAACATCAAACTGCCGGCGCTCTACCGCCAGTCGGAGACCGAACTGCGCAATCTGGTCGCGCAGCGGCTCCAGCGCGGCAAGGTCGACCTCTTCGTGAGCGTCGAGAGCCAGCAGGTGGAGACCTCGGCCCACATCAACCGCGAAATCTTCCGCGAATACCTGCGCCAGCTCAACGACGCGCTCGCCTTCTCGGGCATCGACGCCGACTACGACGCCATGCTGCCCGTGCTCATGCGCATGCCCGACGTGGTATCGGTCGAGGCCGAGCGCGTGACGGAGGAGGAGAGCGCCGCGCTGATGGCCGCCGCGGCCGACGCCGTCGAGCGGCTCGACGCCTTCCGCGTGCAGGAGGGTGCCGTGCTGATTGCCGACCTGCTGCGCCGCGTCGACCTCATCGAGCGCTACCGCGAGGAGGTCTTCCCCTTCGAGAAGGCCCGTACGGAGACCATCCGCGCGCGGATTCTCGACAACCTCTCGAAGCTGGGCGTCGAGGTGGACCGCAACCGCCTGGAGCAGGAGATGATTTACTACCTCGAGAAGCTCGACATCACCGAGGAGAAGGTGCGCCTGGAGAACCACTGCCGCTACTTCCGCGAGGTGGCTGCCGGCGAGGAGGCCCCCGGCCGCAAGCTAGGCTTCATCGCCCAGGAGATGGGGCGCGAAATCAACACGATGGGGTCGAAGGCCAACGAGTCGAACATCCAGATTCTGGTCGTCCGGATGAAGGACGAGCTGGAGAAAATCAAGGAGCAGGTGCTCAACATCCTCTGACGCCGGCTCCGGGCCGCGTGCGGCGCTGCCGCGCGGGGCGAAGCCTCAAATACGTATTATGGGTAAGGTCATCATATTCTCGGCGCCCAGCGGCGCCGGCAAGACGACAATCGTACGGGAGCTGCTGCAGCACTTCCCGCAATTCGAATTCTCGGTATCGGCCACCAGCCGGGCCCCGCGCGGTACGGAGCGCGACGGGGTGGACTACTACTTCCTCACGCCCGAGGCCTTTGCCGAGGCCGTGGCCCAGGACCGCTTCGTCGAGTGGGAGGAGGTCTACAAGGGCACCTGCTACGGAACGCTGTGCAGCGAGGTGGAGCGCATCTGGGCCAAGGGCCACGTCATCGTCTTCGACGTCGACGTGATGGGCGGTCTGAACCTCAAGCGGATTTTCGGCGCCGACGCCTGCTCGATTTTCATCATGCCCCCCTCCATCGAGGAGCTGCGCCGCCGTCTGGTGGGGCGCGCAACCGATGCTCCGGAGGTCATCGAGCGCCGCGTGGCCAAGGCCGAGTTCGAGCTGACGAAGGCCCCCGGCTTCGACCACGTCGTGGTCAACGACGTGCTGGAGGATGCCGTGCGCGAAACCACCCGTATTGTCGAACAGTTCATCGCCTGCTGAGATGAAACGGATGATGCTCTACTTCGGGTCGTTCAACCCGATTCACCGGGGCCACGTCGCCCTGGCCGAATATGCCGTCGAACAGGGGCTCTGCGACGAGCTGGCGCTGGTCGTATCGCCGCAGAACCCCCTGAAGGAGGCCGATGCGCAGGCCCCCGAGCTCGACCGCTTCGAGATGGCGGAGATTGCCTGCGCCCACTCGAAATACCCCGACCGCATCAAGCCCTCGGTGGTCGAATTCCTGCTGCCGCGCCCCTCCTATACGGTCGACACGCTGCGCTACCTGAGCGAGACCCACGGCCGCGAGATGAGCTTCTCGATTCTGATGGGGAGCGACCTGGTGGGGCAGCTCGACCGCTGGAAGGAGTACGAGACGATTCTCGACAACTACCCCCTCTTCGTCTACCCGCGCCGCGGCGCGGAGGTCGGCCGCTTCCGCGACCGCGTCACGCTGCTCGAGGGGGCTCCGCTGCAGGACTACTCCTCGACCGACGTGCGCGAGGCGCTCGAGAACGGCGAGGATGCCTCGCGGATGCTCCAGCCCGAGGTGGCGGAGTACATCCGCCGCAAGGGGCTCTGGACTCCCGAGAGCCGTCTGCAGCGCCTCACCCTGCGCATCGAGGCCGAACCGGCCAACGCCGCGCTGCACATCGAGCGCGGCAAGCTCCACTACCGCCGCGCCTCGTGGGGCGATGCGCTCAACGACTTCAACCGGGCGCTCGAAATTGACGCCTCGAACTGCGAGGCGCGCCAGTATGTCGAGATGGTGCAGGAGATTCTCGCATTCCGTTACAAAGACATTTACAATCCCTGATAACAGATAATGACACGCTTGAAGATTGCGCTCGTGGCGGGCGGTGATTCGCCCGAGCGTGAGATTGCTCTCCAGAGCGCCGCTCAGATTGAGGCGGCGCTCGACCCCGAAAAATACGACGTCACGGTCATCGACCTCCACCACCGCGACTGGCACTACACCGCCCCCGACGGCCGCCAGTGGCAGGTCGACAAGAACGACTTTTCGCTGACGGTCGACGGCGTCCGCCGCCAGTTCGACTACGCCCTCATCATCATCCACGGCACGCCGGGCGAGGACGGCCGCCTGCAGGGCTACCTCGACATGATGGGCATTCCCTACTCGTCGTGCTCGATGACCTCGTCGGTCATCACCTTCGACAAGATTTCGACCAAGCGCGCCGTGGCCGGCACGGGGGTCCATCTGGCCCGCGAGCTCTTCTTCCGCCGCGGCGACGAGATTGACTGCGCGGAGGTGGTCGCACGGCTCGGCCTTCCGCTCTTTGTCAAGCCCAATGCCAACGGTTCGTCGTTCGGCGTGACGAAGGTGCACAGCGCCGGGGAGCTTCCGGCGGCGCTCGAGGCGGCCTTCGCCCAGGACGACGAGATTCTGGTCGAGGAGTGCATCCCGGGGCGCGAGATGGGGTGCGGCGTGCTCATCACCCGGGAGCGCGAATACGAGCTGCCCATCACGGAGATTTGCCCCAAGAACGACTTCTTCGACTACGAGGCCAAGTATAAGGCCGGCTTCTCGGAGGAGATTACCCCGGCGCGCATCCCGGCAGAACTTGCGGCCGAGCTCCACCGTCTGGCGCGCGCCGCCTACCGGGCCTGCCGCTGCTCGGGCATCGTGCGCGTCGACTTCATCGTCACGCCCGAGAATGTCCCCTACATGATTGAAATCAACTCGATTCCCGGCATGAGCGCCGGAAGCATCGTGCCCAAGCAGGCGCGTGCCGCCGGCATGACGCTCGGGGAGCTCTACGACATCGTGATTGCCGATACCTGCCGCCGCAAATGATTGAGATTGACGACAAGATTGTGAGCGCCGACCTGCTGCGCGAGTGCTTCGCCTGCGACCTAACGCAGTGCAAGGGCATCTGCTGCGTCGAGGGCAACGCCGGAGCGCCGCTCGAGGCCGACGAGGTGGAGACGCTCGAGCGGGAGTATGCGGCCTACCGGCCCTACATGACGCCCGAGGGCATCGAGGCGGTCGAGCGGCAGGGCTTCATGGTGGTCGACGACGACGGCGACTACACCACGCCGCTGGTCAACGATGCCGAGTGCGCCTACTCGCGCAACGAGAACGGCGTGACGCTCTGTGCCATCGAGAAGGCGTGGCTCGAGGGGAAGACCCCCTTCCGCAAGCCGATTTCCTGCCACCTCTATCCCATCCGGCTGGTGCACTTCTCCAACGGAAGCATCGGTCTGAACTACCACCGCTGGTCGGTCTGCGAACCGGCGCGGCGGTGCGGGCGCAAGCTGGGGATTCGCGTCTACGAATCGCTGCGCGAGCCCATCATCCGGCGCTTCGGCGAGGAGTTCTACCGGGCGCTCGAGGCGGCCGACGAGCTGCTCAACCACCGCCCGGCACACCCGAAGCCGAAGCAATAGCTTCCGGGGCACACCCAGGGCGCTTTTCGGGGCACTTTCCGGGGCGCTTTCGCGGGAACCCTCCCGCACGGGCGCTCCCGCGAGAACCCTCCCGCACGGGCGCTCCCGCGAGAACCCTCCCGCACGGGCGCTCCCGGCGGAGGACGCTCCTGCAAGGGGGCTCCCGGCGAAGGACGTTTCCGTAACGCTCTCGCATAAGTGCTTCCGGCGAAGGGCGCTCCTGCAAGGGCACTTTCCCGCAAGGACCCTCCCGGATGGGGCAGTCCCCTGCCGGTCCTCGGACCGACGGGTTTCGCCGGCAACGGACGGAGCATTGGTGCCCGCCTTTCGGTCCTTCGGACCCCACCGGCAACGACGGAGCATTGGCGCCCGCCTTTCGGACCTTCGGACCCCGCCGGCAACGGACGAAAGCATCGGCGCCGGAGCCGGGGAGGGGAAGAGGGCGCTCAGCTGCCTGCCTCTGCGAAGCCTGCCTCTGCGTGACCGCCTTTGCGCTGCCTGCCTCTGCGGGGACGCCTGGCTGCACGGCCTCCGGCACACCTTATTATGATATATTGACTACGAAAAGAGACCAACGACGATTGAAATTGTTATGAAGAGATACCTGTTGACCCTCCTTGCCCTTGCGGCCGCCTGCGCCGCGACGGCCCGTACGGCCCGCCCGACGCGTGCCGAACTCGAACGCCAGACGGAGCGCGTATCGGCCGAAGCCGACTCGCTCCGCACGCTGACCGACTGGCAGGCCGCCCAGATTGATTCGCTCTGCCAGCTGCTGGCCGAGCAGGCCGAGATGCTCCCCGACGCCGCCGCACCGCGCACCGCATCGGCGGCAGCTCCCGCCAAACAGTCGGCTGCCGATTCGCTCGCCGAGCTGCGCCGGCGTCTGCGCCGTGTGGAAATCGAGTCGGTGCCCGACGTCAGCGAGTCGGCCGTCATCGATACGCTCGATTCAGGCAACGAGGCGCTCTTCGTCGTCCTCTACGGCGACAACACGTGGCGCTATGTCCGCAACCGCGAAATCGCCCGCGACAGCACCATCTTCGAGAAGTACTGGGATACGACGACGCTCTTCCCCTACAAGGATGCCAACCTGGCGGCGATGCCCTCGTCGGTCGTGCTCGAACTGGTCGACTCGACGCGCAGCTACCATTGCCCCTACCAGGCGACGCCCCATCCGCGCGGACGCTACGGCCTGCGCCGCGGCCGTGCGCATCAGGGCATCGACCTGCCGCTGAAGACGGGCGACACAGTCTATGCGGCCTTCAGCGGCCGGGTGCGCATCTCGGAGTACAACCGCGGCGGATACGGCAATTTGGTGATTATCCGCCACGACAACGGTCTGGAGACCTACTACGGCCACCTCTCGGAGCGTCTGGTCGAGCCCAATCAGTGGGTCGAGGCGGGACAGGTGATTGGTCTGGGCGGCTCGACGGGCCGTTCGACGGGACCCCACCTCCACTTCGAGACGCGCTATTATGGCCAGTCGTTCGACCCCGAGCGCCTCATCGACTTCCGCAAGGGGGTTCTTTGCCGCGAGACCTTCCTGCTCAAGAAATCCTTCTTCAGCATCTATTCGAAGGCGGGGCAGGATTTCGAGGATGAGCTGGCCAACGAGAAGCAGGACAAGAAGGAGGCTGCCGAGCAGGCGGCGCGCCGCTACCACAAGATTCGCTCGGGCGATACGCTGGGACACATCGCCATCCGCTACGGCACCACCGTTTCGCGCCTCTGCGCGCTGAACGGCATCACGCGGACGACGACGCTGCGCATCGGCCGTACGCTGCGCGTGCGTTGACAAGGGGGGCGGCCGTCCCCTCCGCACAATCTGAAGCCCGGAAGTCGGTGCTGCGGTTCATCCGCGCCGGCCTCCGGGCTTCGTTTGTGCTCGGCCTCCGTGTTTTGCTTGTGTCCCCGGCCTCCGGGTTCGTTTGTGCCCGGCCTCCGGGTTTTGTTTGTGTCCGGTCTCCGGTGTTTGTTCGTGCCCCCGGCCTCCGAGCCTCGTTCGTGCCCGGCCTCCGGTGTTTATCTGCCCCCGGCTTTCGGTGTTTGTCTGCCCCCGGCCTCCGGCGTTTGTCTGTGCCCCTCCGGTCTCCGGGCCTCGTTTGTGCCCGGCCTCCGGTGTTTGTCTGCCCCCGGCTTTCGGCGTTGCGGCCGGCGGCGGGCCCTGCCGGACATGCCGGGATGCTCCGCCAAACGGCGAAGCGCCCTCCGCCGCAGGGGCGGAAGGCGCTTCGAGGGGTTACAGGTGCGTTACAGCGCGCCCGGAGGGCGTCAATAGCCGAGGATGCGCAGCATCGAACGGTAGGACTGCTCCTTGGCGAAGAGGCGCGTGTAGTACTCGTTGTCCGACTTGTCGCGGTCGATGATGATGTGCTTGGGCGCCGGGATGAGGCAGTGCTGGATGCCGCCGAAGCCGCCCAGCGCCTCCTGATAGGCTCCCGTGTGGAAGAAGCCGATGTACTGCGTGTTCCCCTTCTCGAGTTTCGGGAGGAAGATGGCGTTGGTGTGGCACTCCGAGTTGTAGAAGTCCTCGCTGTCGCACGTCAGTCCGCCCAGCAGCACGCGCTGGTACTCCTTGTCCCAGTTGTTGATGGCCAGCATGATGTAGCGCTGGTCGATGCCCCACGTGTCGGGCAGCGTGGTGATGAACGACGAGTCTATCATGTACCAGTTCTCGCGGTCGTTCTGCTGCTTCTGGTTGACAATCGAGTAGAGCGCCGCGCCGCTCTCGCCCACCGTGAAGGAGCCGAACTCGGTGAAGATGTTGGGCTCCTCGATGCCGTTGCGCTGGCAGAAGTTCTTGATTTGGGCGATAATCTCCTCGGTCAGGTACTCGTAGTCGTACTCGAAGTTGAGCGAGTTCTTGATGGGGAAGCCGCCGCCGATGTTGAGGCTGTCGAGTTCGGGGCAGATGGCCTTCAGCTCGCAGTAGACGTTCATGCACTTGAGCAGCTCGTTCCAGTAGTAGGCCGTATCCTTGATGCCCGTGTTGATGAAGAAGTGGAGCATCTTGAGCTGGAACTTCTTGCTGTTCTTGAGCTTCGTCTTGTAGAACTCGACGATGTCGTTGTAGCGGATACCCAGCCGCGAGGTGTAGAACTCGAACTTGGGCTCCTCCTCGCAGGCGATGCGGATGCCCACCTTGCACTTCTTGGTGAAGGCGTCCTCGAAGAGGTCGAGCTCCTCCTTGTTGTCGAGCACCGGGATGGTGTTCTCGAAGCCGGCGTTGACCAGCTGGGCGATGTTCTCGACATACTGCGGACGCTTGAATCCGTTGCAGATGATGTAGCGGTCCTTGTCGATGATGCCGCCGTCGTAGAGGGCGTTGATGATGTGGATGTCGTAGGCCGACGAGGTCTCGAGGTGGATGTCGTTCTTCATCGCCTCCTCGAGCACGAACGAGAAGTGGCTCGACTTGGTGCAGTAGCAATAGTTGTACGAGCCCTTGTAGTCGACCTTCGCCATCGCCACGTTGAACATGCGCTTGGCCCGGTTGATTTGCTGCGAGATTTTCGGTAGGTAGGTGATTTTGAGCGGAGTGCCGTACTGCTTGATGAGTTCCATGAGCGGAATGTCGTGGAAATGCAGCTCGTTGTCCTCGACAGAAAACTCGTCCTGCGGGAAGTCGAACGTCTGTTCGATGAGGTCGATGTACTTGTCTTTCATGACTCGTTTATAGGTTTTGTAACAATCCGTCTTCGCTACATGGGCCGGACGGAGCGAAAGTAGCTCACCCGGATTCCGGCCCGTTTCGGGATGCAAAGTAAATGATTATTTTCCGGATGGAGGCCTTTTCGGGCGATTATTTTGAAAAATAGGGGGTGATTTTGTTTTTTCTTCGAAAAAAGGTAATTTTGAAGCGACAAATCCAACAGTTTGTAAGGTGTTATATCGTACAATCGAACGTTATCTGGAGTCGCACAAGCGACTGGTCATACCTCAATTCGGGGCCTTTGTCGTCAAGACGCCGGGCGAAAGCGTGCTCTTCACGGAGCTGCTGCGGCGCGATGACGGTGTGTTGCGTACGCTGCTGCGCGAGGAAGGGATGAGTGAGCTGGAAGCCGCCGGAGAGATTGACCGTTTCCTCTTCGAGGTACGCCATGCCGTGCAGAGCGGCGGGGAGTATCCGATGGAGGGATTCGGTGTATTCCGCAGCGGCCCCAACGGAACGATTGCCTTCGAATATCAGCCGCATGCACACGTGCCGGCCGGGGAGGAGCCCCTCCGCGACGGCGCTGCGGGCCATGCGGCGGCGGAGCATGCCGGCGGAGAGGCCGGTCACGCTTCGCACGGGCATGCCAAACCGGCCGAGCCGGAGCCGGAAGCCCGTCCCGCAACACTGCATGTCTCGCCCTCGGCGAAGATGAATCCCGAACCCTGCCTGAAGGGGCTGCGTTACGGCCGTCCTCCCAAGAACACCGACGCCTACACCTATGTGGGCCCCACGGAGCGGAGGCGTGTCGACCGCTTCCTGATTGTGGCCATCGTTGCGGCGCTGCTCGCCGTGGCGGCCATCGCCTTCGGCTACTACCACAACCGCCAGGAGGCGCGGCTCGAGGAGGAGCTCGAACTGCCGCTGCCCGAAGCGGTGGAGGCGGAGGCTGCTGACCAGGCCGATGCCCCGGCTCGGACGGAGGCTTCGGCCGGTGACGAAGCCGGTGATGAAGCGCCCCGGGAGGCAGCGCCCGCCGATGCGGCTTCGGAGCGTTAAACCCAAACCGAGAAGAGACAACAATGACGGATATTACGACTGTTAAGCAGCGCTTCGGCATCATCGGCACCTCCGAGTTGCTGGACCGCGCGCTCGAGGTGGCCGTGCGTGTCGCCCCGACCGACCTGACGGTCCTTGTCACGGGCGAAAGCGGCGTGGGCAAGGAGTTCTTCCCGCAGGTCATCCACGCCTATTCGGCGCGCAAGCACAACAAATACATCGCCGTGAACTGCGGAGCCATCCCCGAAGGGACCATCGACTCGGAGCTCTTCGGCCACGAGAAGGGGGCCTTCACCGGGGCGCTCGAGGCCCGCAAGGGCTACTTCGAGGAGGCCGACGGCGGTACGATTTTCCTCGACGAGGTGGCCGAGCTGCCCCTCCCGACGCAGGCGCGCCTGCTGCGCGTGCTGCAGACGGGCGAGTTCATCCGCGTCGGCTCGTCGAAGGTCCAGAAGACCAACGTGCGCGTGGTGGCGGCCACGAACATGAACCTGCAGGAGGCCATCGCCTCGGGCCGCTTCCGCGAGGACCTCTACTACCGCCTCAATACGGTGCCCATCGTCGTGCCCGCGCTGCGCGAGCGTCCGGGCGACATTCCGCTCCTGTTCCGCAAGTTCGCGAGCGACGTGGCGCAGCAGTATCGCATGCCGGTGGTGACGCTCGATGCGGCGGCCCGCGAGATGCTCTGCAACTACTACTGGCGGGGCAACATCCGTCAACTGAAGAACGTCGCCGAGCAGATTTCGGCCGTCGAGGAGGCGCGCCTCATCACCCCCGAGATTCTGGCCCGCTACCTTCCCGAGCAGAACGCCGGCACCTCCGTGGCGGCGGGTCCTGCCCGCCAGGCGGCCTCCTCGGAGCCCTTCGCCGAGCGGGAGCTGCTCTACAAGGTGCTCTTCGACATGCGCTCCGACATCAACGACCTGAAGCGCATGCTGGCCGAGCTCATGCAGCGCATGCCCCACGGCGGCGAGCCCTCGGCGCCCGACATCAAGGCGCTGCTGCCCACCACGGCGCAGAGCTCCGCGCCGCTCTATGCCGCGCCCCCGGCGGGCGGCGGCGTGCAGCCTTCGGCTCCGGTCTTTGCCGAGAGCGAGGAGGTGACCGACGAGCCTCCCCACGAGAAGACGAAGGCCGACGTGCAGCGCGAGCAGATTATCCGCGCGCTGAAGCACAACAACGGCCGACGCCGCGAGGCGGCCGCCGAGCTCTTCATGTCGGAGCGCACGCTCTACCGCAAAATCAAGGAGCTGGGCATCGAGGAGTAGTCCCGAGCCCCGAGATTGCTTGTCCGGGCTTGCTTATGGGAGGAGCTGTCTGAGCCCCGGGACCGCTTATAATCGGAGCTCCGGGTCCGCATAAATTTTTGAACAGAACAAAAAGAGAATACCGCGTTGAAACGATTCATTTTTCTGCTGCTCGCCACTGCCGGCCTGCTGATTCCCTCGGGCTGCGGCGTGGCCATCAAGTACTCGCTCTCGGGCGCTTCGATTCCGCCCGACGCCAAGACCTTCTCGGTGGCCTACTTCCCCAACAACGCCACGATGGTCTCGCCCATCCTGAGCTCGACGCTCACCGAGGCGCTGGTCGACATCTTCTCGCGCCGTACGCGTCTGGTGCAGGTGGACGAGGGGGGCGACTTCGCCTTCGAGGGTGAAATCACCAACTACACCTCGGTGACGGCCTCCGTCTCGAGCGAGGATACGGCGCTGCTCAACCGCCTGACCATCACGGTGAAGGTCCGCTTTACCAACGCGCTCGACGAGAAGATGTCGTTCAACCGCACCTTCTCGGCCTACGAGGACTACGACTCGTCGCGTCTGCTGACCGAGGCCGAGGGCGAGCTGATTCCCCTGATTGTGGACAAACTGGTGACCGACATCTTCCAGGCGTCGGCATCGAACTGGTAAAAAGGGGCTGCGCGATGACCGATTTCATGCAATACGTGGCTTCGGGCGGGACGTCGGAGCGCCCCTCCGAGGCGGAGCTCGATGCGCTGCTCAAGCGCTTCGAGTGGTTCGCGACGGCGCGCCGGGTGCGGGCCCTCGTGCGCGGCGAGCGCGACGAGCGGCTCGAGGCGGTGGCTCCGTGGCGCGGCGAGAGCGTGCTCGAACGGGAGCCGGTCGACGCCGAAGCCCTCACGTTCCTCACGTCGGAGGATATCATCGACCGCTTCCTGCGCGAGGAGCATCTGCGCATCGTCGCCGAGGAGGGGGAGCCCGAGAGCGAGGTGCGCACCGAGGCCGACCTGACCGACGAGGAGGACCTCGTAAGCGAGGAGCTGGCCGAGATTTACCTCGCACAGGGGCTTCGCGCGAAAGCGATTGACACTTATCGCAAATTAAGTTTGCTAAATCCGGAAAAAAGTGTTTACTTTGCCGAACTTATTGGCAGGATAGAAACAAATAATTAAAATTCATCCGATATGTTATACACGATTTGTATTGCTCTGATACTTGTGGCGAGCGTTCTGGTGATTCTCGCGGTGTTGGTGCAGAATCCCAAGAGCGGCATGGCCGCCAATTTCGGCGCATCGAACCAGGTGATGGGCGTACGTGAAACCACGAACTTCCTGGAGAAATTCACCTGGGCCATGGCCATCGCGATTGTCGTGCTGAGCCTCGTGGCCACGCTGGCCATGGACAAGAGCCTCGTAGCGACGAGCAACAGCGCCATTACGGAGGATGCCAAGGCACTGCAGGAGCGCGTCATCGAGACCGAGGCTCCCGCCGCCATGCCGCAGGCCGAGATTCCTGCCGCACCGGCCGGAGAGACGCCCGCCGCACCGGCCGAGGAGACTCCCGCCAAGTAGTTTTTCTGCGGAAGGCTGCCCCGGCAGAGAGCAGAAAATCCGAAGAGACAGGAAGAGACCGCACATGGTGCGGTCTCTTTTTTTGTTTTCGGGCGGAAGGGGCGCGGGCACCGCTGGTTTGTTTTTTTTGTGGAGGCCTGCGGTCGTCGCGGAGGGGCGCTGCTGTCCCTCTTCTTGTTTTCGGGCGGGTGGCCTGCTGTGGCCGCTGTTTTTGTTTTCGGACGGAGGCCTGCGGTCGTCGCGGTGGGCGCTGGTGCCAGTTCCCGGATGCAGGCGGGCGCTGTTCGCCCGGCCGGAGACCTTCGCTCGGCCGAGGACTCTTCCCCCGGCCGGGGACTCTTCACACGGTTAAACCACGCCGGGACTATGATTTTTGAAAATAATTGGTTAAATTTGTAGAAACCGATGACTCTTTGCCGGCACAAGCGAAAGTGCAGTGTGGAGCCGACCCGCAGCAGTGCGGGAAGGCAGGTGTGTGGGGTAGGCGCATGGCGGCTCTGAAGAGGCGGAGCTGGAAGTTCCCCTTTGTGTGCGGAAAACTCAAACCCCAAATACGTACACCTATGAAGAAATTTTTCGTTTTAACCTTCGCGCTGATGTTCGGTCTGAGCATCACCGCCTGCGGCGCCGGGCAGTCGGGCGCCTATCCCAAAACCCCGAAGGAGGTCGCACAGCGATTCATGGAGCTCTACACGGCCGGCGACAGCGCTGCCGCCGACTATGTCCTCTTCGACGGCCGCAACCTGCTGGAGCTGGCCATGACGGCCGACATCGCCCGTACGAAGCAGTTCCCCGAGGAGCTTGCCAAGCGGAAGGCGCAGGGCCCGGTGAAGGTCGAGTGCGTCTCGGAGCGCATCACGACGGACGAGGATAACGGCAACCCCAACCTCGAGGTGGCCTACGTCGAGTGCAAGGTGGGCGAGCAGACCGAATATCTGATGCTCGTGCCGGTCGACGGACTCTGGAAGGTCGACATCACGGTGCTGTGGGCCAGCGAGTGGTTCGGCATGTAGCATGAGCGGCCCTCTTTCTGCAGCAAGCCAATCGTAAAACCATAAAAGAAGGATATTATGAACCGGATGAAACTGTTGCTCTATGCCGTCTGCTTTGCGGCACTGGTCGGGTGCAGCCCGAAATACGGCGTAGGTGATTATTACGAAGCGGAGGGCGTGCGCGGCGTGGTCTTCAGCGTGACTGACGGCGGCCGCCACGGTAAGATTCTGTCGCTCGAGGAGACCTCGCTGCCCTGGCAGACGGGGCGCGGCATCGATGTGGTCGGTGCGGCCGACCAGGATAACGGCGCGGTGAACCTCGAGCAGGTCAAGAGCCAGGACAACTGGCAGGAGCGCTTCCCGGCCTTTGCCTGGTGCGCCGGGCTGGGCGAGGGGTGGTACCTCCCGGCCGTGAACGAGATGGCCGAAATCAATGCCAGCCACGAGGCGGTCAATGCCGCGCTGGTGGCCGTGCAGGGCACGCCGCTCGAGACGCAGGGCGTCACCTTCCTCTATTGGTCGTCGACCGAGACGGGCAAGTACGAGGCCAGCGGCGGTTGGCTCTATGCCAAGAGCTTCAAGCCCAGCGACGAAATCAAGAACTATTCGCAGCACGTCCGTGCCGTGCGTGCCTTCTGACGCGTCGGCCGGCGGGGAAGCGGCAGCTGCCGCCAATCCTCCTTGAATGAACCGGGCCCGGGTCTCACTGGAGAGTCCCGGGCCTGTTGTTTGACGGTCGTATGCGCTTTTGTACCGGCGCAGGGTGGGGCGGCTGCCGCATGGGTCGTTCGCGGCGCGGGGTCGATGCCGCATGGATTGTCCGCGGCGCGGCGCTTTTTGGGGCGGCGGTGTGCGGTACCCGGCCTCGGACGGACACGGTGGAAAAGTCGGGCCGGAGCACTCGTGGTGCGGCGCTTTGTTTTTTGGGGCGGTGTGTGCCCTGTGCGGGTCGCTCGGGCGCGGCGCTTTTTGGGGTGGTGCCTTGTGCGGGTCGCTCGCGGCGCTTTTTTGGGGCGGCGGGGTGCGGTGCCCGGCCTTCTGTTTATTCGGCCACCTCGCCCTTGGTGCGCTTGCGCGTGTTGATGCTCAGGTAGCGCTGCAGCGTCTGCTGGAGCCGCGAGGGGTCGATGTCGCGCCGTATGTTGCCCCCCTGCGCGATGGAGATGTGGCCCGTCTCCTCCGAAACGACGATGATGATGGCGTCGGAAATCTCGCTCATGCCGATGGCCGCCCGGTGGCGCGTGCCGTAGGATTTGGGCACGGCGCTCTGCGTGACGGGCAGGATGCACTTCGCCGCCACGATGCGGTCGCCCTCGATGAGCACGGCGCCGTCGTGGAGCGGAGCGTTTTTGAAGAAGATGTTCTTGAGCAGCGGCGTGGAGACCTTGGCGTCCAGCGCGATGCCGCCCTCGGCGATGAGCCTCAGGTCGCTCTGCTGGCCGATGACGATTAACGCTCCGGTCATCGATTCGGCCATCTCGCGGCAGGCCGTGACGATGGGGACGATGTTGGTCTGTGCCGGGTCGTCACCGGCCGAGAAGATGCGGGTGATGAAGTTGAAGTGCTTCTGACGCATGCCGATGACCTGCAGGAAGCGGCGCAGCTCGGGCTGGAAGACGATAATCAGGGCGATGGCGCCGACGCTGATTAACTGCCCGAGGATGGTCGACAGCAACTCCATGTTGAGCGTCTTGACCACGACCCACAGCAGATAGATGGCGATGATGCCCGAGAGGATATAGGGGGCGTTGGTCCCCTTCGTCATCCGGTAAATCCAGTACATGATGGCGGCGACGAGGACGATGTCGATGAAGTCGATGAATGTGAATGGAACGAAACCCATAGAGCGGTACGTACGGTTATTACGGAGCAAATGTAGGAAAAATTTGGAGACTTTCCGCCATCCGCCCCGATTTGTTGCGGGGGACGGCCCGCAGCCGCGGATGCGCCTGCCTGCCGGGTCCCTGGCGGCCGGCTGCCGACCGGGGGCAGGGACGATAGCGGGAGGATTACCTGGGCAATGTCGGAACGCTACCGGGCTTATCCCGGGGCGATGCCGGGGACGGGGGGTACTGAGTGCGGAAAAGCAGCGGTTCACGGGCAGGGGCGGTAGGGGGCTTTCTCAGCGTCCCAAAACTGGCGTCCGAACCCCGGCACCGAACCCCGGCACCGAACCCCGGCACCGAACCCCGGCACCGAACCCCGGCACCGAAAACCCGGCACGGCACAAAAAACGGGATGCCGCGCCCGGAGGCGGACATCCCGTTTTGGGGTCGGACGAAGCGTCGCGCTGCGCGCTACTTCTTCTCGGCAGCCTTCTTGTCGGCGGCGTAGAGCTCGTTCACCTTGGCCAGCACGGCCGGGGTGATGTTGAGCGTCGTGTCGGCATCGAGCAGGGCCGAAGCGTTGACGATGAGCCTGTAGCGGCCGTCGGCGTTGATGGCCCGGATGGCGCGGTGGATGAGGTCCTGGGCGCGGTTGTTGAAGACGTAGTTCTCCTCGTCGAGCGTCTGGGCCTCCTTCTGGGCCGAGCTCTGGTAGGCTGCTACGCGCTTCTCGATGCTCTGCTGCTGGGCCTGGGCGTCGTTGGTGGTGATGAGCCCCTTCTGGTACTTCTCCTGCAGCTGGGCAGCCTCATACTGGAGGTTCTGCTCCTTCTGCGCCCAGCTCTTCTGGGCCTTCTCGGTCTTGGCCTGCAGGGCGGCGCCCTCGGTCAGAAAGAGGTCGCTCTGCGCGAGCACGGCCTCCACCTGCACGTATGCGACCTCGCCGCAGCCGGTTGCCTCGGTCGTTGCGGCCGGAGTGGCGGCCGTCGTCTCGGCGCCGCTTTTCGAGTCGCAGGCCGTCAGCGAGAGGGCCGCAATGCACGCCGTGAGCAAAATGTTTTTCATATCGAGTCTGATTTTTTGAGTTTTTTATGCAACTTTGTTCCGACAAAGGTAAAAAAAAATCTTTATTTTTGCCCGTTATCCCTTAATTTTTGAGACCATGTACGAATATATAAGCGGCCGTGTGGCGGAACTCGCTCCGACATACGCCGTTATCGACGTCGGCGGGGTGGGCTACTACCTCAACATCTCGCTCCAGACCTATACGGAAATCGAGCATGCGGAGCAGGCGCAGCTCTACGTCCACCACATCGTGCGCGAGGATGCGCAGCTGCTCTACGGCTTCGCCTCGAAGGTCGAGCGCGAGCTCTTCCGCCTGCTGCTCGGCGTCTCGGGCGTGGGGGGCAATACGGCGCGGATGATTCTCTCGACCTACTCGCCCCGCGAGCTGCAGGGCATCATCGGGTCGGGCAACGTCGTGCTGCTGAAGAACGTCAAGGGGCTCGGCCTCAAGACGGCGCAGAAAATCATCGTCGAGCTGAGCGGCAAGCTCACGGGGCTCGACACCTCGGAGGCCGTGCCGGCCGGGCCCGACGACCAGACGTGCGACGAGGCGCTCGCCGCGCTGGTCATGCTCGGCTTCCCGAAGGGGGCGGCCGAGAAGGCCGTGCGCAAGCTGGCCCGCGAACACCCCTCGGCTCCCGTCGAGGAGATGGTGCGCATGGCTCTGAAGATGCTCTGAACGGGCTTTTTGCAGCTCCGCCGGCCTCTCGGGAGCGTTTGTGGCAGCCGATTTGCACCCGACCGGGTGCGGTGTCATGTCGGCACCGCGCTAAACGCATCGAGCCATGACGGAGATACCCTTCGGATTCATTCTTGTACTGCTCGGCCTCTTCGTGCTGGCCGTCCTGGGTGTGGTTCTTGTCCACATGCACCGGCAGCACGCCCTGCAACGGATGCAGGACCCGAGGCACGACCATTATCGGCGGGGATAGCGCACGGACGCTTCCCCGTCCTTTTTTTTGGTCCGTCGGCAGACGATTCGTCCCTTTTTTCGCGTTCCTTGCTGTGAATTCGGATTGTTTTTGTAAATTTGCACGATTGTATGCCGATGAATATGACCCGATACAAGCTCACAGGCCTGCTGGCGGCGCTTCTGCTGCTTGCGGGCTGCTCGCAGGAGGAGGAGACGCTGCCCAACCAGCGCAACAGCATCGTCTCGTTCCTCACCTCGACGCACGCGCCGCAGCTCATCTCGGAGGAGGCCGTCGCCGAGTCGCCCGACGAGAATCCCCCCTTCTATACGGCCAAGGGCAATACGGTCTACCGCTACATCTCGAACTACTACGATTCGGGGCGCGCGTCGCGTGCCGAGGTACAGTCGGGCTCGCGCGTGAGCATCACCTTCCGCGCCTACGTCTTCTCGATGCGCAACATCACCGACTCGGACATGCCCTTCTTTACGAACGACCCCGACCTGGAGCAGGCGCTCTACGAGGCGGGGCTCACCCCCGGGGTGTGGAAATTCGAACCCATGGAGCTCACTTTGGGTCAGAGCGGAATAATAAAAGGGCTCGAACTGGCGTTACTTGGGTGTCGCCAGGGCGACGAGGTGGAGTGCTACATGACCTACAACATGGCCTACGGCGATACGAACTTCGCCACCATCCCGCGCGAGAGCGCCGTCGCCATCTTCTTCACGGTCAACGGCGTCGATTAGCCCGGAGGACCGCATGATGAGAGACAACGAGAAACGAACGAAACGAACGAAACCGGAGATATGAAGTTTTTTGGACACACACTGCTCGCCGCGGCGCTCCTGCTGGCCCTTCTGCTGCCTTCGTGCGCCAAGGAGGAGAGCGAATCCTATGCCACCTACGAGAAGATGGCGCTTGCCTCGTGGATACGCCTCAACCGTCCCGACCTGGAGGAGAACCTGCAGGAGGATGGCGGCTACTACGTCGACGTGCTGAAGGTGGGCAACAAGGATGCCGCCCCCATCAACGATACGATTTGCTGGGTGAAGTTTGACTTCTCGGGGCGCGACCTGAGCGGCAACATCATCCTGACGCGTCGGGAGATGGATGCCAAGCTGGCCGGCACCTTCACCAAATATACGCACTATGTGCCCTATTACCGCTACTGCGGCGAAATCAACACGTCGCTGATTGAGGGTACGCGTCTGGCGATGCGCAACACGCTGACGCTGGGCGAGACCTATTACGAGAAGTACAAGAACGAACGCGGCTTCGAATCGCGCGAGATTCTGCTGCGCGAAGGCTCCGAGGTGGTGCTCTACATGCCCTCGTCGGTGGTCGGCGGCGCGGAGGGCGACGGCGGTTACGAGGGTCAGTATACGCTCGACACCAACCGCCCGTTCATCGTGACGATGACGATTTGCGATACGGTGAAGAACCCGCTCGAGAGCGAGGGCTCGGCCGTCGACGCCTTCTGTGAGGGCGACGGCGGGCTGCGCGTCTACGACACCAAGGAGAACAAGCGTCCCGAGAAGGCCGACGATGCGAACCACCCCTACAACATCACGGAGCGGTGGGTCAACGCCTGCGATACGGTGCCGCAGGTCTATGTCGACTACCGCTACCATCCCGGCGATGCGATTCGCTTCCCGGAGCGCTACCAGTCGGCCTACGAGCCCTATGCGGCCTTCGACAAGCTGGAGCAGGACATCGCCGATGCGCTCAAGGAGCGGTTCGGCTCCGAGGAGGGGACCTATCCCGACGTGAAGGAGCTGACCGACTCGGTGAAGATGGACGGCAAGGCCAAAATCTGGTACATCGGCCGCTTCCTCGACGGCTTCATCTTCGACACGAACATCGACGAGGTGAAGAAACTCATCTACGGCGAGGTGAAATCGACGGGTTCGGCCTTCGAGTACACCCCCGAGGAGGGCGGTGCCATCAGCGCCTGGTACTATACGATTCCCAACCTCAAGTTCGGGCAGTGGGCCGCGATGGTCACCACCTCGACCAACGCCTACGGTTCGTCGGGCGTCAGCGGTTCGTCGTCGACCTCGACCACGACCAGCGGCTATTCGTCGAGCTATCTTGACTACCTGAACTACCTGAACTACGCCAACAGCTACTACGGCATGAACGGCTACTACGGCGGTTACTACGGTGGTTACTACGGCGGCTATTACGGCGGTTACTACGACTACTACGGTTACGGTTCGGGCTACGACGATACGACCACCACGACGACCACCACCTCCGTAACGACGGAGATTCCCCCCTTCACGCCGCTGCTGTTCCAGATTTACGTCGAGCCGAGCGACGAGGCCGACGAGGAGTAGCGCCGCGTGCGGAGGTGCCCGATGCGGAGGCCGCGCGGAGGTGCCCGATGCTGAGGTGCCCATGCGGAGGTGCCCGATGCTGAGGTGCCCATGCGGAGGTGCCACGTGCGGAAGAGTCCGTGCAGAGGCGCCCATGCGGAGGCCGCATGCAAGGTGATTCAATACGCGAGGCGATTCAACACGCAGGACAATTCAAGGAGACAGGCTCCCGGGTGCACGAGATGCATCCGGGAGTCCTTTTTTATATACGTAATATACGTACGCGTCGCATGCGCAGTAGCAGGAGCAGGTGTAGGTGCAGGTGCAGGTGCAGGCGGGACCTCCCGCACTGCCCGCGCCACCCGGAGTGCCCGCGCCGCCCGCGCCGCCTGCGCCGCTTGCACTGCCCGCACGGACCGCGCTGCCCGCACGGACCGCGCTGCCCGCACCACCCGTGCCACCCGCGCCACCCGCGCCACCCGCGCCACCCGCGCCACCCGGAGTGCCCGTACCGCCCGTACCGCTTGCACTGCCCGTACTGCCCGCACCACCCGCGCCACCCGCACCACCCGCGCCACCCGCGCCACCTGTGCCGCCTGCACTGCCTGCACTGCCCGCACTGCCCGCAGCACCGCCCGCACCGCCTGCACCGCCCGCACCGCCTGCATCGCCCGCACCACCCGCATCGCCCGCACCACCCGCACTGCCCGTACGGCCCGCCCGCACCGCCTGCATCGCCTGCGCCGCCCGCACCTCCTGCACGGCCCGGCCCGCCCGCACCTCCCGCACGGCACGGACTGCTCGCACCACCCGCGCCACCGGCTCCACCCGCACCGCCGGTCTGCCCGCACCACCCGCACGGCCCGGACCACCCGTACCACTCGCACCGCCCGAGGCCCCTTCGGCACGACTTTGGCAGTGTCGCGAGTCGGTCCGGATGCCGCAGGTCCGGCCGCTTTGCTTTGTTGCGCTTTTATGACACTTCAATTACATTTTTTGAAAGGGAAATTTTGGATTTATCCAAAAAAGTTGTAACTTAGTTGTGTAGAAATATCAACTTAAAACCAACTGATATGATAATCACATTTAACGAGTTGCGCCGAATCAAAGACAAACTGCCCAGCGGCAGCTCGCAGCGCATTGCAGATGAATTAGGACTCGACGTGGAGACGATTCGCAATTATTTCGGCGGCAAGCACGAGGCGAAGGAGTGCGTTGGCGTTCATTTCGAACCCGGACCCGACGGTGGCATCGTGACGTTGGACGATACGACGATTCTCGAACATGCAATGCGCATTCTGAACGAGAACAAATAGCCGCGCTGCGGATTTGTCATTGAGAGATGATTCAGGCCCCTCCCTGCGGAGGGGCTTCTTTTTTGCCTGCCGTTTGGTGAAGTGCCGGAGGGCTGCCGCGGCGCACGGTTTTCTGCCAAAATAACACGCTCCGGCAGACCCTTTCCCCGCGGTGCATTCACAGCCTGCCAATATTCTGCCAATTTGGCAGGACGTGTCGTTTGGTACAACCTTTGTTCAAGAAGGGGGCGTAACGCGCCGGTTGAGGCCGGCAGAGAAACCGAATAATAACAATTAAAACATATACGACTATGGCAAAGATTATTGGTATTGACTTAGGTACGACGAACTCCTGCGTAGCAGTGATGGAGGGCAACGAGCCCGTGGTGATTCCCAACTCCGAGGGACACCGCACGACCCCTTCCGTCGTAGCCTTCACGAATGACGGAGAGCGCAAGGTGGGTGACCCCGCAAAGCGTCAGGCCATCACCAACCCGAAGCGCACGGTCTTTTCGATTAAACGTTTCATGGGCGAGACCTTCGACCAGGTTACGGCCGATGTGGCCCGCGCGCCCTATTCGATTGTCCGCGGCGACAACAACACGCCCCGTGTCGACATCGACGGACGTCTCTACACGCCTCAGGAGATTTCGGCCATCATTCTGCAGAAGATGAAGAAGACGGCCGAGGACTATCTGGGCCAGGAGGTAACCGAGGCGGTCATCACCGTGCCGGCCTACTTCTCCGACTCGCAGCGTCAGGCCACGAAGGAGGCGGGCGAGATTGCCGGTCTGAAGGTTCGCCGAATCATCAACGAGCCTACGGCCGCAGCGCTTGCCTACGGTCTGGACAAGAAGGGCAAGGATATGAAGATTGCCGTATACGACCTCGGTGGCGGTACGTTCGATATCTCCATCCTGGAGCTGGGCGACGGTGTCTTCGAGGTTAAGTCGACCAACGGCGATACGCACCTGGGAGGTGATGACTTCGACCACGTGCTTATCGACTACATGGCCGAGGCGTTCAAGGCCGAGCACAACATCGACCTGCGTCAGGACCCGATGGCTCTGCAGCGCCTGAAGGAGGCTGCAGAGAAGGCCAAGATTGAACTTTCGTCGTCGACTTCGACCGAAATCAACCTGCCCTACATCATGCCTGTAAACGGCATTCCGCAGCACCTGGTCATGACGCTTACGCGTGCCAAGTTCGAGCAGCTGTGCGACCATCTGATTCAGAAGACGGTCGAGCCCTGCAAGCTTGCGCTGCGTGACGCCGGTCTGCAGGCCAGCGATATCGACGAGGTGATTCTGGTCGGCGGTTCGACCCGTATCCCCGCTGTGCAGAAGATTGTCGAGCAGTTCTTCGGCAAGACGCCCAACAAGAGCGTAAACCCCGACGAGGTGGTTGCTGTGGGCGCCGCTATCCAGGGCGGTGTGCTGACGGGCGAAGTGAAGGATGTGCTGCTGCTTGATGTGACGCCGCTGTCGCTCGGTATCGAGACGCTGGGCGGTGTGATGACCAAGCTCATCGACGCCAACACGACGATTCCTACCCGCAAGAGCGAGGTCTTCTCGACGGCAGCCGACAACCAGCCTTCGGTAGAGATTAACGTATGCCAGGGCGAGCGTCCGCTGGCCCGCGACAACAAGTCGATTGGCCGCTTCCACCTCGACGGCATTCCGGCCGCTCCGCGTGGCGTGCCTCAGATTGAGGTGACGTTCGATATCGATGCCAACGGTATCCTGAACGTATCGGCCAAGGACAAGGGCACGGGCAAGGAGCAGAAGATTCGCATCGAGGCATCGTCGGGTCTGACCGAGCAGGAGATTCAGCGCATGCGTGACGAGGCGAAGGCCAACGAGGAGAAGGACCGTCAGGAGAAGGAGCGTATCGACAAGATTAACGCTGCCGACTCGAACATCTTCGCCACCGAGAAGCAGCTCAAGGAGTACGGCGACAAGCTGCCTGCCGACAAGAAGGCAGCCATCGAGTCGGCCCTCGGCAAGCTGAAGGAGGCGCACAAGAACGCCGACGTTGCGGCTATCGACACGGCCATCGCCGAGCTGAACGCCGCATGGCAGGCCGCTTCGCAGGACATCTACTCGCAGCAGCAGGCTCAGGGTGCTGCCGGTGCTCAGCAGAATGCCGGCCAGCAGGCTCAGGGCAATGCAGGCGCACAGGGCGGTGCCAACAACGGCCAGCCCGAGGACGTAGAGTTCGAAGAGGTGAAATAGTTCACGGCCTTGCATAAAGGCTGACGACGGGTCGGGTCCGGATTTCCGGGCCCGACCTTTTTATGCCCCTCCGAAGCCGCATGCGCGGCGCCTCACGCAGGGAGGCGTGCGTGCGGCGGAGGGGGAGACGACGAAGCGGTTCGAACCGGAGGTCGAACGGGTTGTGGAGCGAACAGGTTCGGACCGGAGCCCCCTCGGGGGCGGGTGGGATGGTGGGTTATGACGAGCGACGGACGACCGGGAGTGTACCATGGGTACGGACTTCCGGCCGCCCGTCGTTTTTTTTGTGCCGGGGAGCGGGGAGGGCGCGGAACGAATCGGCGGCCGTGCGGTCCGCGTGCGGCGGCGTGTGACGGAGCGCGGCAGGGAGCGGTCGGGGTGGGCGGCGTCGTGCGCGGTGTGCGTCCGGTCCCGGAGCCTTGACGGGTGGCGGCCGGCTGCTCGGCCGATGCTTTGGCCGGGGTGCTCGGCCGATGCGGTGGCCCGGCGTGGCCGGGCAGCGGGGGCGCGGCGGCGTGCAATCCGGTATTTTGCCGGGGCCGGAGGGACTGGAGGGGCCGGGCGTTGTGCTGTCCTGCAATTTGCCGGGGCAGGCGATGCAGCGAATCCCGCCGGTGTATTATCTTTGCCGGTGAAACGGAACAAGATTGCTTATGGCGTGGTTGCTGCTTCTGCTGGCCGGCCTCTTCGAGATGGGCTGGCCGCTCGGATTCAAGCTCGCGGGGAGTTCTCCCCGCTATCACGGACTCTTTCTGGTCTTCTCGGTGGTGTCGATGGCGCTGAGCGGATGG
This sequence comes from Alistipes sp. An31A, assembly GCF_002159425.1. Classification (NCBI taxonomy): domain Bacteria; kingdom Pseudomonadati; phylum Bacteroidota; class Bacteroidia; order Bacteroidales; family Rikenellaceae; genus Alistipes; species Alistipes sp. An31A. Next base: position 30,524 of record NZ_NFIO01000017.1, read on the forward strand.
CTGCTCTATCTGGCCCAGCGGAGTATCCCCATGGGTACGGCCTATGTCGTCTGGACCGGCATCGGCGGCGTCGGCACGGTGGTGCTCGGGGTCCTCTTTTTCGGCGATGCGCTCACGGTCGGCCGGATGTGCTGTCTGACCCTCATCCTCGTCGGTATCGTCGGGCTGAAGCTGCTGCATTGAGGCGCCGCAGCGCCGCGGGGGGGAGGCCTCTGCCGGAGGCACGGCCCGGCGGGGCCGATGCGGGCCGGCGTGGCTGACGCGGCCCGAAAAGTCCGGGCGCGGAGCAATGGGGCCGACGCGGCCCGAAAGGTCCGGGCGCGGAGCAATGGGGCCGACGCGGTTCGAAAGGTCCGGGCGCGGAGCAATGGGGCTGACGCGGTTCGAAAAGTCCGGGCGCGGAGCAATGGGGCCGGCGCTGCTTGAAAAGTCCGGGCGCGGAGCGTAGAACGCAAAAGGAAAAGCGAACAAAGAGGAGGCCGTTCCTTCCGCAAGGGAGGGAACGGCCTCTTTTTCTTTGTCCGGCGGCGGAAGAGCCGCTACAACCCTCCGGCCAGCTCGAAGCGAAGCCCCTGGCGCAGCGTGCGCAGGGCGCTCTCCAGCTGCAGCAGCTGGGCGAATTCCCGCTTCTTGACGGCAAAGGGTACTCCGGCGTCGTCCCGGAAGGGGAAGCACTCGGTCGGGCGTTTCACCTCGTTGTTGAACTGCACCTCCGTGCAGCGGAGCTCGACCTCGGCGGCCGCCTCCTCGCGCAGCATCCGCACGCGGCATTCGAATCTGTAGCCGAAGCGCTGGTTCGAGGCCGTGTGGGTGAGCAGCATGCGGGCGTGGAGCCGGTTCTCCTCCTCGGTGAGGAGCTCCTCGCTGCCGGGCGAACGCCACGTGTCGTGCAGGATAGTGTGGATTTTGCGGTAGAGCTCCCCGGCCGTGCGGACGCTGTCGGTCCCCTCGAAGCGGGCCCGCCACACGAGGTCGCCCTCTTCGGGGAGGCATTCGCTCTCGCGACGGAGTTCGCGCATGAGCGCCGTTTCACGCCGTTCGTCGGCCAGGGCCGTCGAATCGGCGGGCGGCTGGGGCGATGCCGCCGCGGTTGCAACGGCGAGCCACGGCAGCAGCAGAAGCAGGGTTAACTTGTTCATGGATCGATGGGTTTTTGCGGCCGGGAAGCGCCCCGCCCGTGCGGTGGGCGCCTCTTCGGCGGCGTGAAAAAAAAGCTCCGGGGCCGACGAAAGCCGCCGCCCCCGGAGCAAGGGGCCGCCTATCGGGCGGTGGTGAGTTCGATGATGCAGTCGGGCGTCTCGGGCCGCTCGGGGAGGCGGAGCGTGATGCCCGTGTTGTCCTGGTGGTAGCGCACCTTCGTTCCGTCGGCGAAGCGCACGGCGCCCGTCACGCGCAGCTGCGAGGCCGGCAGCGGCAGGAAGAGCTCCGTGTCGGGCCAGTCGAGGATGTGGACATAGACCTTCTCCCCCTTGCGCGTGGTGACGCCCCAGCTGCGGGGCTCGACCGGTCCGGCCTGCGTGCCGTAGATGGTCTGCCCGTTGGTGCGGAGCCACGAGCCCATCTCCTCGAGCCGCTCGAGCGCCGCCGCGGGCAGCTCGCCGTCGGGCTGCGGGCCGATGTTGAGCAGCAGGTTGGCGCCGCGTCCGGCCGCACCCGCCAGGTAGCGAATCAGCTCGTCGGAGGATTTGTAGTTCTGGTCCGTAATCTTGTAGCCCCACATGCCGTTCATCGTCTGGCAGGTCTCGAGGGGCAGCTGGCTGATTCCCTGCTCGGAGTAGCCCGCCGTATTCTCGCCCGGCAGGTCGCGTTCGAAGACCTGGGCGTCCTCACCCTCGAAGGGGTCCAGATGGTGGTTGTTGATAATCAGGCAGGCGGGCTGCAGGCGGTGAATCAACGCGTAGAGCTCGTCGAGCCGCCAGTCGAAGTCGGGGTTGCGGTCCTGGTCCCAGACGCCGTCGAACCAGATGGCCCCCACCTCGCCGTAGTTGGTCAGCAGCTCGGTGAGCTGCGCCTTCATGAAGGCGAAGTAGCTGTCGGCGTCCTCCGTCCCTTCGGGGCGTCCCGTGCCGAGCCCCGTGCGGCCGCGCGGGGCATCCTCGCGCCACCAGTCGATGAGCGAGTAGTAGAAGTGGATGCGGATGCCCTGACGGTGGCACTCGTCGCAGAGCTCCTTCAGCACGTCGCGGGCAAAGGGCGTCGCGTCGACGATGTTGTAGGGCGACTGCGCGGTGTGGAACATCGAGAATCCGTCGTGGTGGCGCGTCGTGAAGCAGATGTAGCGCGCCCCGCCTTCGCGGATGGCCGTCACCCAGGCTTGGGCGTCGAATTTGGCCGGATAGAAGCCTCCGGCGAGCTTTTCGTATTCGCGGTAGTTCAGGTCGAGGTTGGTCATCGCCCACTCGCCCTGCGCCAGCATGGCGTAGAGCCCCCAGTGGAGGAAGATGCCGAAACGGGCGTCGGTGAACTGCTGCCGCGAGGCAAGGTTTTCCGGAGTCGGACGGTAGCCGGGCTGGGCTGCGGCCGAGAGCGCGAGCAGCGCGGCGCAGCACAAGGTGCAGAGATGCTTCATTGTCTTGTTCGTTGAGTCGTGACAAGACAAATTTATAAAGATTTTCCCGGATTTCCGCCTCCGGCCGCGAAAGAATTTCCCCGGCGGGGGCCTCGGAGGGGCCTTCCGGGGCCCTTCTGAGGGACTTCGGGGGTGGGAGCGAGGCGCGCTGGCAGGCGGTGAATCAACGCGTAG